>NZ_JAALCR010000003.1:0-300000 GCF_011065895.1 Paludisphaera rhizosphaerae | reverse complement strand
GGGATCCCAGTCGGGGATGTGATGGTGCTGATAAGCGTAGCCCACGAACCGCAGCGCCGCGGCGATCACCCGCTCGCGACGCCACTCGACTGACTTTCCTTCCGCGATCGCCGGCGGCGGATATCGGCGCGGCGAAGGGCCCCACGAGCCGAACGATCGTCGGGCGTGCTCCGAGTACCACTCGTGATGAGGGACCACCGCCTCCATCTTCGGGTCGCCGCGTTCGGTGCGGAGCAGGTCGCCGATCAGCTCGGGGACCGTGTGACGGAACTCGACGCCGTAACCCGAAGGCGCTAGGAAGTTTCGCTCCGAAGCCTCCTGCACGCGAGCTACGGCCGGCGCGGCGACGACGGACAGCGACGCGGCGAGCATCGCCCGACGGGGGAGTTGGGGCTGCATCGAGTCCATGGCGTGGAACCTCGGAGGGAAGGCATCGACGACCGACCCTCCAATCCTAGAACGCCTACCAAAGCGCGTCAGGGCTTTTTCGCGGGGGCGGCGGGGGGCGGATCGGCGTGGACCTCCTCCTCCGTCTCCAGCACGCCGGAGACGTGGCCGGCGTCGTCAATCGTGGTGGCCCAGACGAAGTCGGGGCCGCCCTCGTCGAGGATGCGAAGCTTGCCCGCCTCATAGACGAACGCCCGAGGACCGGGAAGCTCGCCGTGGGGGCCGTCGATCTGACCGACGACTGCTCCCGCGTTATTCACGGCGCTCGCCTGACCGTGCTGGAAGCCGGGAGGAAGGCTCAGCGCTTTCGCTCCCGACTCACGGGTCCAGACCACGGCGTGGATGCTGCCGTCGGGGGAGTGTCGAACGCCGACGACCATGCCCGCGTCGTTCACGCCTCGCGGAAGCAATTCGAGCTTGCCGACGGAGAGGGGCTCACGGCGCCACTGGCCGGGCTCGACCTCCGTCCAGAGCGAGGTCTCCCCCTTCTGAACGGCGGCCAGACGCTTGCCGTCGGGACTGATGGCCAGGACGTTGGAGCCGAGTTGGTCGGCCTCGGGCAGAACGACGGTTTTCCAGCCGTCGCCGTCGCGCTCCCAGAGAACCCCGCGCAGACGGTAGTCGCCGACCCCGATCCCGGTGATGCGCCGGCCGTCTCGGCTGACGCCCGTTGCGAACGAGGCTCCGTCCGGAGCCGGGGCGCCCAGACCCTGGATCCCCTTCTCGGCCGTCCAGACGAACGCCTGATTGCGGAGGAAGACGTAGGTGTTCGGCGGCGCCGGCTTGCTCGCGCGGCCGACGACCACGCCGTCGTCGCTGACGGCGGCCGGGAAGGTCGACGTATAGCCCTTCAGCAGCGGCAGGCGGACCACGTCCTCGCCGCGGGCGAAGAACGGGGCCTCGTAGAGGATGTCCGGGTTGCCGTTCTCGGGCTCCCAGTGGAAGCCGACGACGTCGCCCCGGCCGTTCATGCCGGTGACGTTCAGCCCCTCCTTCATGGGAGTGACGACGGACAGCTTCTTCGGCGTCGCCGGCTCCTCGGCGGCGGTCGTCCCCGCGAACGTCAGGGCGGCGATGATCCAGGTGGATACGGTCCGGCTGGTGCGCATGCGATGTTCCTCCAGGATCCCGAGGATACTACGGACGGCGGGGAATCTGGAAGAACGGACGCCTGAAACTCAGGGCGGGCGAAGTCGGATTCCACTCACTGACGTCGGAAGGACCCGAAGACGGGAAGGGGTACCAGATTGTACTGCGGCGACGACAGCGTCCCCGAAACCTTGACCTTCCCCAGCAGGCCGGTCGCTTCCCTGAGGATGGGGACGTCGAAGTTGTTGCGACCGTAGGCGACGTCGAACGTCAGGTCGATCTTGTCCGACGGGTCGCGGGTTCCGGTCCCCCTCAGGCTGACGGCGTCGCCGGTCAGCTTGATCTCCTGAAAGTGGGTGTTGCCGCTGTCGATCCGGAAGACGAGGTCGGCGGAGTCGAACATCGTGCGGCCGGACGTCTTGGGAGTTCTCAGGAAGTTGTTGAAACCTCGGAGGTAGCGAAGAACGAACGGCAACTCGCCGATGTCGCCGTCGACGACGTGGGCTTCGCCTCGGCCCTGGATCGTTCGGACGTCGGAGCCCTGGCCGCTGAACGTCGCCTCGGCGTTGAGCAGACCCCGGTACGACTGCCGGCCCGGGACGCTCTTGGCGTATTCCTGAAGCTGCGCTCCAGAGAGTTGAACCGAGCCCGCATAGCTGGGGGCGTCGGACAGGCTGAGCCGGCCGTTGCCGTAGACCACTCCCCCTAGCAGGGAGCCTCTCAGGCTCTTGAGTTCGGCGACGCCGTCCTTGATCGTCAACGGCCCCTGAAGCTGACTGAGCTGAAGATCGGCGAAGAACACGCTGTCGATATCCAGGATCCCGTGGACTTCCAGGGAGCGGCCGTCCGACCACCCCCAGACGTCCTTGAGCTTGCCGTTGACGTGCTCCAGCGGGATCCCGGCCTTGAGCTTGTTGTCCATCAGGACGACGCCGGTGTTCTGCCACCGGCACCAGGCGGGCGTCCCCGGCTCGCCGTTCCAGCCGATGTCGATGTTCCCGCGCGCCGAGAAGGCGTGGCCGTCGTCCAGCCTGATGGCGAACTGGGCCATGAGCGAGGGCATGACCCGACGCAGGCCGGCGCTGAAGAGGAGATTGCGGACCCACAGATCCTTGACCGACAGCTCGAACCGTCCGCTGTCCTCGACTTGCACCTCTCCCGCCGGGAACTCCACGTCGGCGCCGTGGAACTTGAACCGAACGTCGCTCATATAAACCCGGCCGTTCACGAACTTGAATGTGCCGAGGACGTCCTGCATCGCCAGCTCGATCGTCGCGCCGGGCTCAACCCCTGGCTCCGGCGATTTGGGGATGACCAGGGCGATGCTCGACTCGGCCAGCGGGGCGATGTCGACTTGGATGTCGTCCTTGGTCGGCTTGTCGGTTTCGACGGTGATTCTGGCGGCGACGTTGCTGGCGCCTCGGGGGTTGATGATCGACCAGGACTTCCGCCAGGCCGGCTGCAAGGCGTCGCGCAGCTCAGTGTTGAACGGGAGGTTCTGGGCGTCGATCTTCATGGCGATCCGCAACGGAGGGTCGCCGTTGGGTAGGTCGGGGCCGGGGATCCGCTCGACGCGTCCGGAACCCCTGATGACGGCCTGGCCGTTGCGGCCGCACAGATTCTCGAAGATCCAGAGGTCGGGGTGGAGGCTGAGCCGTCCGGAGAGGTCCCGGATCGGGTATGGCATGCCGGCCCAGGTGATCTGACAGAGGCGGGGGTCGAGATCGAGGTCGGCGTCGATGGCCAGCCAACCTTCGGGTTTCACCGGAGGCGGACCGGCGAGGGGAACCCGCCGGATCCTCGCCTTGCCCGAGACCGAGCCGGACGGCCTGAACGCGTCGACCTGTCGGCGGACGTCGGGGGGGAGAGCGTCGAGAAATGCGGCGTCGATCGGAAGGGCCTCGGCCGCGACGGCCAGGTCGACCACGGCGTCCGGGCCGGGGTTGTCAACCGTCCCCATCAGCCGCGCCGGTTTGTCGCCGACCGGCCCCTTGACGTCGACGGTCAGCCGTCGACCCTGCAGCACGAGTTTTCCCGTGAGGTTCTTCAACGGGTATTTGAAGTGGCGGTAAAGGGCTGAGACGCCCCGGAGGTTCACTGACGCCGCCAGCGCGACCGGCCCGCTCCCGGAGCGTGAGACATCCGCCAGCACGTCGACGCGGCCGACCGGCTTGAACACGTCCCAGAGCTCATCGAACTGAGGGGGAGTCTTCTCCCGCAGCCGTTGGTCCAGGTCCAGGTCGGTCGCGCTGATCTGGAGCTTGAGGGGCGCTGAGAGCGGGTCGCCTCGACCGATCGTCCCCGAGGCGCGGAAGCGAGACGTACCGTTGGCGCCGTCGGCGTGGACGATGGTGACGTCGCCGTCGTGGACTTTCAGCCTTGCGGACAGCTCATTGATCGGGAAGGGGAGAGACGGACAGGCGCAGACGCCGCCGCGGATCTGGGCCTCCACGTCGTACGTCAACTGGGACTGAGGCGCGGCGTTGGGGCGGAAGGCCAGGGATTTCAGGTCGACGTCGACGACGCCTGACTCGAGCGCCATCGCGTCGTAGGCGGCGGCGACCTCAGGTGGCAGACGGCGGTGCAGGGTGTCGGAGATCGTCAAACCGTAGAGGCCGCCGGACAGGTCAAGGTCGCCGGTCGCCGGGTCGATGGATCCACTGACGACGGCCGTGGCGAACAGATCGCCCTTGGCCGTGCCCTCAAAGTGGAGCCGACCGCCTGCGGCCGGTTTGACCCGTACGGAGACCTCGCGGAGGATCGCCGTCGGCGTGGGGGTGTCGGACTCGGGGTCGAGGATCATCTCGACGGTGCCGTTCTTGACCTCTACGGGGGGCGGGTTCTCGATGACGGCCGTCGGCCAGGGACGTGCGGGAAGGTCCATCAGGTTCCAACCGCCGTCCTTCTTACGTCGTATCCGCAGCTTCGGCTGGATGACGACCACCTCGGAGGGCTCGGCTTCGCCGTGGAGCAACCGCCAGGGATCGAACCGCACTTCCATCCAGGAGATCGAGGCCGTTTCGAAGGGCTGGCCGTCGACGTGTTGCAGGGTCGACACCTGTTTGAGGGTCGCCTTGCCACGAAGCGGGCGGAAGTCAATCCTGCCGAACTCCAACTGGGCGCGGGGGAAGAACAGCCGCAACTCAGCCCGGATCAGCCGCGCGACCGTATCGCCGTCGGTGACGAAGGCGTAGGCGAACCAGACCGCGGCCGTCGTCAGCGTTAGGCCGACGATCGCACTCCAGAGCATGAATTTCACCAGTCGCCGCCAGAACCCCATGCCGAGCGTCTCCTCCCGTCTCGCGTGGATATCAGGCCGTCTGAGCTTTCGGCGGCCGCGCCCCGGCGAGATGCAAAAGGCCCACGGCCGTCAGACCCATCGCCGGGACCTCGCCGGGCGTCCGATATCGCATCGAGCTGACGAACACCGTGTGGAGCAGGGCGAAGTACAGGATCGGCCCAGCCAATAGAACCCACGCGCGAGCATCGCCCCGGAGCGACCAGAGGCCGAACGCGGTCAGCCCGAGCAGGGGCGTCATCGCCAGCCCGGCCGCCAGAGTCAGCCAGACCGAACGGACGCCCTCCGCGTTCGGCCAGGGGCTCCAGTAACGGCCGAGCTTCACCACAGCCAACTCCAGCGTCCGCAACGGGTTTTCGCGGGCGAACGCGAACGCCCGTCGTCTGAGCAGGTCGTCCTGGTCGCGTTCGTCGAGCGGCCAGATGTCGGGGGCTTCGAGGAATCGCATGTCGCTGGCGCCGGTCGCGGATGGGTTCAGGCCGTCGTAGAGGCTCGCTCCCATCCAGAGGGCCGTCGGGACGAACTCGCCGTAGATCCGATGGTTGCGGATCCACCAGGGCGCCATCACCGCCGCGAACGCCGCCGAAGCAGCAAGCGATGCGATGAACGCTGGCTGCAACGTCTTCCTCGCGAACGCCCGGGACAGCAGCCACGCCGCGAAAGCCGCCGGAAAGAAAAGCAGGCACGAGGGGCGAGTCAACACTGCTGCGCCGGCGAGAGCCCCGGCTCCGATCGCCGGAACGAGGATCGGCCGGACGGTCTCGCGGTTCCAGATCACCGCGAGCGTCCAGAGGAACGCCAGGAGCAGAGGAGTGAACAGAGCCTCGGACAGCAGCAGCGCAGACATGACGATGAAATACGGATGGACCGCCGTGATCGCGGCTGCGATCAACGGGGCCCGGCCCCACTCGTTATCGCCGAGCGTCGCGCGGCACAGGCGGAACACCAGCCAGACGCATGCCGCTCCGAGTGCCGCTTGGATCAGTCGAGCGCCGATCGGTCGATCGCCGGTCACGGCCCGGCAGACGGCGAGGAACAAGGGGTAGCCGGGTGTACGCAGGGCGAAATGGGGGATGTCGCCAAAATCGATGATCTGGAACAGGTCGCCCTCGCGGATCGTCTGGGCGAGCTTCCAGTAGTATTCGGCGTCCGGTAGCAGGCAGACGCGGTTGGAACCGGCCTGCTGGACGCGCCATTCCACCAGGTCCGCCGCGATGATTCGCAGCAGGAACCCGACCTCGACGGCCAGGGCCAGCGGACGACCTGTTATTCTCCCGAGCCAATCGGCGGCGCCTGACGTCCTCGGCATGCGCAGCCCTCCCTCGGGACGTGGAACGACCCATCCCCCCCGTGGGAGCGGCCGAAGTCGGCGCGAATCCTAGACCAATCCGTCGGACCCGTCAACTTCAGACGGGGCCGTGGGGAAGCCACCGCAGGCCGAGTCTTCGGCGGGTCGTTTCCCGCGTCCGCACCCGTTCGGCGATCCGGTGGCCGACGACCCAGATGATCCCCTTGCGATCGGCGACGACGGGGAACGTCGCTCGATGCTCACGCGGCACGTGACGAAGGCGCAGAAACTCCACAACCCTCTGCCGCCGCCCGTCCATGCCCAGCGGATCGAACCGCTCCCCAGGCAAGGCCGTGCGGACGGTCAGCGGGAAATGAATCTGATCACGATCGACGACTTCGTCGAAGTCCTCGTCCTGCTCGTCGATCGCGATGAGGTCTCCGTGCGCCCAGGGAATGGTGATCGAGCCCGGCGCCTCCAACGCATACCAGTCGTCGATGAGCGGCCTCGACCGATTCGAGCGATCCAGGATCAGCGTGTCAGCCTCGACGCGGAGCGAGGCGCCCTCGCCGAGGTGCTCGGCGGGGACGCCCGCGGCCACGGCTTCGGCGAGTCTTCGCCAACGTTGGGCGGTCATCGAGCGCTCAGGCCAGCCGGCCTTCTGCCAGGCTCGGCGCACGATCTCCCTGGCGAGGAGTGGATTTCGCCACTCCTCGCAACGACGCTCAAACACGATCTCGGACGGGCTGGATTTGCGGACCAACCCCGCGATGACTGGGGCGAGGAGTGAGTCGAGCAGCCTTTGCTCGGACGCCGCCAACCCTCCCAGGCGGGCGAGGGCGGCGGCGACCTGGGGGTTGTAGTCGGCCTCCAACTTCGGGATCAGGTC
Source organism: Paludisphaera rhizosphaerae (assembly GCF_011065895.1). Taxonomy (NCBI): domain Bacteria; kingdom Pseudomonadati; phylum Planctomycetota; class Planctomycetia; order Isosphaerales; family Isosphaeraceae; genus Paludisphaera; species Paludisphaera rhizosphaerae. Next base: position 292,989 of record NZ_JAALCR010000003.1, on the reverse strand, counting down.
GTGCCGGATCCGGGCGCGAGTGTGGCTCACGTCGGCGTTCGTCGCGTCCTCGCGGAAGTTCTGGCCGAGCCTGGTAAGTTCGTCGTGGATTTCGCGACGGGACACGTCGAGCAAGGGCCGAACGAGCGTCACGCCCGGCGCGAGTGGGCGTCTGGCGGGAATGCCGGCGAGTCCGCGCGGGCCGGTCCCGCGGACGATCCGGTGAAGGATCGTCTCCGCCTGGTCGTCGCGAGTGTGGCCGACCGCAACGGCTGCTGCGCCTCGCTCTTTCGCGATGCCGGCCAGCCACGCGTGCCTCGCGGCGCGGGCGTCGGCTTCGAAGTGGCCGGTGCGGGTCGGGGCCCATGAGCCGAGGTCGAACGGCAGACCGAGCGAGCCGGACAGATCGGCGACGAACAGGGCGTCCTCACGGGCCGATTCGCCGCGGACGCCGTGGTTCAGGTGGGCGACGCTCAAGCTCAGGCCGAACTCGTTTCTCAGGCCGTGGAGCGTCCGCAAGAGTCCGACGCTGTCGCCGCCGCCCGATACGGCGACGACCCAGACGGGGCCGAGTCCCTCTCCCAGCCAGCCGGCGATGCGGCGGCGGACGGCTTCCAGCCATGCGGGGGGGCCGGTATGATCATGACTCGGATCGCTTCCCATCCTTGCAGGATACCCGACCCGCCCTCGCCTCGCCGAGAGAACGATGACCGGACCCGCCCTTAACGCCGACCTGATCAGCTTCCTGCGCTCTCCCCGTTCCCGGTCGCCGATGCACGTCGAGGGGGACGAGCTGGTCTCGGACGATGGAGCCGAACGCTATCCGATCCTGAAGAACGTCCCTCGGCTGGCGGGTGATCCCTATGTCGGCAGCTTCGGCCGGCAGTGGAACCGGTATGAGGTCGTCCGGCCCGAGGAGGACGAGGCCACCTTCGAGGCCAAGACGGGCGTTCCGCCGAGCGACATGGCGGGCAAGCTCGTGCTCGACGCGGGCTGCGGCGGCGGCCGGTATGCTCGGCTGCTGGGCGAACACGGAGCGAATGTACTGGGGGTCGACCTCAGCAGCGCCGTCGACAAGGCGGCTGAGATGTGCGCCGGCCTGCCCAACGTCCAGATCGTCCAGGGGGACCTGCTTGACCCGCCTGTCGTCGAGGACGCCTTTGACCTCGTCTTCTCGATCGGCGTCCTTCACCACTCCCCCGACCCTCGTCGGGCCTTCGCGGCGATTGCGCGGCGGGTCAAGCCGGGGGGCCGGCTGGCGGTCTGGCTCTACCGCAAGAACATCGCGCCGCAGGAGTGGATCAACTCGGGAGTTCGGGCCGTCACCACGAGGCTCCCCGCGCGAGTGCTGGAACCGCTGTGCGTCGGCCTGGGGGCGGTCGGCAGCGTCCCCATCCTGAACCGGACGCTGAACAAGCTCGTCAACTTCTCCGCCCACCCCGACTGGACCCTTCGCGTCTGCGACAACTTCGACTGGTGGGCGCCGGCCTATCAGTCCCACCACAGCCTCGCCGAGCTTCGCTCATGGTTCGAGGAAGAAGGCTTCGAGGACCTCGTCGAACTTCGCCCCATGAAGTCGGGGCGACTCTACGATTGGACCTACGACCACGACCTCATCATCGGCTCGGGGGTGAACGTCGCGGGACGACGGAAGGTGTGAGGTCACTTCGGCGAGACGTGGAAGCCCGTCATGTTGGTGGGAATGCGATAGATGCTGGAACCGGCCAGGATGTAGAGGGTGCGGTGGTCGTCGCCGCCGAATTCGACGTTGGCGGCGGCCTCTGGCGTTGGGATCAGGGCGAGTCGGTGGCCGTCGGGGGCGAAGACAGCCACTCCCCTCGGGGTGGCGGCGACGACCCGGCCGTCGGTCGTCATCGTCATGCCGTCGATGCCTGCATCGGCCTTGAAGTCGTGGATGACCCGGGGGTTAGAGGCGTTCCCCTTTTCGTCGAGGTCGACCGCGATGAGGGCGCGGCGCTCGGGGCCGTTGTCGGCGACGTACAAGGTCTTGCCGTCGGGGCTGAGCGTCAGGCCGTTGGGCTTCGTCGCGGTCGTCTCCAGCTTGGCGATCCGGCCGTCGGGGTCGACGCGGAAGACGCCCTCGAACTCCAGTTCGCGTCGTTCTTCTCCGACGTAGCGGGGGTCGGAGAAGTAAACCCGACCCTTGCGGTCGACGGTCACGTCATTGGGGCTGTTGAACCGCTTGCCCTCGAACCGGTCGGCCAGGGTTCGGCACTCGCCGTCGGGGCTGGTGATTGAGATGCGACGTCCGCCGCCGGTGTTGGCGCCCTCGGCGACGATAAGCCGGCCCTTGGCGTCGAAGATCATGCCGTTCGCCCGGTGGCTGGGCTCGCGGAAGACGGTCGTTTCGCCGGTGTCCGGATGGAACCGCATGATCCGGTCGCCGATGTCGGAGAAGAGGATCGAGCCGTCGGCCGCGGCGGCTCCTCCCTCGGTGAAGGTCCCGTCTCCCCAGAGCTTCTCGACCGTCTCCAGCGGCTCGACGACGGCGGACGGGTCGTCGCCCTGCTGGCCTCCCAGGGCCGAGGGCAGCGCGAGCAGCAAGGCGAGGACGGACGCGGACATGGCGGACGGGCTCCTCGATCGGGTCAGGTCGGTTTTAGGCCAGGACTTCGCGGATCACGTGGCCGTGGACGTCGGTCAGCCGGCGCTGGGCCCCGTTGTTGTAGTAGGTGAGACGTTCGTGGTCCAGACCGAGCAGGTGGAGGATTGTGGCGTGGAAGTCGTGGACGTCGACGACGTTCTCGACGGCCTGGTGGCCGAAGGGGTCGGTGGCGCCGTAGCTGAACCCCCGCTTGACCCCCGCTCCGGCGAGCCAGGCGGTGAAGCCCTTGGGGTTGTGGTCGCGACCCTCGGTCCCCTTCTGGAACGTGGGCATTCGGCCGAACTCGGTCGACCAGACGACCAGCGTGTCGTCGAGCAGACCACGTTCCTTCAGGTCGATCAACAGGGCGGCGGCCGGCTTGTCCAGGATCGGCCCGTGGCGGTCGTAGTCCGACTTGATCCGACGGTGTCCGTCCCAGTTCAGCGCGCCTTCGCCCATGGCGAACGCCCCGTTGAAGAGGGTGACGAACCGAACGCCCCGCTCGATCAGCCGCCTCGCCAGCAGGCAGTTGCGGCCGAAGCCCGCCAGCAGGGGGTTGGGGTCGTCGAGCCCGTAGAGCGAACGCACCGCCGGGCTCTCGCGCGAGAGGTCGCCGACCTCCGGGGCGCTGAGCTGCATCCGGGCCGCCAGCTCGTACGCGGCGATCCGGGCCGATAGCTCGTCGTCGCCGGGGTTCCGGGCCAGATGCTCGTCGTTCAGGATCCGGATCATGTCGCGGACGGCGCGGTCGTCGTAAGGGGAGACGTTCGCGGGCCGGGCGAGGTGGCGGATCGGCTTGTCGGCGTTGAACGAGGTCCCCTGAAAGACGGCCGGCAGGAAGCCGTTGGTCCAGTTGGCCGGGCCCTGCTGCGGGTCGCCGCGAGGATCCGGGATGGCGACGTACGCCGGCAGGTCCTGATCGTCGGTCCCGAGCGCATAGCTGACCCAGGCGCCGATGCTCGGGAAGCCTTCCAGCGTGAAGCCGGTCGACATGAACATCTCGCCGGGGCCGTGAGTGTTCGTCTTCGAGGTCAGCGAGTGGATGAAGCAGAGGTCGTCGGTCCGCTCCGCCAGGTGGGGGATCAACTCGGAAACGTACTTCCCCGTCTCGCCGCGAGGCTTGAACTCCCAGGGGCTCTTCGACAGCGCTCCGTTTTCCCCCTGGAACGTCACCAGCTTTTCGGAGCCAGGCATCGGCTGGCCGTGACGCTTGATCAGCTCGGGCTTGTAGTCCCAGGTGTCCAGGTGGCTGACGGCCCCCGTGCAGTAGATGTGGACGACGCGCTTCGCCTTCGCGGCGAAGTGGGGAGCGCGGGGAGCCAGAGGACCGCCCGGAGGCTCGGCGGCGAGCAGGCCTTTTTCGGCGAGCATGGCGCTGAGGGCGATGCCGCCCACGCCCGTCGCCATATGCGACAAGAAGCCACGGCGGTCGAGGAGGTGGCGGCCCAGCGGTGCGTCGTGTGATCGGCTCATGACGTCTCATTTTGATCGATGACAGACGAGCCCGCCAGGGAGTTGCACGGGCTCTCCAGGCCGCCTGACTCTGTCGGGATCGTTCCTGGGTCGCTAGGATCGGTCGGAATACGCCGCCGCCCCTCTCCGGGCGCGCCTCGGGGCGGCGACCGGAGCGATTTCAGGTGCGCCGGACGGTGAATGGGGAGACGCCTGCATGAGGTTTCTATGCGGGACTCTGGTCGCGGGGTTGCTCGCTCTGGGGACGATCGAGGCGGTCGCCGATGAGGCGAAGCGGCCGAACGTCGTTCTTATCATGAGCGACGACATGGGGTTCTCGGACCTCGGCTGCTACGGCGGCGAGTTGACCACGCCTAACCTGGACGCGCTGGCGTCGGGGGGCGTGCGGTTCACACAGTTCTACAACACGGCCCGCTGCTGCCCGACGCGAGCGGCCTTGCTGACGGGCCTGTATCCCCACCAGGCCGGCATCGGCCACATGATGGAGGACCGCGGGGTCGAGGGTTATCGCGGGGTGCTGAACCGCAATGCGGTCACGATCGCCGAGGTTCTGAGGCCCGCCGGCTACCGGACCTACATGCTCGGCAAGTGGCACGTCACGAGGTTCACTGGCCCCAACGGCGACCGTTCGACCTGGCCTCTCGGCCGGGGATTCGACAAGTATTACGGCACGATCGCCGGCGCTGCGAATTACTTCGACCCAGGCAACCTCTGCCGGCAGGACAAGCTGATCACCATTGAGAACGACCCGGAGTACAAGCCCGAGTCGTACTACTTCACGGACGCCATCTCGGACAACGCCGTCAAGTACATCGCCGAGCATCAGAAGGAATCGCCCGAGAAGCCGTTCTTCATGTACGTCGCCTACACGGCGGCCCACTGGCCGATGCAGGCGCCCGACGCGGTGGTGGCGAAGTACAAGGGGAAATTCGACGCCGGCTACGCCCCCTTCCGCGAAGCTCGGCTCCAGAAGATGAAGGAAATGGGCCTCCTTCCGAAGAACGCTGAGATGTCGCCGATCGCCGAGGACTGGGCGGCCGTGTCCGACAAGGCCCGCGAAGCCCGCTGCAAGGAAGTCTACGCGGCGATGGTCGAGGTCATGGACGCCGGCATCGGCCGGATCGTCAGCCAGCTCAAGACGACGGGCCAGCTTGACAACACTCTGGTCCTCTTCCTCCAGGACAACGGCGCCTGCGCCGAGGACATGGGCCGCGAGAAGACCCAGGCCCCGGTGAGCGACCTCAAGCCGATGGGGCCGGACGACCTCCAGCTCAAGGGTTCGCCGCCGATGCAGACTCGCGACGGCCGTCAGGTCCGGACCGGGCCAGGGGTCATGCCGGGACCGGCCGACACCTACGTCGCCTACGGCCGAGGCTGGGCGAACGTCAGCGACACCCCTTTCCGCGAGTACAAGCACTGGACCCACGAAGGCGGCATTTCCACCCCGCTCGTCGCTCACTGGCCGGCCGGCATCAAGCCTGAGCGACGGGGAAAGCTGGAAGCCCAGCCCAGCCATCTCATCGACCTGATGGCGACCTGCGTGGATCTCTCCGGCGCTCCTTACCCGACGACCCTCGACGGCCAGGCGATCAAGCCTCGCGAGGGGGTCAGCCTCCGCCCGGCCTTCAACGGCGAGTCGCTGAACCGTCCCGGTCCGATCTTCTGGGAGCACGAGGGCAACCGCGCTGTCCGCGACGGCGACTGGAAGCTCGTGGCCAAATCGGATCAGCCCTGGGAGCTGTACAACATCGCCGAGGACCGCTCCGAGCTGCATGACCTGGCGGCCAAGCATCCCGACCGCGTCCACGCGATGGCCTCCGCCTGGGACGCCTACGCCGCTCGGGCCAACGTCCTGCCGCTGGGGAGTTGGCGAGCCGCCCCGGCTCGGACCGTCAGCAAGCAGACCCGGTTCGACCTCAAGGCCGACGCCGACCTCCGCGACGGCGCCGCGCCGAACATTGCTTCCCAGCCGATCACCGTCACGGCGAAGGTGACCACCCGGGCCCAGAAGCCGGACGGCGTCATCGTCGCCCACGGCGGGGCGGCCGCCGGTTACACGCTCTACGTCGAGGACGCCCGGCCGACGTTCCTGGTCCGCACGGGGACCGGCCGCAACAACATGACCCGGATCGCCGGCGACGTTTTGACGCCGGGCGAGCACACCCTCGTCGCCAAACTCGATGCGACCGGCAAGTTGACCCTGGAAGTCGACGGCAAGGCCGCCGAATCCGCCCAGGGAAAGCTGATCCCGCGTCAGCCCGTCGACGGCCTGCAAGTCGGCCGCGACGCCGCCGGCACGGTCGGCCCCTACGCGTCGCCGCACGCGTTCAAGGGGACCGTCGATTCGGTCCTCGTCGAGATCGGCAAGTAACCTTCGCGCCGCCCCCCACCTCGGTTGGGGGGCGGTCTCCCGCTCGCCCGTCGATCTCGATGGGTGGGTTCGATTGGCTTCGGTCGCGCCTCGCGGGGGGCGGGGGTGCGTCGGTGTAACCGTTTGATATTAAGCGAGTTGCGGTTGGGCTGGTCGTCCTTTTCGGTGGCTTCGTTCGACCCGTTTTCGGGATCCTGCGGAGAGCGACTCACGACGGATTCCTGCGGCCTTGAGCGCGGAAGACTCCCCACGGCGGGGGCCCCGTGGTCGCTCCGCGCATCCACTCCGACAGCCGGGTTGTCAAGGAACACGCTCTATAAGGCATGGTGTCGCAGAATTGGATCATGAGGACGAAAAACGGAGGAGGATCGGGGAAGTCGGGCCTTCCCAGATGATGCAAGTCGTCCATCCGGCGCAGTCGGTCTGCGAGAGGAAGGCGGGACGGAGGAAAAAATTGGAAAGCCTGTTGGGTTGCAGCCGCGGTTGTTGAGTTACGAGCGGAGGGAGGAGTCGACGCGACCCGTCCCCACGCTCAACGACTCGACCCACGAACTCACGGAGGTTCCCATGGCCGGCACCGTCTTCAGGTCCGTTCGCGGTCGCAGCAAGAGGCGTCCCCGACTCGAAACCCTCGAAGGCCGACAGCTCATGTCGCTGGCGTCGGAGATCTCGGGGACGGTGAACACGACCACCCGCAACGCCCAGTTCGGCTCGGTGAACGCCAGTTCGGCGAACGGCTCGTCGGTGGTGGTCTGGGTCGACACCTTCAGCGCCACCGACCATGACATCCTCGCCCAACGCCTGAACTCCGCGGGCCAGAAGGTCGGCCCGGAGATCGTCGTCGTCAACACTCCGTTCAACGAGCGGACGCCCTCCGTCGGCATGGACAAGAACGGTGACTTCGTCGTGAGCTGGGTCCAGGACGGGCCGGGGAGCGATTCCAACGTCCTCGCGCAGCGGTTCAGCCCGTCAGGCGCCCGCGTCGGCGGGACCGTGGGCGTCGGCGTCGGCACCTTCCGCGAGCACGATCCGTCGGTCGCCATGGACGACCGCGGCGATTTCGTCGTCGCCTATACCCGCGACACGAACAACAACCACCCCGACGTGTTCGCCAAGCGGTATGATTCCGCCAACAACCTCCTTGGCACCACCAACCTCGCGATCAGCGGGCTGACGGAGGACGACGCATCTGTCGCGATGACGCCCGACGGCCGGTTCGACGTGGCTTTCGAGGTCGCTTCCAGCGTCAACAACCACGACATTCTGGTGAATCGTTACACCGCGGCGGGCGCGATCCTCTCAAGCCAGGTCGTCGCGGCGACCTCGGCCACGGAAACGAACCCGAGCGTCTCCATGGACAACGCCGGCAACGCCGTCATCGCCTGGCAGACCACGACCAACGGCAACGCCGACATCTCCGCCCGGCGGCTCTCCGCCTCGGGATTCTTCGGCCTCACGAAGGCGATCACGGCCGACTCGCTGAGTGAAACCCGGCCGAAGGTCGCCCTCGCCCGGACCGGCGGCGCCTACGTGGTCGTCTACAACGGAGCCGTCTCCACGGGGACTCACGCCCTCGTCGCCGAGGTCTCGGCCACCGACAAGGTAACCTTCCACGACGCCGGCAACCGGATCGACCCCTCGGTGAGCATCAACGGTTCCGGCCAGTACCTCATCAGCTACACCTCGAACGACAATGGCGACCTGAACATCCGCCGACGCCTCGGGCACCTTTGACCCGAACCGCTCCACCCGTCGAACTCGCCCCGCGATCCCACGCGGGGCGGGCTCGATGCGGTGCTACATCGCGTGCTTGATGATGTAAAAATGCACCCCCTGGGGCGACATCACTCCGGCGAAGCGGCCGTAGTTGGGGATGTCGCGCGGCTGGACGAAGACCGTGCCGCCGAGTTCGAGGGCCTTCTTCACCGTTGCGTCGGCGTCGGCGACCGTCATGTAGACGGCCCAGTGCGGCGGAACTTTTTCCAGGTCCGCCGGACGCGGCATCAGTCCCGCGGCGGGGACGCCGTCGAGTTTGAAGATCGAATAGTCGACCGCCGAATTCGGGACCTTCTCGACCGTCCAGCCGAACAGGTCGGTGTAGAACCGGGCTGCGCGTTCGGCGTCGGGGGTCATCGTCTCGATCCAGTTGGGGACGCCCGGGAGTGCGCGGTCGGCGCTGGTACTGGCCATCCCTTTCGCTTGCCAGACGTCGATCTTGGCGCCGTCGGGGGCGATGATTTCGGCCATTCGCCCCTGGGGGCCGACGTCGAACGCGGGCCTGGAATCGCCTCCCAGGTCCTTCGCCCGCTGGGCGATGGCGTCGGCGTCCTCAACCAGCACCATGACGCCGATCCCGGCCGGCGTGCCCGGCGGGGTGTTGGGACCCTCCAGGTCGAACAACCCGCCGACGGGGCTTCCTCCGGCCTGGATGAACCAGCCCATCCCGGGGATGTCGCCGTACTCCCAACCGAGCAGGCTGCTGAAGAACGCCTTCGCTGCTTCCGGCTGGGGGCTCAGGATGTTGATCCAGCAGAATTCGCCCGGCTTCCGAGGCTCGCTCGCCATGGTCGTTCTCCTCCCTGGGAAACGTTTGAACACCAGGCGGATCTTCTCGTGAATGGCGACGGGGGTCAAGGCGGGCTTCGGCGTCGGCGAAACGGCATTCCCAGCCGCGACGCCGCGGTTATGATGCGGGCATGGCGAACACCCCACCACCGACGACCCTGCTGGAACGGCTCCTCGACTCCATCGTCGACCAGTTGACGCCCGAGGCGGCGGAGGTCTTCACGAACCTCTACGCGCCCGACGACGTCAAGGCGCGGCTCGACGCGCTCGTCGAGAAGACCATGCGGGGGGGCCTCGACCAGGCCGAGCAGGACGAATACGACGGCCTCATGCAGATCGTCAACACGGTCTCCATGATCCAGGACCGCATCGACATGCGGCTCGCCGGCGGTTCAACCCCCGAGCCCACGCCCACGCCGGGGACGACCTACATCGAGAGCATCGACCTCGGGACGCCCAGGGTCATCCCAAGGCCCGGCGGCTCGCCCGCGTCCGTCCACCTCGAAGGGCTGGAAGCGCTTCTGGACGACCTCGACGAGACCATGAAGCCTCGTCGGCGAGACTAACGGTCAGGCGCCCTGAGGCGGTTCGTCATCGGGCGATTCCTCGGACTCCAGGAGGAGTGGGAGGAACGGCTCCATCTCCTTCTGAAACTCGGCCATGCGACGAAGCAGCTCGGCCATTTCCACGGCGATCTGCTCCATCGCCTCGCGATCGTCGACCGGTTCGGGTTCTTTGCTGGCGTCGTGATCCGGCTCTTCGGTCATGGTTGCTCCTTCGCTCCTTGACCTATCGAGGACTCGCTTGCAGGGCTTGGTCCCGCCTCCCTTCTCCCACCAGGGGAGAAGGGAGGTTCACGGTGGCTCTCTTCAGAGGGGAAGGCGATCGAGGAGCTTACATCTCAGAGTATTCCGACGTCAGAGGCCGGGCAACCAGTCGATTGACCTGGGCCGGTGCAGCACTACGATACGGGCAGGCGTCGTGCTCGCCGTTCGTCGACCGTTCGGAATCAACAGGGATCTCATCATGAAAGCCATCCTGCTCCGCGATCTGGGCGGTCCCGATCTCCTTCGGTTGGAAGACGTCCGCGATCCCGAGCCGGGTCCGGGCGAGGCGATCGTGCGGCTGAAGGCCGCGGCGCTCAATCACCGCGACGTCTGGATCCGGACCGGAGCGTATGCGGGGATCAAGCTGCCGATCATCATGGGCTCGGATGGGGCGGGGGTCGTCGAGGCGGTCGGCGAGGGGGCCGACGCTGCACTCGTCGGCCGCGAGGTGGTCATCAACCCGAGCCTCGACTGGGGCGCCGACGAACGGTTCTTCGGGCCGAAGTTCCGAATCCTGGGCCTCCCCGACAACGGGACGTACGCCCTGCTCGTGAAGGTCCCGGCGGGGAACATCCACCCCAAGCCGACAGGCCTCGGTTGGGACGAGGCCGCGGCGATTCCGCTTGCGGGGCTGACCGCCTATCGAGCGCTCGTGAGCCGGGCGGCAACGAAAGCCGGCGAGGCCGTCTTCATTCCGGGGATCGGCGGCGGCGTCGCCACGTTCGCGCTGCTGTTCGCGAAGAAGTTGGGTGCGCGCGTCTTCGTCTCGTCCGGCAGTCCTGAGAAGCTTGAACGGGCGAAGGCCCTGGGGGCTGACGGCGGCGTCTGCTACAAGGATTCCGACTGGGCCGCGAAACTCCGCGAGATGAGCGGCGGCGAGGGCGTCGACGTGGTGATCGACGGCGTCGGCGGCGAGACCTATAACGAGTGCCTCGACCTGCTCCGGCCCGGCGGGCGGCTCGTGAACTTCGGCGCGACGACGGGGCCGGTCCCGAAAGTCGAGACGCGACGGATCTTCTGGAAGCAGCTCAACCTGCTGGGGACCACCATGGGTTCGCCGGCCGACTTCGCCGCGATGCTCGAACAGTTCGCCGATGGCTCACTCCGCCCGGTCGTCGACCGCGTCTTCCCCCTGGCCGACGCCGCCGCTGCGCATCGCCACATGGACGAGGCCGGCCAGTTCGGCAAGATCGTGCTGGAGATCGGCTGAGCCGCCGGGACTGTTCTTCGTCGTCGGTCAAACGCCGTCGGCCTCGTTCGCCGGATCGCGGCGGTCGACGGCTCGTGAGCTGATGCGCCTCACGCCCGTGATGACGAGCCCCATCAGAACTCCAACGAGCAAGACTTCGGGAACGGAGTGGGCTCGCGAGATCGGCATGGCGATCAAGACACCCGGCATCAGGAGCCAGGACGAGTCATCCCGATCTCGGCGAAACGAGTAGACGACCAGCCCACAGACGATTGTCGCAAGGGCCGCGCTCAGGCTCCGCCAGAGGATGTACGTCGACAGGGTCTCGAAGGGTGGAACACGTTCCGGCTCATACCACCATTCAAAAAGGCCTGTTCCGAGACCGACGACCGCCGCACTCACGCTCCATGCGACGAGCAGCACGCGAAGCGTCAGAAGCGGGGATGGCGAAGGACGTGACTCGTTCGTCTCGGGGTCGAGCTTCATGGCGTCTCCCTCTGGAGTGTTCCCCATTGAGATCGACCAGAGGATCGAGAGGGAGTCCATCGACGTTTCCGGGAATGCCGGCGATTCTCGAGGCTCAATGGAACGTGAGAATAGGTGGGGCTCCCTCCGCTGGGTCAGCGCCCAGGAAGGTCCATCCCTTGTCGGTTCTGAGATATCGCTCGCTGATCGGCATGGCCGTTAGACCCCCACCTCGGGGCGTCGAGAGGGCCGGGCTGAGGGCGACCGTAACCTCGTGACCCTCGGGGGTGGCGACCACGTTCAGCAGGGCTCCTCTCCAGCCGTTCACGCGAATATCGGCCTTTTTTGCGAGCCAGGCGTAGGAGGCCGTCAGGCGTTCCTGGTGGCTGCGTCCTCGCTTCGGAAACTCTTCGAGCAACTGGGCGTGCAACGGGTCGTCCGGCAGGAGGCCCAGGGAGATCTTCGTGCCGAGGTCGGCGAGGTACTGCTTCCTCAGTTGTTCCTCGAACCGGGCTCGTCCGGCCCAGGCCAGCGCGGGGGAATGCTTCGGAGTGGCGACTTCGGTCGCCAGGAGCGGCAAGGAAGGGAGCGTCGAGGCCGACTCCAGGGACATGCCGGCGATCGACGTGGTCAGGGCCATGCTCGCCAGGACGTAGACGGTGGCCGTGTCGGAGATGCGCATGTGATTCCGCCTCTCTGAATCAGGTCGGTGCGATGGCTCGGGCGGTTGCACTCTTATCAGGAGGCCGATCAGGGTGCAAGAGAGGCCAAATGGCGATGCGTCCCCAGGCGGCTACGACCTCGGCCCGCGGTCGCCGACGGGATAGGTTCCCCAGCCGAGCTTGTCGCGAAGGGTGCGGTAGAAGCTGTGCCCGGGGAGGCGGACGATGGGGAAGGGCGGGTCGCCACGGCGGATCGTCACGCGGTCGCCGTCCTGGAGGGGGATCTGGATCTGGCCGTCCACCACGAGGATCGTGGCGATCCCCTCGCCGTGGGACGTCAGCTCATAGGTCTTGTGGCCGCCGTCGACCAGCGGGCGCTGGGTGAGCGTGTGGGCGCAGATCGGCGTCACCACGAACATGTGGGCGTTGGGGGGGAGGATCGGCCCGCCGGCGGAGAGGCTGTGGGCCGTCGAGCCGACCGGCGTGGCCACGATCAGGCCGTCGCCCCGGTAGCTCATCACGCTCTCGCCGTCGATCGAGAGTCCGATCTCGATGATCTTGAAGTAGGGCGCGGCGCGGATGACGGCGTCGTTGAGGGCCCGGAAGACGCGCGTCGGGCCTTTCACCGAGGTCACGGTCACCGACATCGTCATCAGGTTCTCGATCGTGAACCGGCGTGAGGCGAGGTCGGGGAGGCGTTCCAGGAAGGTCTCGATCGTCAGGTCGGCGAGGAACCCGAGCCGGCCGGCGTTGACGCCCAGGACGGGCGTGGGCCGGCCGTCCATGCGACGGACCGTGTGCAGGACCGTGCCGTCGCCGCCGACGACGATGGCGACGTCGGCCGGGCAACGGGTGAGGTCGGAGTTCGCCGTCAGGTCGATGCCGACCAGGTCGAAGTCCGGCACGGTGCGGACGGCCGTCTCGACGCGTTCGACGTATTGTCGCGCCTCATCGCGGCTGCCGTTCCCCAGGAGCATCAGCCGCAGGGGAGGGAGGCCGGCCGGTCCGGGACCGGCGCTTTCGGGGGTCGTCGCCATGGGAGGGCTCCCGCGCGCCGGGGACCGGTCGGGGTCGATTTACTTCGGGGTCGGCGAACCAGCGGCGATCGCCGATCCGTTGGCGTGGGGGGCGCCGTTCGCCGCCCCTGGATCGGAGGCGACCGTCGTCGCTCCGGGGCCAAGGTCCGAGAACTCCAGCCCGACGGTGCGGGCCAGCTCCACGGCGGAGGCGACGATGCCGTCGACGTCCAGGCCCACCTCGGCGAGTTGCTCCTCGCGTTCGGCGTGCATGATGAAGCGGTCGGGCAGGCCCAGGCGGCGGACGTGCTGGGTGGAGAGCCCGGCGTCGCTGGCCGCCTCAAGCACGGCCGAGCCGAAGCCGCCGGCGAGGCAGCCTTCCTCGACGGTCAGGACGAACCCGGCTTCCTCGATGGCCTTGCCGATCGTCGCCTTGTCGAGCGGCTTGATGAACCGGGCGTTGATGACGCCGACGTTCAGGCCGTACCGTTCGTGGAGGATCGTCGCGGCGCGGACGCAGGTGCCCAGGATCGCGCCGCAGGCCACGATCATGCCGTCGCTTTCCCACTCGATTACCTCGGCCTGGCCGACCTCGATCGGCTGGGGCTCGCGGGCGATCGTCTCGGTGGCGGCGCGGGGATATCGCAGCGACACCGGCGCGTCGTGGGCGAGGGCGAAGTCGAGCATCGGGCCGACGTCCAAACGGTCGCCGGGGGCCATGACGACCATGTTGGGGAAGATCCGCATGTAGGCCAGGTCGTACGTCCCGTGGTGGGTCGGTCCGTCGGCACCGACCACCCCGGCGCGGTCGAGACAGAAGACGACCGGGAGGTTCTGGAGCGAGACCTCCTGGAAGATCTGGTCGTACGAGCGCTGGAGGAACGTGCTGTAGATGTCGACGACCGGCCGCGCGCCGGCCTTGGCCATGCCGGCCGCCGCCGCGACGGCGTGGCTCTCGCAGATGCCGACGTCGAAGAACTGCTTGGGGTAGGTTTCGCGGACCTTCTGAAGCTTGTTCCCCTCGCACATCGCGGCCGTCAGGACGGCGACATGAGGGTTGCGGCCGCAGGCGTCGAACAAGGCGGCGCTGACGGCGTCGGTGTAGGTCTCCACCGAGGCGATCTTGAGGGGGATGATCCCTTCCTTGGCCTTGGTGAAGGGGTTCGGGGCGTGGAACTTCACCGGGTCCTTCACGGCCGGCTCGAACCCGTGGCCCTTGTTGGTCAGGACGTGGAGCAGGATCGGCCCGTCCATCGCCTTGACCTTCTCAAGGTAGGTCCGCAGACCCTTCAGGTCGTGACCGTCGATGGGGCCGAGGTAGGTGAAGCCCAGCTCCTCGAAGAGCATCCCGTGCTGGAGCGAAGCCTTGACGCCGTCCTTGATCTGCTGGAGCCAGCGCTCGGCCGTCTCGCCCACGAGGGGGATCGACGGCAGCAGCGACTTCACCCGCTTGTTCCAGTCGTGGTAGGTCGTGGACATCCGCGCCCGGTCGAGCGTATTGGCCAGGCCGCCGACCGGCGGGCAGATCGACATGTTGTTGTCGTTGAGGATGACCAGCAGCTTGCTTCGCGAGCCGCTCGCGTGGTTCAGGGCCTCGAAGACGATGCCGGAGGGGAACGCGCCGTCGCCGATGACCGCCACGGAGTGGGCGTCGCCGCGGCCCATGATCTCGTCGCCGAGCTTCAGGCCCAGGGCGGTCGAGGGGGCGCAGCCGGCGTGGCCGGTCATGAACAGGTCGTAGGGGCTTTCGGCCGGGTTGGGGTAGCCCATCAGGCCCCCCCTGGTCCGGATCGTGTGCAGTTCGGCGGCGCGGCCGGTGATGAGCTTGTGGGGGTAGATCTGGTGGCCGGTGTCCCAGATGATACGATCGCGCGAGAAGTCGTAAGTCAGGTGCAGGGCCAGAGCCAGCTCGACGACCCCCAGATTGCTCGCGAAGTGCGCGGCTCGCCTTCCCACGACGCCGAGCAGCTCGGCTCGCATCTCGTCGGCGAGCTGCTCAAGCTCCGTGTCGGACAGATCCTTCAGGTCCGCGGGGGAGCCGATGCGAGACAGGATCGAGTCGGGGTTGAGCATCAAGACTCCCTTTCCAAAAGAGCCGTGGCCAGGTCGCGGAGCCGCCCGCCACGCGCTTCCAGCGGTGCGAGGGCGGCGACCGCCTCTTGGGCGAGCTGGCGGGCCTTGGCCCGGCTGCCGGCCACTCCCAGGAACCGGGGATAGGTCCATTTGCCGTGGCCCGAGTCCTTGCCGACTCGCTTGCCCAGCTTGGCCTCATCCCCCTCGACGTCGAGAAGGTCGTCGACGATCTGGAACGCCAGGCCGACCGCCCGACCGTAACGAACCAGGGCGTCTCGCCATTCGTCCGGGGCGCCGGCGATCACCGCGCCCATCTCCAGCGGGGCCCGCAACAGGGCGCCCGTCTTGCGGCGGTGGATCGCCTCCAACTCAGCCGCCGAGCCGTCCAGCCCCTCGCCGGCGCGGTCCTCGGCCTCCAGGTCGGCCATCTGACCGCCGACCATGCCCGAGGGCCCCGAAGCTTCGGCCAGGATCCGGACGCATTCCGCGGCCGCCGACGCCGGCGCGACGCCCTTGACGATGACCTCAAAGGCCAAGGTCAGCAGGCCGTCGCCGGCGAGGATCGCGGTCGCCTCGTCGAACGCCTTGTGGCAGGTCGGCCGACCGCGACGCAGGTCGTCGTCGTCCATCGCCGGCAGGTCGTCGTGGATCAAGGAATAGGTGTGGATCATCTCCAGGGCGCAGGCCGCCGGCATGGCGTCTCGCCACGAGCCGCCGCAGGCCTCCGCCGCCATCAGGCAGAGGACCGGCCGCAGCCGCTTTCCGCCCGCCAGCAGGCTGTATCGCATCGCCGACGCCAGCCGCTCAGGGCAGGCCGCCTCGCCGTCGGAGCCCGGCTCGGGCAGGGCCGCCGCCAGAGCTTCCTCCACTCGGGCGCGATGCTCGGCCAGGTACTCGTCGAGGGTCGACGTGGTCAGGGCTTCTGAACTGATCGTCATGAAGGTGATGTTACAAGGAGTGGTGGGCCGGACAAGTCCCGGGATCGCGTCCCGCCGGGCGGAACGTTCCCGAAGGAGGGGTCCTTCCTCCCAACCCCCCGAGCCCGCTGCTATTGTGGACATTCCCCCCCGCCTTGTCTACATGGCTGCCGAGAAAACTTTGCGACATAAAGTCGATTCGGGCGGCTTGTGGTGGCGGGAGTGGGGTCGCTGCGTGATTCTGGGTAATCTGCGAAGACGTCGCGGTCTGGGGCTGCGTGCAGTCATTGGTGTGGAATCGTGGAGAAGGCTGGATCATGGGCCTCGCCGAGTCGGTTGAAGATCTTCCGTTGCTATCCCGGACGCCCGACGAGTGGGCTGAAAAGGCCCTTGAGGAGCCCCTGGCGCTCCTCAACGACCACGCCTATCTGGAGAAGAAGGCCGCGGCCAACGCGATGGAGTTGCTCAACCGCTGGCCCGAGCCCACCCCGCCCGAGATCTGGACCACGACCCTGACCTCGATCGCCCAGGATGAAGCCGCGCACCTGAACTCGGTCGTCCGCTTGCTCTCCCGTCGCGGCGGCCATCTGGAGCGGACCCACAAGAACGCCTACGCCAATGCGCTGCGGTTGCTCGTGCGGAAAGGGCAGGGGAACGAGGAGTTGGTGGACCGGCTCCTGATCTCAGCCCTCATTGAGGCCCGCTCGTGCGAACGGTTCCTGGCGCTGGCTCGCGTCTCCGCCGAGAGCGACCGCGAACTCTCGCGCTTCTACAGCCGGCTGGGAGCGTCCGAGTTGGGCCACTACCGCGTCTTCCTCGAACTCGCCGGCCACGTCTTGCCCGACGCCGAAGTCCAATCCCGCTGGACCGAACTCCTCATGGCCGAGGCGTCCATTCTGGCCAAACAGCCGCCGGGGCCGAGGATGCACAGCGGCTCATAGCGAACGCCTTCCGGGGGAAGGTCTGGTGCTTCGATTTGGCGTGGGTTACAGGGTGCGTGTTCTCCCCTCCAGGTACTCGATGACCCGTGCGAGGTTCCTGGCCGCGATATCTCGATCCGGGTCGTCCTTCTCGGACCAGGCGAAGGCCGAATCGAGGCTTTGTCTCAAGCCGTTGGCGTCCAGTTCGCCCGAATCGCAGAGGATCTGCAGGTCCTCGCGATCCTTGGCGTGGAACCGCTTCAGTTTGGTCACGGCAAGGTCGTGGGGATCGGGAAGCATGGGCCTGAGGACTCGCCATCGACCCGGGATCGGCTCCGACCGGGAGCGATAGGTCGCTGGGATCGGTGGTAGCCCCTGGGGCACCGACTCAAGATAGAACCCGAAGCGTTCGGCGTTCGCGGTCCCCCTGCCAAAGGCCTCCACGGCGGCGAGTTCCAGTGCCGAGCCGTGGAAATGGACGACGTCGACGTCTCTCGTCCCGACGTTGAGCCCGTAGCGGAGGATCAGCGCCGACCGGCCGATCAAGTAGAGGTCGAGCCGCTCGCCTTCCGCGGCCCGTCCTTCCAACTCCGCGTCCACGGCCTCAAGGAAACGGATGATTTCGTCAGGTCCCACCTGATGCCTCCCCATCCGTCCTCTCGGCGATGCCACCACGTCGTCGGCGGCGCACTCCAGACGATTTGACTGTCTGGTCCAGATCTCGGGCCCGCTGCTCGAACCGCTCCAGATCAGCCTCGTAGTTGATCCGCCACCGTTTCCAGACGGGCGATTTCGGGACTCCTTCCATCGGTCGACCGAGGTCGTCCCAATCGTCCGACCCAGGCGCGGGAGCCGGGACTTTTCGTGCGAAGCGGGAGAGTTGCTCACTCCGGCAGCCGCCAGGGAAGCCCCTGCGACGATCGATGGCCAGGGCGACGTCGGCGAGCCAGGCCAGCCGCCGGAGGATCCGCGGCCCGGCCGTCCGACCGTAGGCCCTCTGCAGGACAGGATTGAGACGATTCCACGCCAGGAGCGCCGGGACCGCCTCGATGACGCGTGGGGCCGGCGCGTCTCCTGATACGGCCAAGGCGATCACCTCCTCTGGTCGCCGGAAGGCGCCCGGGACGATCGGGTCCGCGACCCAGAGATCGACGAGGCCCAGCCGTCGTAGCTCGACGGCCAGATCGCGCAAGTCGCCGCCCGGCCGGTCGGAACCCACGATCAGCCGGTGGAGGGAGACGTCCAGGGCGCCGGCGAGTCGGACCAGTTGATCGATCGTGGGCCTACGGCGATCAAGCTCGAAGTAAGAGACCTGGGCTTGGGACAGGCCGCAACGAGTAGCCAACTCGGCCTGGCTCAGCCTTCGTTCAAGACGCGCCGCGGCCAAATGCGGGCCGATCACCACCGTGCGAGTCGATCGATCGCCTTCGACGTCCATCGCTCGCTCTCCAGCGTCAAAGAGCCAAGGCTTGCGGTATGACCTTGGCTTTGGTTTTATAACAGAGTGTTATTAATGATAACCGTCCTGTGTAGTATGTCCAGGGCGGCCTGGTATTCTGGAGTCCGCTGTCCAAACGGACGCGTGGAGGCTCGCTGGGATCAGCTTCTCAGGGCAGAGGCGCCCACCCTGGCCGAACAGCCGCCGGGACCGAGGATGCACAGCGGTGAGGGGAACGAGCTGTGAACAGCATGATCGAGATCCATGATTCCCGGCTCGCGGGGATCGCCTGGGAGTCGGGGAATCTCGTGCTTCGGTTCGCGCCGGCTTACGTCCACCGGTCGGAAGGGCGACCGGGCGTCGACGTCGGCACCGGATGGCTGCTGGAACTCGACCTGATCATTGCCGCCGCCGTCGCCGAATCGCTTCCTGTGACGGTCCCCGTCAACCTTGCGGACGGGCAGTTCTTCGAAGAGGAGACCTGCTGGGACAACAAGATTCCCTTACCCTTGAACTTTCTCGGAAGAGTCTCGCTCAGGGCTGTGACAGGAGAAAGTGAGTGGCTGATCGTCCGCGGGCGTGGAGCGTCGATCGTCGCGCGAGGCGAGCCGGTTTATCTCGAAGAGTATCCCGGAGCTTGAGGGGGCGATAGCAGGGGCGTGTGTCTATTGGCACCGGTCCTCCCGGTGTGTGGGGAAACAGGAACGGACACCGAGTCCCGCCCGCCCGTGGCCGCAATCACGGCATGTCGGATGATACCGTTCCTCGCTGTGATTTATTTATCTTAAATATTGACCAAATTTTAGAATCGATTTACCCTCCCAGCCGATTTCGAGGCCACGCATGACGCCATCACGGCCCGGGGCGTGACCTGCTGGAGGGATGCCATGATTCGCCCAGGGTGGAAGTTTGCATTCGGGATCGTCGTCTTTGCGGTCTGTCTCGCCGCACCCTCACGAACGGAAGCGGTCCCGTATTACACGGCGACGTATGTCGGGATGAGCCAGGACATCGGCAACTCCGCGCCGAATGCCGGCGTGATCGTCAACCGGACGACGGGCGAGGCATTCCCTTTCCAGTCGACGTGGATCGATCCGCATTCCCAGCCCGCCGGTTTCTTCGACAGCCTGCCAACAACCCGGGTGTACCAGGGGGCGCTCGAGCCCATTCTGACGACTTACACCATGCTGCCCAGCGCGATGAACAGTTCCGGGGTCGTCCTGGGAACGATCGCGGTCTCCCGGAGCATCCATCCCGAGGGCGATCCGGCGGTCGGCTACACCGTGAGGCAAGCTAATGGGTACTTCGGGATGTTCATCCAACTCGCCCATGACCATTCCCACTACTACGGGGTCCCTCAGCTCAGCGAAACGGGCCAGATTCTTATCAGGCTGGCCAACGGCGGTCCGACGTTGGTCGACACGACGACCGGCATAGCGACCCAGGTTCGCGACCTCATCCCGCCCGAATTGCTGGCCAAATACGGCGGGATACTCGATGCCACGTCGATTGACGACCGGGGCGACATCCTCGTCCAAATCTACAACGGCTCGGGGATCTCGTCCGAGTTCATCCTGACCCCTCCCGGGCTTGCGGCCCCCTCGCCGGTTCCCGAGCCGTCGATCCTGTATCTAGCCGCCGCGACCATCGCCGGCCTGACGGTCCGGTCGCGGCGGCGCAGCGGCTAACACGCCTGGGAGCATCGCTGTTTCTCGTCCCACGACCTGACCGTCAACCGATGCCCCCTTGCGGATCTCAGAACGGCGGGTCGAAGCGGTCGTATTCTGGTTCGGCGGGCTTCGGCTCGGGGTCTGGTTCGGGCGTTGTCGCGGGTTTGGTCGTGCGACGCTTGCGGGGTTTGGGGGCGGGCTCGTCGGATTCGGCGGGGGTGATCTCGACGGAGGCGACGATCGTAGCGGCGGCGGTGCGGGCCAGGTCGATGGTCGCGGTGGGGTCGAAGGCGGAGGTAACGGGCTCGCCGGCCTCGTCGAAGGCGTCGAGGACGGAGACGGACCGCTCGGCTCGCTCCAGGAGGCCGTAGCAGCGGCTCAGCAGCTCGACGCCCTTCTGGTACTTCGCCAGCGCGGCGTCCAGCTCGGGCTCGCCGCGCTGGAGGGCGTCGACGATCTCTTCCAGTTCGGCCAGGGCGGTTTCGAAGCGGATCTCGGGCTCGTCGGGCATGGTCCTGGATCGCAAAAAGGGCGAGGGGGTCGTGGGTCGTCCCCCTCACCTTAGCGATTCGGTATCGGCCGGCCAAGCCGATCGGCCTTCAGGATGCGCCTTTGGATTGCAGTCGGATGAGGGAACGACCGGAGTCGGACTTGCATCCGACCTGTCGCCCTTACGGCGACGCCGATCCCCTCTCATCCGGCTCTTCGAACCGCCTTCCCCGCGAGGCGGGAAGGCCGCTATGACCCCGGATTGGCATCCGGAGGTTCGATAACTGGTCGTCAGCGGCGGACGTTTCGGCGCGGCGTCGTGGTGGTGCCGGGGCCGATGTTCGTCCCTGGGGCGTAGACGCGGTTGTGGATCGAATCCAACCGCGCGGTGAAGTCGCCTCCCGAGACGCCGTTGCCCGAGGGGTACGTCCCGTAGAACTCGCCGTCGAGCGCGTTGCCGGCAAGATCTTGCAGGCCCGACGCCAGAGTGGAGGACTTCGACCGGGCGATGATCTGGTACACGCCGCCGCGAATCGCCTTCCCGCCGTTGATGACGATGTTGGCGGTCTGCGGGCCGCTGGTCGTGGCCGGCGTCACGGTAATCGGGCCGACGAGCCACTGCGAGGGAGGCCGGTAGCCCTTCACGACCGAGGAGACAAACGAATAAGTGAAATTGCTTGGGTCCTGGATCGTCGATAGGGCCATCCCCGATCCGCCGCCGGCGCCGCCGTAGTCCTGGAAGACGAGCTGGACGTAGCCCGACTTGGGGACGAAGGCGGCGGCCAGGATCCGGGGGGCGTACGTGTCGATCAGCAGCGATTGGCTGAGGATGGTGGAGACGACGTTGCTGGAGTTGTAGCGGTCGGCCGCGTAAACCGTGATGAAGTAGTAGCCGTCGGTCAGGGCCGCGCCCGAGGTGACGCTCCACGCGCCGGCCTCGTCGGCCTGGGTCGCCCCCAGGAGAGTCTGGGCGCCCGTGACGGGCGAGGTGGCGACGACCGCGACGGTGGCTCCAGGCGAGTCGACCAGACCGGAGTAGGTCGGCTGGACGACGTTGGTGATCCCGTCGCTGTTGGAGACGCCCGAATCGCTGGCCGGATTGAGCCGGCCGGTGATGGTGGTCAAGGCGGCCGGGAGGATGGTCACCGTCGTCGCGGCCACCGCCTGCGCTCCTGGAGGCGCCTGGGCGACCGCCGGGGCCGTCACGGCTACCGGAGGCTTGGTCACCAGGATCGTGATCGGATAGGTCCCGGGTTGGGTGTAGTAGTGGTTGCCGAAGATGTTGTAGACCCTCCCGCCGGCGGTCCCGGTGGTCGTGATCTGGGTCGGGCCCGTGGTCGTGCCGTCGCCCCAAGAGATCGCGACGGTGTAGGCCGAGGGATCGAGGTTCGTCCCCGAGTCCGTGAACGAGCCGACCTGGATGCCGCCGTTGTTGTTCACCAGCGGGGCGTTGGCCCGGCCGCTGAACGGGATGGCCTGGGCGCTGAGAGGCGCGGCGGCGACGACGGCCTTGGACGAGATCACGACGTTCTGGGAGACCCCGTTATTGACCGTGATCGGCACGCCGTCGACGACGGTGGTCGTGGAGCCACCGGAGCCGCCCCCCTGGCGGGTCACGGTGACCGTCACCGGGTAGCTGGTCGCGGCGGCGGCGTAGGAGTGGTTGCCCAGGACTTCATAAACGCCCGTGACGCCGGCCGCGACGATCTGGCCGCCGGAGATCGGCGAGCCGTCTCCCCAGTCGATCGAGGCGTAATAGACCGCGCCGGTCGTCGGCGAGGCGTCTGAGAACCGGGCGACCGTCCGCTGGACGAAGGCCTGCGCCTCGACGGCGTTGATCGTCACGGCCGTCCCGACGGGCGTTCCCATGCCGACGTTGATTGTGATTTGTTCAATTGAAGTATAGTCGATGCTAGGCTGGCCCGAGCCGAAGTTCAGCACGCCTGCCGTCGTAATGTCGGTGGGGGCGACGGAGGAGTTGACGATCAGCGAATCCGTCCCGGAGCCGCCGGCGACATTGTAGGTCTGAGCCGAAGTGGGACCGCCGAAGTTCACGAAGGTGAAGGTGTCGTTGCCGCTTCCGCCGCGCAGGTCCACGCTCGTCACGCCGCTTCCGCCGTAGTCGACGAACGTCCCGAGCGGTCCGCCGGTGATCCGGCCGCGATAGATGGTGAAGGAGTCGGCCGCCGTGTTGGCCGAGTCGTCGAGAAGCAGCTCCGTCGAGCCGCCCGTCGCCAGGGCGTAGACGTCGCCTTTCAGCCCGGCGAGGCTGTTGGCGTTGCTGAGGTCGATCAGGTTGCCGGCCCCCGCGCCGGCGTCGATGGTGGTCTTGACGGTCGCGGCCGCGCCCAGCAGAACGATGGTGTCGTCGCCGTCTCCCGTGGCGATGCTCACCGTGCTCAGGCCCCGGGCTGGGGTCGAAAGATCGGCGGAGATCGTGTCGGCGCCGGTCCCCGTCGTGACCGAGACGTTCGTTTTGTTGGCGAAGTCGACCTGCTCGAACGCGGACGTCGTACTGCGGATCCGGGTCGTCTGCACGCCCGAGACGACCGAGCCGGCGAGCATCTCAATCGACTGGGCCCCGCTCGGAGCCGAGAAGGTGAAGCCCGTGGCCGTGACCGTGTCGATGATCGGGCTGAGGTTGGAGAAGTCGATGACGTTCGTGATCGTGGACGACCCGACGGTGCGGTTGGGGAAAACGATGCTCCCCGCGCCGGGGCTCGAGGCCACGTACGCTTGCTGGGTGAAGGTCCCCCCCTTGAGGACGAGGGTGTTCGACGCGCCGGAGGTCGCGACGGGAGGCGCGAAGTCGAGGCTCGGGCCGTAAGGGACGCCGTTGGTGTAGTCGACCGTCAGGGTGCTTCCGGCGGTCGTTCCGCCCACGGTGAAACCGTCGATCGTCCCCGGCGTGAAGGTGTGGACCGGCCCCCCCTGGACCGACGCCTGGATCACGTTGCTGGCGATCGACAGGGTCGTGCTGAGGGCCGTCGGCGTGACGTAGAGGCTGTTCAGATTCAGGTCGAGCTGCGCCGGCTGAAGGGCGATGTCGGGGAACGACGAGGTGTAGAGCGGTTTGACCGAGGTCACGCTGATCAGCCCCGCGCCGGTCGCGGCGCTTTGCAGCGTCTCACGCCCCAGCGCGCCGGTGGCGAACGTCGCGTCGACGCCGCCGAGGGCGTAGTTCACGGCGTCCGAGTCGGTCGCTCCCCCGGCTGCGTTGGAGAGCGTGACCGCCGCGGTGATCGTCGGAGCGGTGAAGTAGAACGTGTCAGCTCCCAGGCCCGTGGTGATGCTCGTCGGCACGCCCGTCGAGGAGACGCTCACCACATCGTTGAAAGTCCCCGGGTCGCCGACGACGGCGATCGAGGAGATCGACGCCCCGGGCCCCGTCGCAGTGTGGCCGTCGGGCGAGATCGTCCAACTGGCGGACGTGGCGCCCGAGCCGAGCGTGATCGTCTGGGTGGGGTCGCGGAAAGTATAGACGTTCGAGGAATCCACCGAGATCGACAGGTTCATCGCGCTGCCGGTCGCCTGAAAGGCGAGCGAACCGGTGGTCACGTCCAGCGAGGCCGCCAGCAAGCGGCGCCCTTCCAGAGCCTCCACCCCAAAGAGCCTTCGCGAGGACCTCCGCGGTCGACGACGAGAGGGGAGGAAGCGATCACGGAGCGACGAGAGGCGATCCCGGTGCATGAAACTCTCCGTAGCGAATCAGGATGATGCGTGCAGCGCGCGCGAATCCGCGCCCGGTGACAAGGCCGGGCGCGGACATCGCGGCGGTCGAGATCAGGAGCGGAGGGCCGCCAGCCGCGCGGCGCGGGCCGACGTCGCGACCTGCCGGGCCGCCGACAGCTTAACCGCCGCCGACGCCGAAGGGGTGAGCGTACCGTCGCTGCTCAGGTACGCGCCGGTCGCCGCACGACCCGCCGGCGAGACCGGCGTGGCCGTTCCCACCTGGGTCTTGGGCGGATAGACGGTGTGGTGGATCGCGTCGAGCTCCGCCACGAAGTTCCCGCCGTTGACGTTGTTCCCCGACGGGAAATACCCGTAGAACTCGCCGTCGAGGGCGTTGCCCGCGATGTCGCGAATCCCCGAGAGGTTCGTCGGGTCGACGGAAAGGGCCTTGAACAGGTACTTCCCGCCTCGGATCTGGGCCCCGCCGTTGAACTGGATGGTCGCCACCTGCTCGCCAGTGGTCGATCCGGGCGAGACCGAGATCGACGTGATCAGCCACGGGCGGAGGTTCGTATTCTTCGCCAGCAGCTTGGTGAGAACGTAGTTGTTGGCGTCCTGGACGGCGGACGCGGCCAGGCCGGAGCCGATGTTCGAGACCCCGCCGAAGTCCTCGAGCGTGACGATCACCTGGCCTCGCCAGCCGTCGAGCAGGACGTTGGTGATCTTGGGACCGACCGTGTCGATCACCAGGCCCGACCGGATGGTCGTCAGGGCGCCGACGGTGTGGCCGAACGAGTCGATCGCCTGGGCGGAGATCGTGTAACCGCCGTCGGCCAGCGCCGCGGCCGGCGTGATGCTCCACACGCCCGCGGCGTCGGCCGAGGTCGAGCCGATCAGGAACGGCGAGCCGCCGTTGAGCGAGGCGTACAGCGCGACGGTCGACCCGCCCTCACTGACCCTGCCGGTGAAGCTCGGCGTATTGTCGTTGGTGACGCCGTCGGTGTTCGAGATCCCCGTGTCCGACGCCGAGTCGAGGGTGCCGGCGACGGTCAGGGCCCGGTCGTCGACGGCCAGCGTGTTGGTCAGGTTCACGGCCGAGCCGAAGGTGTCCTGGACGTAGATCTTGAGCGTGTACGTCCCATTAAGCGTGGCGGCCGTCGCGGGCGACGTTCCGACCGTGGTGATGGGGCTGGCGCCCGCGGCCAAGGTGTTGGCGTAGGTGTGCGTGCCCAGGATGTAGAACGTCGTGCCGATCCCGTTGGGCTGGACGACCGTGGCGGCCTGGAGGCCGGTGCCGTCGCCATAGTCGACCAGGACCTTGTACTGATCGACGGTCGCCAGCGGATTGGCGTCGTTGAACGCGCTGATCGCCAGGTCGACGAACTGAGAGGCTTCCGTAACCGGGTTGACCGCCAGCGGGGTCGCGGCCGTCAGCGCGGCGTCGGCGATGTGCGCGAAGTTCGAGGCGACCGCCGTGGCGCCGCCGTCAGCCTGCTTCACGACCACCGTGACCGTGTACGTGCCGGGGGTCGTGTACGTGTGCGGCGCGGCGCTGACGATGAACTGGCTGGAGAGGCCGTTGCGGGTGATCGTGAGGCTTCCCACGCCCACCGAGCCGTCGCCCCAGAAGATCGTCGCCGTGTATTGCCCGGCCGGGTTGGCCTGGGTCGGGTCGATGCCGCCCAGGTCCGTGAACGTCGCCACGATCATCGAGGAGGTCGTGGCCAGCGGCTTGTTCTCCACGCCGGAGAACGCCTGGACGGCCAGGGAGAGCCCTGCGTCCTGGATGATCGCGCTCTGGCTTTGGGAGACCGGATCCCCGCCCTCGGAGACGAACGTGACCGGGATCCCGCCGATGAAGCTCACCCCCGTGCCGGCGAGAGGCCGCACGGTGATCGTCGTGGTGAAGACGCCCGGCGTCTGGTAGGTGTGGGTCCCGTAGATGTAGTAGACCGCGGGATTCGAGGCGTCCTGCACGATCACGCCGGCGTCCGACTTGCCGTCGCCCCAGGCGACCGTGGCGGCGAAGTCCGAGGCCTTGAACCCGCCCGGCGCCGTGAACGCGCCCACCAGCACGTTGACCAGTTGCAGGCCCTCCGTGCCGTGGACCGGGACGCCGAAGACGGTGGGGGTCGGCGCCGCGGCGTCGGTGACGGTGACGCTCTCGTAGTTCCTGTAGGTGAGGCCCGCGCCGGTGACCGGCGCGCCCGAGACCGTCGTCGAACCGTCCGGATTGACGGTGAAGTTGGACGCGGTCAGGGCGAGCCCGCCCGCGTCGATCCTCAGCGAATCCGTTCCGGGGCCGCCGTCGACGGTCGTCGAGGTCGCGGCGGTCGTCCCGGCGAGCGTCACGAACATCTGGTCGCTGCCGCCCCCCTGCTGGACGGACGTCGCGACTGCCGGGGGCAGGGCAATCAGGTGCGACGCGTCCGACCCGCTTCCCGAGACGAACGTCAGGCTGCTCAGGCCGGCGACCGGATCGGTGATCGCGTAGTTCACCGTGCTGGTGTAATCGCCGCCGCCGAGCTGATTCACCGTGACCGCCGTCTTGTTGGCGAGGTGGACGTCGACGAACTGGGCGGGCGAGCCGTCGGAGGCGATCTTGAGCGTCTGGAGGTTCCCCGTATTGGCGGAATTCTCGCCGGCCGAGGCCGTCACGCCGACCGAAGGATCGCCCGTGTAATTGAACACGTACGACGCCACGACGACCGTGTCGTAGACGCTGTGCGACGACACGCCCGAAAAGTCGATCCCCGTCGAGTTGGAATCCTCGTCCAGGAACTGCAACGAGCCCCCGGTTCCGCCGCCGGTCGTGTAGGTCTCGCTCGTGAACGCGACCTCTGGGTCGCCGATCAGAATCAGGTCGCTCTTGGCCGCGGAGGAAGCAGTGGCTCCGCCGTTGTAGGCCATGATGGCGGTGGGGAGTGGGTTGCCGACGGCGAAATCAACGGTCAACGAGTTCGCCTGCAGGGCGGCGTTCAACAGCGTGAACCCGCCGATGCGGCCGGGGGTGTAGGTCACCGCGGCCCCTGCGCCAATCCCCGTCAACTGGGAGACCGAGCCGATCGGCGCCAGGTTCCAGACGCCGGCCGTCGCGCCCGCCGAGCCGTCGACCGTAACATTGAAGTCAGGCCCCGTCCCCAAGCCGCCGGGAGCGATCGTGATCACGCTGCTGAGACCGGACAGATCTCCGGCGCCAATGTTCAGCTGGCTTGCTCCGGCGCTCGTCCCCGGATCGATCTCCGTGGCCACGTTCGAGCTGAGGAGGGTCACCTCGCTGGATGCCGTGTTGACGCTCACGGCGAGGCCGGTGATCCCGTCGACGGTGACCACATTGCCTCCGTCCCCCGTCACGGTCAGACCGGGAACGTTTGAGGCCACGTTGATCATCTGATCCGACGAGAACGTGTACGTTGTTCCCGAGACCGAAATCGTCAGCGCCTCGGTCGCGGCGGAATCGGTCGCGTAGCTCAGCAAGGCGGCGGCGTCGATGTTGATCGTCGCCGCCAGCAGCCGCCGATCCTCCAGAGCCTCGATCCTCCGCAGCGTCTCTCCTCGGACGTGTCGCCTGCGACGCCCCGCGCCCTTGCCTTGACTCCAGGACCTCCAGTCCACGCTCAGACGTCCCTGGTGCGTCGTCTTCGTCGTCATCATGGAAGAGTGCCTCTCGGATGCAAAGATGCCGATCGATTGGCGGAGAGTGCGGATCGAAGTCCTGATGTCAACGGCGTATGCAGCCATGCGCGGTGCATGGCGTGTATCGATTGGCGCGTTCGGACATCAGGCGCTGCCAGCATCGACCGCCTAGAATACCCAGATTATCAAATCGCGATCAAGCAGAAATGTACGCCAGTCGGCTCATCTTTCCAGGGCGCTGCTTGTGGAATTTTCTTTACGGAGCTTCTCGAATACGGCTCAATCCTCGACGCGGGAGGTGAGGCGGCCGTTGGCGAGTAGAGAGTGGATGATTACGCCTGGAGGGGCCTGGGAGGGGTCGCGGACGACCGTGCGCCCGTCTTCGGTCAGGGTGAGGCTGTAGCCCCGGGCCAGAACGGCCTGGGGATTCAGGGCTTCGAGGGAGGATTTGAGGCGGTCGAGGCGGTGCTTGCGGTGTTCCAGGTTCTGGCGAGCCGCCTGGAGCAGAGCCTGGGCGAGGGAGTCCAAATTGGTTCGGGTTTCGCGGAGCCTTCCCGCCCCGGCGTGGTGGAGCGCCTGGCCGAGTCGGTCCAGGTGCATGGCGATCTCAGCCGCGTCGGGAACGACGAGTTCGCCGGCCTCGCTGGGGGTCAGGGCGCGTCGGTCGGCGGCCAGGTCGGCAAGGGTCACGTCGATCTCGTGGCCGACGGCCGCGACGACGGGGACGGGACAGCCGGCGATCGCCCGCACGACGAGTTCGTCGTTGAACGGGCCGAGATCCTCCGCACTGCCGCCGCCTCGGGCGACGACGACGACCTCGACTCCGGGGATGAGTCCGGCCAGTTCCAGGGCGGCGGCGATCTCACGGCCCACGCCGATCCCCTGGACGCGGGTCGGCACGATGACGACGTCCGTTCCCTTCCACCGCCGGCCGGTGACCTGAAGCAAATCGCGGACGGCCGCGCCGGTGGGGCTGGTGACGACCGCGATCCGTCGGGGGAATCGGGGCAGGGGGCGTTTGCGGTCGGGGTCGAACAGGCCCTCGGCGGAGAGCCGGGCGAAGAGTTGTCGGAACGCCAACTCCTGCGCGCCCATGCCCTCGGGTTCGACGGCCTGGGCGATGATCTGATACTCCCCGCGCGGGCTGTACACCGTGACCCGGCCGACAAGCCGGACGGCCAGTCCGTCGGCCAGATCGAAGGGGAGGCGCTGGGCGTCGGTCCGCCACATCACCACGCGGACGGAGGCCTGATTGTCCTTGAGGCTGAAATAGAGATGCCCCGAACGCGGACGGGCGAGGTTCGAGATCTCGCCCCGGACCGCCACGCCGCCGAACTCAGCCTCAAGCGCGTCCTTGATGCGCTCGGTCAGCCCGCCGACGGTTTCAAAGACCACGCCGTACGGGTTGTCTGAACCCTGGAACCAGGGAAAGCTCGCCATGGTGGTCCGATCGTCGTCCTTGAGGTTCCGGTGGGGTGATCGAGCTTCGATACGGCACTACGCCCCGACGGTTCCAACACTCCCGGCCGACGTCGGTGGCGAGAACGCACGGACCAGGAGGAGCTTTCTCAAGAAGCCCTCCTGGATCGAACGGACCATCCTCCCAGGAATTCGGATGGCTGACAATCGTGAACGACGGCTCGCGGTTGCGATGTCCTTACGTCGTCGAACACGCGGAGCACGACGCCTGCAACGCCGCGCTGTGGGTTCGACGGCAGTCATGCAGCGCTCTTGGCTGGCTCGTGGCCGCCGTGCGGTCGGAGATGCGATTTGAGACGGAGAAATCCCGCCTCGACGAAACGGTAGCTGAGGTAGGCCAGCAGGTAGGACCCGACCAGGTAGACCACCATTCGGATCGGCTTGTAGAGCCCGGGATGTGAGGCCTCCATGCCGGGGAGCGCGAATCCTGTGAGGTGGAGCACCAAAAAATGGTAGAGGTAGAGCCCGTAAGAGATCCGGCCGATCCGGACCAGGGGGCGCCAACTCAGGGCTGAGTCCAGAGGCCCCTCGCTCCGCCGCCAGAGGTAGCCTACGACGATCGCGAGCCCGACGGCGAGCACGGGGACGACGCCGGCCCAGAGCACCTGCATGTCGAGGACGCCCCGTCGCAGGGCCAGCGTTGCGACGATCAGCAGCAAGAGCACCGCCGCCGCGGCGGTTTCGCCGACCCGTCGCCGGCCGAGAACCTCCGCCAGTCCTGGCCAGGCCGCCATGCTCAGCGCGAAGGCGCATCCCACGACGATCGCCAGTCCCCGCATTTCGAGCCGCAGGTCCATGTACGGCGGAACGAGGATGTTGCGGGCCGCCATCCCGGCGACGAGAACCCAGGTGGCGATCGCCGTCGATTTTCGAGTCAGGCCGAGGCTCAAAGCCATCGTCAGGATGAGCGGCCAGAGGAGATAAAACTGCTCTTCAACGGCCAACGACCAAAGGTGAGCCGTAACGACCTGGTGCTCCCAGATCGGCCAGGGGGCGTAGTTGCAGTAGTAAAGCCAGAACGATCTGACGAGGTCGGAGGCAGTCCACCCGTACTTCTCCTGAGTCCATCCCAGGCCCGATGCAATGGCCAGCGTGACTCCGGCGATATAGAGCCAGTACGCTGGGGCCAGCCGCAGGAACCTCCTCGCCCAGAACTTGATCAGGTCGATCCGGCCCGTCCGCGAGTGCTCGTCCAGCATGAGCGATGTGATCAAGAACCCGCTGAGGACGAAGAAGAGGTCGACCCCCAGCATCCCCAATTCGGAAAACGGCGCGCGGGCGTGGAAGAACATCACCGCCACAACGGCGAACGCCCGGAGACCGTCCAACGCGGGGACATGCCCGGGCGAGGGGGACTTCCGATCCTTCGATCCTGCTTCGTCGGCTACGGCTTTGGCTTCGGAGAATGTCGAGGTCGCTTCTGAAGTTCGATCATCAACGCTGCTGTTCGTCTTGGAGGCGGGAGGCGGGACGGAGGATGGGGTCATTGGGTCATTCCAGACTTGAATCAGTATGGGACAACCCCTGGAAGTATAGCTAGGTTGATCGTTGAGAGCGATGAGAGTCAGTAAAGCGATTCCGACCATCAGGGCGATGAGGCCGGAAATCGACGTTCGGGACGCGAACTCCTCGACGAGGACCGTCGAGCCGACCTAGGCGTGGATGCTTATGCGAAGAAGTGGGAGCGAAAGAGCCGTGGCGGGGGCGCGCGCGGCCCGCCACGGCTCATCTTGTTCCCTGCGGAGCCAGGCAGAGGCTTCAGTTCTTTCGAGCCGGGTCGGCGGCGTCGACCAACTCCACCTTGGCGGCCGGCGGCAGTCCCATCACCTGGTCGGGCTCGATCCGACGTTGGCGGGTGTACGGCTCGAGCTTCTGGGGCTTGCCCGTTTCGAGAGCCCGGCGGACGGCCTCGACGATTCGGACGTCGCACCAACCTTCCTCGCCGTCGGGCTCGGGATCGACGTCGTTGATGATGCAGTTGGAGAAATACTCCGCCTCGCCGCCGAAGTGGTCGGTTTCGGGGAATGACTTGTGTTCGGTCTCGCCGCCCGTGGTGACGTCGTATTCGAGGCCGTGGCCGTAGGAATAGGCCGGCTGGAATTCGAGGCTTCCCTTCGTGCCGACCAGTGAATAGTGCTCGAACTTGTCCATGGCGTAGGAGGCGACGAACACAGCCTGGCCGCCGTTGGGGAATCGGAGCGTGACGCTCACCGTATCGTCCAGGTCGAGGCCCCAATCTTCGTTGCGCGAGGCGACGGCGTGGACCTCGATCGGCTCCGTGCCGAAAAGTTGTCGGCAGGCGTTGATGGGATAGACGCCCATGTCATACACGGGACCGTCGTCGAAGCCGTGCTTGGCGCGGTGGTTGTCTGGATCGAGGGGCTGCGAGAAGGTCGACGTGAAAACGCGAGGCTCGCCGATGTCGCCGTCGCGCACCTGCTCGATCGCCGCGACGGTTGCGGGCTCGAAGTGGAGGCGGTATGCGATCATAAGCTTCGCGCCTGATTCCCTCGCGGCGGCGATCATGGCCTGGCAGTCCTCTTCCGAGACCGCCATCGGCTTCTCCAGCAGGACGTGGACCCCCGCCTTGAGCGCTGGCACGACGTAGGGCGTGTGCAGATGATTGGGCGTGGCGACGTAGAGCGCGTCGACCTCGTCCGCTTCCAGGAGCTTGTCGAAGTCGTCGTAGTGATACGTGTTTTGAAGGCCGAACTCATCCTTGAGGACGGCCGCTTTTTCCGGATCTCCGGTGACGAGGACCGTCAACTCGGAGTTCTTCGTGTTCCGCACGCCCGGCATGAAGTGGCCCTGCGAGATCGCCCCGCCGGCCACGATCCCGTAACGCACCTTCCCGCTCGTGACTCGCTTGGCCTTCATGGTGAGATTCTCATGCCGGGTGTCGGATCTTGCGTTCTCCCCGCTGAGGGTGGACAACGCAAATCGCGTACCCGGGATGAGTCGGCCGAGTCTTTGCGATTCAGGCCGAGACCACGTCGGCCTCTTCGCGGGCTTCGATTCGGCGGGACGGGGGCTCCTGGCGGCGGGAGCGGGCGACGGCCGTTTCGGGGGCTTCGGTGTAGCAGGGCCAGGTGAGGTAGGCGACGGCTTCCGAGGGGTCGCGGGCGACCTGAGCTTCCACCTCGGCCAGGTACGCGGCGAGAAGGAGGTCGGGCTTGTTCGGGGTGGCCGGGTCGAGTCGCTTGAACTCGATGGCGAACCGGCCGGCGTCGAGGTGTCGGCAGAAGACGAAGAAGACCGGGGCGCGGGTGAGACAGGCCAACTCGGCCCAGACGGCGAGGAACTCGTGGTCGCGGCCGAGGAGCCGGCAGGTCCGGGTGTTCGAGCCTTCCCAGACGATGTCGCCGTTGAGGTAGAGCGCCAGGCCGTCGCGGAGAGCCGACCGCGCCTGCATCATCCGCTCGACGGCCGCCGTCGCGGGGAGGCCGCGTCGGAGGAAGAACTCCGACTGGGGATACGGTGAAACGGCCTCGTCGAAGCGACGGTTCAACTCGCGTGAGACGTGCTTGGGGCGCTGGACGAGCGCCCGGATCGGCAGGCCGCGACGGAAGAGCCAGTGCATCCCGGCGATGTGAGCCCCCATGTGGCTGCCGACGAGGATCACGCCTCGGCCTTTGCCCAGCGCTTCTTGCACGTCGTCGAAGCCCGACACGTCGAAGCGGGCGAGGGCCTCGGCGTCGCCGACGCCGTCGAGCGGGTAGTCGCGGGCGGTGAATCTCGCGGCGCTCTCGGCGAGCGCACGCCAGTCGGCTCGGTCGGCGTCGCTGCGCTTCAGCAGCGTGTTGACGCGATCCATGGCCGTCTTCAACCGCGACCGACGGCCGGGGCGGAGGTACGTCGATCCCCAGCCGGCCGAGCGGACGATCGCGTCGGCCCGCTCAGGGCGGATCGCGCCCAGGCCCGGCAGGAGCAGCTCGTAGAAGTAGAACTTCCAGGTGAAGATGCGACGAGCAAGGTGCTTCACGGGAGTCACTCTCCAGGGGCGGACGCGGACAGGGCCTTGAGCTTCTGGTAGTCGATCTTGTCCGTCGAGGTCGCCGGCAGACGGTCCAGGAACGTGATCCGGTCGGGGATCATGTAGTTCGGCAGGTGGATCGAGCAATGCCGCTTCATGGCGATCAGCGACTTCTTCCCCTCGGGCTTGAGCGCGACGAACGCCGCGATCGCGACCCCCTCGTCCCCGCTCTCGGCGATCACCGCCGCGCGGTCGACGCCGTCGTGGCGATAGAGGGCCGACTCGATCTCGCCCAGCTCGATCCGATACCCGCGCTTCTTCACCATGCGGTCGCGGCGGCCGTGGAAGTTATAGCAGCCGGCTCCGTCGTCGATGACGAGGTCGCCCGTGCGATACCACTTCACGCCGTGCTCGTCGGTGAAGAAGGCCGCCGCGGTGAGGTCGTCCCGGCCGAAGTAGCCGCGCATCACGCCCGGCCCGGCGATGACCAACTCGCCCAGCGCGCCCGTCGCCAGCGTTTTCCCTTCTTCATCGACGACCCGACCCACCAGTGGCGGGCAGGCGAATCCGATCGGGAACGGCCCTTCCTGCTCGTCGGGGATGACGCGGGGAATCTCGAGCGCCGTGCAGACGTTGGTCTCGGTGGGACCGTAGAGGTTCCAGAGGTTCGCGTCCGGCCAGAGCGTCCGCAGCTTGCGGAGCGGGGCGATGGGGAAGACCTCGCCGGCGAACAGGACCAGTCGCGGAACCCGGAAGCCGGGGCGGTCGATCCGCCCGTGCTCGGTCATCATCGCGAGGATCGAGGGGGCCGAGTACCAGACGTCGATCCGCTTGTCCTGGATGTAGTCGCCGAGCGCCGCGGGCTCCTTGGCAAGGGTCTCGCCGATCAGGACGAGCGTCCCGGCGTTCAGGCACGAGACGAACAGGTCGAAGATCGACAGATCGAAATGAAAGGGCGCGTGCGAGGAATAGCGGTCGCCGTCGACCCAGGGGCCCAGCGACTCGCGGCACCAATCCAGGAACGTGAAGGCGTTGGCGTGCGACAGCATCACCCCCTTCGGCTTCCCGGTCGATCCCGACGTGAACAGGATGTACGCCAGGTCGTCGGGGCTTCGCGGGGGGGGCAGGGGGGCCGGAGCGTCGTCGGCGAGGACGTCGGCCCAGGTGGAATCGCCGTCAACCAGGGGGGCGACCGCCGCCTCATCCTCGGCGACGATCAAGCGCGGAGCGTCGGGACGGTCGGTCCAGGCGGCGCGCAGGGCCGGGGCGAGCTTCGCCGCGACGACGACCACGCGGGCCCCGCTGTCGGCGAAGATCCCCTGGGCGCGGCCGGCGGGGCCGGTCGGGTCGACGGGGACGTAGACGGCCCCGGCGCGGAGGATCCCATGAATCGCCGCGACCGATTCCAGGCTCTTGGGAAGCCACAGTCCGACACGGTCGCCTCGGCCGACGCCCCAGCGCGCGAGCCGGGCCGCGATGCGGTCGGCGGCGCGGGCCAGTTCGGCGTAGCTCAGCGATCGTCCCTGCTCGTCCTCCACGGCGGTCCGGTCCGGCCGCGACGCGGCGGCCTCGTCCAGCAATCGGCTGAGATGGCGTCCGTCCATGGGGTCTGGTCCGTTGCGCGCGGTTGCGGGGGCGGTCATGTCAGGGGAGGTCGTGAGGCAGGGCCGACTCGGCCACCGCCTTGCGACCGGGGAACAGCAACTGGTAGCGGTCCTGGTCGGTCACCAGCTTGTGAGTCAGGGCCAGGAACAGTCGGTGATGACCCAGGGCGTTGGGATGGTCGTCCCAGGCGGCGATTTCCAGCTCGGCCGGGTCGATCTCGTCGAACGTATCCAGCAGGTCGTAGATCGGCAGGGCGTGCCGACTCGCGATGGCCTGAAGTCGGCCGACCGACTCGGCCCGAGCCGACGGGTCCGCGTCCTTGCCCACGCGGGGGATGATCAGCATCATCAGCGGGATGTTGGAGGCCCGGCAGTCGGCGGCGAGCGTCGTGACGACGTCGTCGTACAACTCCCAGTGGTAGGGGTCCAACTTTCGCTTGATCGACTCCTTGCCTTTCAATTCGCCGCGAGTGTCGAGCTGACGCTCGGCGTCGGTGATCCCCGCCCGCTGGACCACCTCCTTGACGAAGTCGTAGGTCAGGTCGGCCTTGATGCGGAAGGCGTCGCAGAGGTGGATCTCGGACAGGCGCGTGTCCAGCATGGTCGACGAGAAGATCACCAGGTCGGGCTTGAACTCCTTCGCCTTGCGGCGGAACGACTCCAGCCGTTGGAGCGGGCTGTAGGCGGCCACCGCGAAGTTCAGGACCTCGAACTTGCGATTCGAGGAAAAGCCCTGATGCTGGGCGTGGGTGTTCAGCCACCCCTCAAGCTGGTAAGCGTAATCGTCCTGGTATTTCACGCCCCAGCCCATATCCATCGATGCGCCGAGCAGGGCGATCCGAAAGACGCCCGGCGGCTTCTCGACGCTCACCTCCGGGCTGTGCATGCCGTGCGAGTTCGTCACGAACGGCTGGCTGAAGAGGACGCTGTCCATCTTCGGGATCAGCTCGAAGTGGAGGAAGTCGGCCTTGAGGTGGCGGACGACGCCGGCGTCGTTGAACCGGACCCAGCCGTTGGGCTTGCCCATCAGCTTGAGCGTCAACTCGCCGCGCCCGCCGGGGCCCTCGGCGCCGCCGACGAGGCCCTCGTAGTAGCCCGTGGCATGGTGGTCGGCGTCCGCCCGGTCGGACGGGTTTGAGGTCGCCGAGGCCAGCAGCCGGTGAGATTTCACCCAGCCGGATGGGATCGGCAACAGCGAGATCGCCACGAGAGCCGCCGCCTGAAGCATGCTGATGCGGGCCGCACGGAGCGAAGTGGTCTGGATGAGCGCCATGACCGTTCGGTTCCCCCCTCTGTCACGACGCCTGAAGGCCGCGGGCCAGTAACTCGAACCAGGCCGCGAGGCTCGGACTGTTCCAGAGCGACCACAGCAGTGTGATGGTCGCGAACGTGGCGGCGATCTTGAGCCCGCGGACCGCCTGCCCGCGGACGTCGAACCGCGGAGCGGCGTCGCCGGCCTGTTTCGACTTGGGTCGGACCGGCCCGCGGCGAGCGTCCATCTGGACGTTCACCAGCACGAAGCCGCCCAGCACGCTCCAGAAGACGGCGTCCGGGACGGTGAAGCCCCAGTCGCCCCGCAGCCAGAACGATTGATAGGCGTGCAGCAGCCAGGTCACGAAGAAGACCGCCACCGTCGCCGCCGACAGCGCCACGGGCTGCGGCCACTTCTTGAGGCGGAAGACGACCGGGTTGAACACCAGTCGGACCATGAAGTCCTTCCAGTAGATGTTGATCCGGCGCCAGTAGTCGGTGAACCCCGTCGCGAGCAGGTAATGGTGGTGCGTGTCCGGAAGCTGATAGCCGAACATGTGCAACATGCCGCAGGCGACGTGGAACTGTCCCGAGACCTGGAGGTACACCAGGTAGTTGAACGTCAGGAACCCGATCAGGCTCCAGAAACCATGGACCTCCGACGACGGGATCAGCAGTTCTTGATCGATCAGCCGGTAGAGGATCAGCTGCACCACCCCGCGAAAGACCATCTCCAGCCCCCGGCGCTGGACGTCGTGGACCGGAGCGGCGAAGAAGCCGCGTTGCCAGGTCCGGTAGTCGACGACGGGGAAGAGCATGAAGCAGTAGTTCGGCAGCAGGAAGAAATAACCGACCGCGTCGGTGAGCGACTCCGGCTTCTTCGCGTGCTTCAACTCGTACATGTAGATGATCATGCGGAACATGAACATCGAGCCGAGCACCGGCCAGACCGTCGAGGGTACCGCCTCGAACAACGCGATCGGCCGACCGCACGTGAGAAAGACCGTCAACGCCGTCAGCAGGCCGACCCGGAGGTTCCACGAGACGGGAAGTCGGGCGATTCCGATCATCGTCGCCGAAAAAGCGACGATCACCGCGCCGACGTCCGTCCCGAACACCAGGAACAACCCGGCGACCGAAGCCGCCAGGAACACGGCCTTCTTCCAGCGATACGGAGCTAGGTAGTGGATCGGAAACGCCAGACCGGCCACTTGAAGCAAGAGCTGGAAGGCGCGGCCCTCGATCCGGTATTGCAGGCATACTGCGAAGATCAGGCCGAAATAGAGCAGATTCCGGAGGAACGGGACGAGGGCTCGTTTGCAGTTCGCCGGTTCGTCCGCGTACAACCGCTTCAACCATTCGCGTCGTCGCTCAACCGCAGGACGCGCCGGTGGGCGAAACGTCCTGTGGGGCGACGTGCGTGACGCGCTCGGGTTTCCGACGTTCGGCCCCATAGGCGGTCCCTTCCTCGAACCTGCTCGACCCGGCCGACTCGCGGTGGCGCGAGGCCGGCTGGGCGTTCATCCTTGAATCGCCGGGCCGACGGCGGCCCGGTGAAGCTTCAGCGCGTCGCCGTCGGGCGTCGCGTTTCGATCAATAGGAGCGGAGGCGTCCTGAGAAGGAAGGATGGGTCGCCGGGAGCGATCCAGTTCGTCACGGTTGCGGGGCCCGATCCATCCCTGAATCGGGTCGCCCCGCAACGGTCACCATCCTTGGTACGCCTGAAATCCCTGTCGGATCCTCGCGAGAAATTCTATCTTGAAATTTCTTAAGGATCCTGGTATCTCTCCCCCGCGCCGAGTCCTTCGTTCCTGGTTCAGCAACGGTTGCTCGCACGCGTCCCGGTCAGGTGCGGCGATTTAACCGTGGGTCGGCCGGGCTGTCAACCCGACTGACGTCCGGCCAAGCGACCACGAAGGGTTTAGGCGACATTTCGTCTCAGGCAGGCCCGATTCTCTTGGTCAGGCCGGATCATCGGAGGTTTCGGGGCTTTCTCTCGCTGGAACCGTCAAGCCGTGGTTGACGAGGGACCGATCGAGGTTCCTGTGCTGCGCATGGTTCCCACCCCAGCCCTCGCGAGCCCGACCTCATGGCCACGCTTCGTCTGTCGATCCCCCCGTTGATCGCCGCGGCCCTGGTTTCGGCGGTTTTCACGACTACGACGGCTCATGCGCAGGCGACGGCTCAGCCGTTGAGCGTTTCCAGCTTGTTGAGCATGAACGAGGCCCAGTTGCAGGCCGTCTACACGCAAGGGAGTGTGGCTGGCCTGCCGACCGGGAAGGTCAAGGGGACGGTTCTGCCGGCTCCGGGATCGCGCCGGAACGCGGCCATGTCCGCCGGCGGCCGGCTGATCTGGCAGGGGAAGGTGGTCGACTCCTCTGGAACGATCGCCGTCAACCGCTTCTTCGGGGTCCCCGCCGTCAAGGGTCGTCTATATCAGGGGACGAGTTGGTTCGACGGTCAGCCGTCCTTGATCCTCGACTACACCGGCACCTCGCGCGTCTACGCTCAGAACCGCGATGAGATTCGCCTGATCGGTCCAGGGCTCTATCTTGGGTTGATGCACGAGCGGACGACGCCTCAGCCGACCTTGAAGACGTACTTCGTCCTGGAAACGCAGCCCTGAGTCGTGTCACGGCGACGGGGACTTCAACGCTTCCTCGATCGCCGAGCGATATAGCCTCTCACCGACTCGGAGGAAAGCCTGCTGGTCTGCCTTCTGCGGATCGATGCCCAACTCCTTGATGATGGCCTCCATCCGGGGGCGAATGTCCGAGTCGTTAGTGCGGAAGGCAACCTTGCCGACGCGGTCGATGACAATGGTCGTCGGAAACCCGTGAACGCCGTAAAGGCGGGCAGTCGCGCCGTCTTCTTGACGCTCCAGGCTTTCCAGGTCGCGGTCGAAGGCGAACGGCAAGGATGTTGCC
This sequence comes from Paludisphaera rhizosphaerae, assembly GCF_011065895.1. Lineage (NCBI taxonomy): Bacteria > Pseudomonadati > Planctomycetota > Planctomycetia > Isosphaerales > Isosphaeraceae > Paludisphaera > Paludisphaera rhizosphaerae. The sequence goes on along the minus strand of NZ_JAALCR010000003.1, from coordinate 253,788 downwards.
TTGTTCTTCTCCAGCAGCGTGCGGACGGCGTCCTTCGACGGCTCGCCCGGTGTATGGATCGTCAGGAACACGACGCCCTTCGGCTCATACTCGGCGCGAAGTTTTTCCAGAGTCGGCAACTCGGCGACGCAGGGCGTGCACCAGGCACCCCAGAAGTTGAGGAAGACGATTTTCCCCCGAAGCTCCGTCAGCGAGCGCGGTCGGCCGTCGGACCAGTCGCCGGCGTTCAACTCCGGCGCTTGGGCGCCGATAGCGAGGGACTTGTATTTCTCGCGGGCCGCCTTCGCCGCCTCCGCACGCGCCGTCATCGCCGCGGCGTCTGGTGCAGGGGCGAGCTTGATGGTGATCGGTGCCGAGTCCCGGAATGCCGGGAACTTCCCCCCCGCTAAGAGCTTCCCATAGTGGATGTTGAGCGACGCCATCCCCTCGGAAAGGTTTTTCACGGCGAACCGACCGGCCGCGTCCGTTTTGGTGAACTGGCTGCGGGCTGCATAAGAGCCGCCCGGCTCGATCCAGGCTCCCTCGACGGGTTTTCCTTCGGGGTCGAGGACGACGCCGTTGAAGGTCGTCCCGGGGTTCAGGGTGATCGTCGGCGCGGTTTGTGTTGTCTCGCCGGTCGGGGGGGCGAAGTGAAAGGGTGGTGCGTCGACCCCGGCGAAACCGTCCTTCGTCACGACCAGGCCGATCTTGACCGACTTCCCGACGGGGGACCTCCGGGGGATCGAGCGGAGGCGGAACTCGCCCCGATCGTCCGTGGTCGCCGTGAAGTCGGACATCCCGCTCGATCCATTCTGCTCGTCATGCCAGACCAAGGCCAATCGCGCAGTCGCGATCGGCCCACCGGAGCCGTCGACAACCTTGCCGATCAGGTCGCCGTAGTCCTGCGCGTTCGGCTCCAGCATCAGGATCTGAACGACGACCCGGCCGTTCTCGATTCTCGGTTCGAGCCGACACCGGCTCGGAGCCTGGACCAGCGAGGCGGTTTTGCCGTCCTTGTCCACGAGCCGGAAGCGGACGGGGTCGCCTTCCTCTTTTTCGATCGACGCCACGGCGTCGGGGCGAAATCCCCTGTCCTGACGCTCGATCGCGGCCGCCCTGACTGAGGGTAAGCCTCCGGGCGTTTTTGAAACGCCGACCTGGACGTCCTTCGACTCGTCGGGGACCGTCACCCGGAGGAGCCCTGTCGGATCGGCGGTTCCCAGGAACTGGCCCGCGATCATTTGCTCCGGCCTCGGTTCAACTTGCCCAGGTCGAAGAACCTGGAAGTGCCAGGTGGGGGCGCGACGGACCACGTAATCCTTCCTATGCTCCGGCTGGGCCTCGTTGAGCACGACGTCCTCGATATTCTTGCCGTTGTCAGGGGCCCAGTAGCCGGCCGGGGCCCGGATCGTCCACGCGCGCACGTAGCCCTTGCCGAGGTCGATGGAATATCGGCCCTCGGCGTCGGACTGCGCCTCTCGAAGGTCGCCCCGGTGATCGGGGCCGCTGTCTCCCGCGAAGACCTGGATCGTCGCGCCGGCGACGGGTTCTCCGGTCCCCTCGACGCGCACCGTCCCCACCATCCGGTAGCTGGGGTGGGCGGGCTTCGTCCTGGGAGCCTGTTGGGGCGGCGCGGCCGGCGGCGTTTCCTGGCCGTGAGGCTTCTCCGTCGAGGCCAATGCCCCTAACGCCCAAAGTCCGGCCGAGAGGGCGAGCGATGCGACGGCGACGTTTTTCAATTGATGAAGCATCATGGATTGCAAAACTCCCCTGGCCAGGGCCGCGATGGAACTACCCGTCGCGAGCCCGAGCGAGATCCTCGTGGTTGAGCGCAGCAGAGCGAGGGGGACGGCCTCGGCCGGACGGGCCAGAGCGGTCAGCAGCAGGCCGATCGGCACCGATATTCCTCGTCGCAGAAGGCGTCTGCGCAGCTTTTCCCTCGCGCGGGCCAGTCGGCCGCGCACGGCGGCCTCGGTTAGGCCGAGTCGATCCGCCGCGGCATCGTAGGTCAGGCCCTCTATGCAGCAGAGGATCACCGATTCGCGGAGGCGCCCGGGGAGGGCGTCGATCTCCTCGAAAAGGACCTCAGGGCCCAGCTCGTCGTCAGGAGGAGGTAGGTAACACCTCGGCGACCGCTCGGCCGCGGCCCGGTGGGCCGAGTTTCTCCTCGCGGCGGAGCGACGGAGCCGCAGGGCCGCTCGGCGAGCGACGCCGAACAGCCAACTCCCCGCCGACTCGCGCTGACGGATCGTCGCCGCCCGCGTCGCCAGGGCGAGGAAGGCCGCCTGGAAGGCGTCCTCGGCGTCTTGCGGATTTCGGAGGACGCCCCGACAAACGCGGAAGACCATCGGGCCGTGTCGTCTCACCAGTTCTTCGAACGCCGCTTCGGCCGCTTCCTCATTCTCGGAGAGGAACCGATCCAGGAGCCGGCCGTCCGGGATCGCACCGAGCGTCCCGACCCGGAACAACCGTCGTGCCTCCTCCGCCGAGCCGCCCACCATACCGTTCGTCCCTCTCTTCGAGTCGCTTATCCCTCCGTGTAGTATCCGACTGCTCCGGGGCCTCACGAACTTTCTTCGAATTCGCCGCCTGGTCGACACCAATTACCCGCCCGGGCGCTTTCCGCCAGCCTTGCGGCCGCGGAGCGTCGCGCAGCCGAGCATCGGCACCGACTTCGTCCTCGAAACGCAGCCCTCAGTGATGCTTCAGGGCGTCTTCAAATCTGGGGCTGATCGGTGTTCATCCTTGGCTGAATTCGGCTGCTTGCCGTCCGACCATTTCAGGATGAGGTCGGCCGCGGAGACCTCGACGCCGGAATAGATCAGGACGAGCGGCACATCCGGCGCGGCGCTGCTGAACTTGACGTAAGCCGGCTTGCCGTGCTCCAGCAGGAACCGCGGGAGGCTCATGGACTGGAACAGCAGATGCCCCGTGCGGTTCATCACCACGTACCACTGGGGAGGCGTTGCGGGCAGGATCAGGGGCAAGGGTTTGAGCTGGCCCCAATCGTGAAGGTACTCGAAGGTCACCGCCGGGAAGCAGAAGGCGATCGTCCGTCCCTCGTCCGTATGCGTATTGAGCCAGTCGCGCACGTCCGGCGTTACGGCTTCCCAGTAGTAGGTCGGTTCGATTCCCGCCCGCGTCGCGCCCGAGAGCCCGCCGATCAGGGCGTTGAAGTACGACAGTTGCAGCGGGTGATATCGCCAGGTGCTCCACCCTCCGAGGGCCAGCGCGGCGGTCAGGGCTATGGCCTGACATCCTCGCCCGAGGGCGGGGCGGTCGAGGCCGGGGATGCGGCCGATCCATTCCCCGAGGGCGGTCAGGCCGATTCCCGACAGACAGGCCAGGAACACGAACGCCGTCAGGAACTGGCGTTCGCCGTCGTGCCCAGGCGCGTTCGGTAGGGCGCGGAGGACCAGGAAGAACACCCAGCAGAGGAATAAGAGCGTCCCCTCGCGGTCGCGGAACCGGCCCGAGACGACCCGGGCGCTGCCGAGCAGCGCCAGCGCCAGGGTCAATGGAGGCGTCACGATTGCCGTGATGACCAGGGTGTTGTACCAGGGGAGCGAGAACCGGTAGAGCCGCCCGAGGAAGTAGGTCGGGATCGGGCGCAGTTGGTCCCGGGTCAGGTTCGAGACGAGGAACGCGCGCAGGCCCTGGATCGGCTCCGCCCACCAGGTCGGGTTCGTGGCGTAGACCACAAGGGCGGCGACCACGCCCCCCAAGGCCAGAACTCGCACGGAGCGCCGGTCGAGGTAGAAAAGACTCCAGGCGATCAGTGGGAACGGGATGAACCAGCCGGTGAATTTGGTGGCCATCCCGCAGCCCCAGGCGAGGCCGAAGGCCGCCGTCCAGAGCCACCAACGATTCCCGGGCGACGGCTCGACGGCCTTCAGGAATGCGACCACGGCCAGGAACCAGAAGCAGAGTGTCGGCACGTCGTACGAGGCCAGGTGCGCGTGGGCGAACATCCGGGGCATCGCGACCAGGCCGAACGACGCCATGAGCCCCGCAACTCGGCCGTAGCGCCGAGCCATGAAGACATAGACGACGCCGACCGTCGCCGCGAACAGCGCCGCCGGTCCAAGCCGGTACGAGCCTGGAGGCGACAGAGAGTCATGGCTCACCGCCCAGCCGGCCAGCCCAAGAAGCGCATAGAGAGGAGGGTGCCCGTTCGGCTCCTCCCGCGCGAACGGCCAGTAGAACCGCAACGACTCGCGGCTCCAGGGCGACGAGGCCGAGGCCCCCGCCTTCGCCAGGTACGATCCGCGCGACTCGAGCTTTGAGAGACTCATCGCTCGCGCATGGCGAACGGACGACCCCGCGCCGCCGACCTTCGCGAACCATTCCCGCAGGCGTTCCTCGCGCTCGACCGTGAACCCCTCGTCCCACGCCATGCCGTAGTCGTTCAGCGTCGCGATCAGCAAGACCAGCGTGGCCGAGGCGATCAGAAGGCCCAGGATCGGGTCCCCCCACCGCTCTCTCCACGACTTTCCACCGCGCTCACTCATCGGCAGCTTGTTCCCTTCGCGTCCCGCTGCGGCTTGCGATCCCGCGTCTATCTTCGGTTCCTCCGGGCGCTCCGTCTACGGCCCTCCCTCCAACGGGTCCGGCGCTCCGCCGCCCTCACGGCACGCCTCGCACCCAGGCTCATTTCAGTAGGACATGGAGAGGAGACGGTCATGCAAATCCTCATTAAGAACATGCTGACGTTTCTAAGAGGTTTTTTTCTCGTCGCCTCTTGCGTTTCAAGATCGGTTCGCCGATAACACGAGGTCGAGCCGTCGTGCAAATGGCTCATGGCGAATGTTTCCTGTCCCGGTCGTCATTGTTTCGCAGGCCGTTTCCGGCCGTCATTCTTACATCGCGGTTCTCTACGTGAAGGAGACCATTCATGATGCGTCCTTCGGGCGGTGCGCGCCTTGCGCGCGCGTTTACGCTGATCGAACTCCTGGTGGTGATCGCCATCATTGCCGTCTTGATCGCGCTGTTGTTGCCGGCAGTGCAGGCCGCTCGCGAGGCGGCGAGACGGAGCCAATGCGTCAACAATTTGAAGCAGATCGGGCTGGCGCTGCACAACTACCACTCGTCCTATGAATCGTTCCCGATGCTGGCGGGCTCCGCCGGGACGGGGATCCAAGACACGGGGGTCGGGCACGGCCCGAGCGTGCTCCTGTTCGTGCTGCCGAACATGGAGCAATCGGCCCTGTTCAACGCGTTCAACATGCAGGTCGAGGCGGTTGTCGGGGCCGTGGCGACAGCTACGGCCTTGAACACGACGGTCTTTAACTCGTCGGTGGCGGGGTACCTGTGCCCGTCGGACACGGGCGGCAGCACCTTCAAGATGGGGACGAACTACGGGGCGAGCGTCGGCGCTCAGTTCAACACGTACTCGCCGATCAACAATTCCTCGGGGGCGGGCCTGGGGATGTTCGCGGCCCTCTGCGTGTACGGCCTGAGGGATTGCACCGACGGGACGAGCAACACGATCGCGTTCAGCGAGAAGCTGATCGGGGACAACACGACCGCGACGGTCAACGGGGCCGAGACGTACGCTTGCGTGGCGTGGCCGGGCACCAACGTCAACGGGTCGGGGGCCGACCAGGTCATGCCGTCGGGCCTGACCACGTTGAACACGTACATCGCGACGTGCAACGCGATGCGGGCGGCGGGGACGGCGAGCCAGGCGAATTCGAGCGGCCAGTACTGGGCGGCCGGTCGGGTGAATGAAGGGCCGAACGTTGATGAGCTGTTGCCGCCCAACTCGAAGCACGCCAGTTGCTACAACGTCGCCCAGGTGACGGGGCTGAAGACGGCCCGCAGCCGTCACTCCGGCGGCGTGAACACGCTCATGAGCGACGGCAGCGTCCGCTTCGCCAAGGACAGCGTCGCCCAGAACGTCTGGTGGGCTCTGGGGTCGAGGGCGAGTGGTGAGGTGATCAGCGCAGACAGCTACTGAAATTGAAAACCGGCCGCGACGGCTGGCCCGCCCGGCTCACGACGGACGGGCCGCCGCTCCCGGCGAGCGGTCAGGGCCACCTTTGCAATGTGCGGCGGCGGTCGACTCATTCCGAAGGCCCATCCGCGCCGCGCGCCCTGGCGGCGTAGGGTCTCGTGGTCGAGATATCCCTGGACAGACCGAAGGATTCAAGCAAGATGGCAATTTGGCGAACGATCCGTATCGCGCTCTCCCTGCTAATCGTCTCAGGTCTCGTGATGAGCCTGTCCGGCTGCGGCGGCGCTCCTTCGGGGGTGCAGGAAGAGGTCAAGGTCGAGCCGGTCAAGGACAAGGACGGCAAGGTCGTTTACGACCCGTCAAACGAGGCCAGTTCGGCCCCCGCCTCCAAGTCCAAGAGCAAGTAATCGCGGCAGTCGGCCCGGGGCCCGTCTTCTCAAGAGAAACGGGCTTCTCGATCCTCCCTCCTTAGATAGAGCACGCACCTCGGTCCGCGCGGCGTGGCAGGCTCGTGCGGGTCGTCTCGCGGACGCGCTCGCTTCGGAAATTGAACCAAGAGGCGCGCTCCACTTCTCGGGTTCCCTTTGCCTGGCGTCCTTGGATCGCTCGCGATGAAGCGTATGGCGCGGGTCGGCCTGGCGCTCTTGTGCCTGGCTGTGCCCCTTCTGTTGGTATTCGAACCGATCCTGTTGCGCGGCCGGCAACTCGCGTTTCAGGACGCGGGACATTTTTACTATCCTTTGCTGCGCCGCGTGCAGCAGGAGTGGGACGCCGGGCGCTGGCCGCTCTGGGCGCCGGAGGCGAGCGCGGGGACGCCGCTTCTGGGGAACCCCACGGCCGCGGTCCTCTATCCCGGCAAGCTCGTCTTCTTCGTCCTGCCCCACGCGTGGGCGGTGCGCTGGTACGTGGTCGGCCACGTCGCCCTGGCTTTTGGTGCGATGTGGGCGCTGCTCCGAGGATGGCGGATCTCGCCGGTCGGATCGGCGCTGGGCTCGCTGGCGTACGGGTTCGGCGTGCCGTTGCTGTCTCAGACGAGCAACATGATCTTTCTGGTCGGCGCGGCGTGGCTGCCGCTCGGGCTGCTGGCGGCCGATCGTTGGCTGCGCCTGGGCCAGAGGTCGGCGCTGGCGGCCTTGGCTCTGGTGCTGGCCTTGCAGGTGCTCGGCGGCGATCCGGAGGCGGCCTACCTGGTTGTGGTGTGCGCGGGGGGGTATGCAGCGGGTCTGTCGGCGGCGGCAGGTCCCCCCGCGACGATCAGCCGGCTCCTCAAGCGGCTGGGGTTGGCAGCAGCGGCGGTGCTGATCGGTTTGCTCGCGGTGTCGTACTGGGCGGCGTGGGTGATCCGCTGGATCGGGACCGCGAAGATTGGCGACCCAGCGCCGATCCGGCCGCCGCACGGGGCCATCGCGTGCGCGCTGTGGGGAGTGCTCGGGGTCTTCCTGGTTCGCAAGGCGCGGACCAGCCCGCCGGTGAGGGCGTTCCTCACCAGGAGCGCAGGGCTGCTCGGCGCCTCGGTGCTGGGGCTGGCGCTCGCGGGGGCCCAGCTTTTGCCTGTCCTCGAATATTCGAGCATGAGCTTCCGCGCGGCCGAGTCGGAAGGGTTCCACGACTTCTATGCCTACAGTCCGAACCCGCTCCAGGTGCTCGACACGATCTGGCCGAACGCTTTCGGCACGCTCGAAGGGGGCTATCGGTCGTGGCTCGACATGATCCCGCCGAAACCGGCGAACCGGCTTTGGATGCCGTCGCTGTACCTGGGCTGGCTGACGATCGTTCTGGCGCTCTCGGCGTTCGGGGTTCGGAAGGGGCCGCCGTGGCGGGCCTGGCTGAGCGTCGTGGCCGTGGTCAGCTTCCTGGCGGCGCTCGGCTCTTTCGGCAGCCCCTTGCTCTGGGCGCGGCTCGTGCCGGGGTGGGAATCCGTGCTCGGGCCGATCGAGCCGCCCTTTAATTGGCAGGTCCGCGCCGACGGGTACATGCGCGACGGCGACGGCGGCGTCTACTGGCTGCTCGCCTCGCTCCTTCCTGGCTTCCGCTCGTTCCGGTATCCGCCGAAGCTGTTCGTGCTCTGCTCGCTGGCGCTTTCGGGGCTGGCGGCGATGGGGTGGGATCGCTTGACGGAGCGGGATACGGAGTCGAAAGAGCGATCGCGCCGGGCCTGGGTCGTTGCGGGCGCCTTGCTCGGGGTGAGCGTCTGCGCCCTGGCGGCCTCATGGCTGGGTGCTGGGCCGATGCTTGGTCGGTTCAACGCCCTGGCCGACAGCCTCCGCAACAGCGACGAACCGCTCAACGTCGCCAGGGCGGTCTGGGACCTCCGCGCCGGGATCACGCATGGGGTCGTCGCCGGCGTCGTCGTTTGCGGGCTGATTCTCCTCGCCCGGCGTCGGCCGAGGCTGGCGGGGGGCCTGGCGGTATCGGTTTTGATGCTCGACCTGGTCTGGGCGAACGCGTACCACGTCGTGACGGTTCCACAGGACGCCTTCGAGGGGACGCCGAAAGCGCTGGAGGTCATCCGAGAGGCGGAGCAGGCGAACCCCTCGCCCGGTCCATTCCGGGTCGGGAGGATCGGAGCCTGGTGGCCTAGCAATTGGTTCAGCGCCGGCGAGCCTCGTTCGTTCGCTAGCATCACTAGCTGGGAGCGAAGCACGCTGCGGCCCAACTACAACTTGCCGCTGGGCGTCCGCCTGACCTACCACCACGACACGATCGAGCCGATGGACTACGGCCTTTTCTTCCTCCCCTGGTCGCTTACGCCCAGCGAACAGACGCTTCGGGTTCACGGCCTGAAGCCGGGGCAGAAGGTCTGGTATTACCCCAGGCGGGGGTTCGACCTGTGGAACACCCGCTACTTCATCGTTCCCGGCCACCTGAGCTGGGATAGCCGGGCGCGCGGCTACGCATCGGTCGTCCGCGGGTCGACGCTCATCTATCCCGGGCCCAATGAGTTCGACGGCCCGGGTGGAGACGAGCGCCGCAAACGCTGGAAGGAGACCGAGGACTTCCACGTCTTCCGTAATGAGAAGGCCTTTCCCCGGGCCTGGGTCGTCCACCGCGCCTACGTCGTTCCTCCGATTCAGGGCCTGCGGGTCAACGACCGCTTCCGGCTGGTCAAGGAGTTGATCTACCAGGCGGACGAGTTTTGGAACCTGCCGGGCCTGCCGGTGCGCGACCCGCATACCGTCGCCTGGGTTGAGACCGACCGGCCCAGGGAGCTCGACCCATTCCTCTCGCCCGTCGATCCCGACCCGTTGGAGACCGTGACCCTGACGCTCGACGAGCCGCAGCGGGTTGAGTTCACGGCCGTCCTGCGCTCCCCGGGGTTGGTCGTGGTGGGCGACATGAACTACCCGGGCTGGACTCTGACTGTGAACGGCCGGCCCGCCGAGATCCTCCGGACCAACCGCGCCATGCGAGGCGTGGCGCTCCCGGCCGGCACGCACCGCCTGGCCTTCCGCTACGAGCCCGCGTCCTTCCGCCTGGGTATCGGCCTGTCGGCGTTCGGCTTCGTGGCGCTGGGGGGCTTGTTGATCTGGTCCTTCCGCGCAAAACCCACGTCATTGCAGGCGGCCTGAGGAACCTCTCCTCATCGATATTTGGACATTCTACACGCCCACGGCGGGGGACCGCGACGGTCCCTGAAAGGTTGCCGGCGCGCGGAGCTTTGACGCCTCCGCGGGATTCGAGGGTCGGCTAGGGTTTGGGGTGCTGGTTGGTGGGGTTGTTAGGGATGCGCGGGCGTCCGAGTTTGCGCCTTCGGAACAGTTTATCGGACCCCGACGATCGGTAGTGTCGTCGACGTAAACCGTTGGTGCAAAAGGTGAATCGGGTTCAAGGCCCCACGCCCCGATGACGATACTATTGGTGACTCGCCCAGGGGAAGCAAAGCCCCGGAGGTGAGAATGGACGGGAGCACCTAAACCTGGTGGCGTCGCTTCGCGGAAGGGGCCGAAAGGCTCCAGGTCACGGGAAGACCTCGACTGCGGAGAGAGGCCAAGGACGACCGAAATCACACGGGGTCGTGCAAAACGGCCGGCCGAATATCACGGCCTCGTATGAAAGTTACTCAAGGAGAGTATTCTCCCATGTTGAAGCACTTGACGCTGAGCCTCAGCTTTGCCGTCGCCCTCGGGTTCTGCAGCGTGACCATGGCGGGCGGCTTCGACGCCGGCTGCTCCACCTGCGGTCTGGCTTCGTCCCAGGCCGGCCCGGTCGCCAGCCCCCAGGGGTACGTCCCCACCGCGGGCTGCGACACCTGCCTGCCGACCAAGAAGTGCGATCTCTTCGGCCACCTGGGCAGCAAGCTCGACGGCATGCACTGCAAGCTGAAGGGCCTGCTCCATCCCCCGGTGACCTATGAGTGGGTCCTGAAGAAGAAGCGGCTGTGGGGCCACAAGGGCTGCGGCGACAGCGGCTGCGGCGACGCCGGCTGCGGCACGACCGTCTACCCGACCTCGCAGGTCGCTCCTTCGTCCCAGGTCGCCCCGGCTCCCCAGAGCTATGCGGCTCCCCAGAGCTATGCGGCTCCCCAGAGCTTCCCGGCCACCGTTTACGGTGCCTCGAAGCCTGCCGCGGCTGTCGCTTCGCTGACCGGCGAAGAGGCTCCTCCGGCCCCCCAGATCCGGACCGGCGGCCTGCTGCTGCCCTCCCCGGCCGGCGAGTGACGCAAGTCACGACCCGCGACTGAATCCTAGCCCGATTCAACCCGTGGACCCTCCGACGCTCACCGCGTCGGCGGGTCCGCGGCGTTTCGAAGTGGCTCCAACGGTCCAACTCAAACGACGCTGTTCTCGACGGCGAAGAAGACGGCCAGCCAGACGGTGGGGCCGTCGGGAGTCGTCCACTCGATCCGGTGCCTCCGATGAGCGGCGATCGTGAGATGGTCGCCCGGTCCCATCGTCACCTCCTCGTCGGGCGTCTGGAACCGCAACCGCGCGGAACCTTGAAGGACGGCCACGAACTCGTGGTCGTCCTGGTCGTACCAGAACCCCTCGGGCGAGGTCTCGCCGTGCGACACGATCCGCTCGATCCGCGTTGTACCCGTCGCGGCGAGCGTCTCGACGAACTCGCCCTCGCCTCTCGGCGGCGGGTTGTAGAGATTCTCCATGCTCGGCTCCCTCAAAGTCGCAGCGATTTCGCAGTTCGTCATGCCCATCCTCGCCCATCCTAAATGTGACGGACGATGCATTGAGCGCCCCCGTGGTCCGGCCTCGAGGCTCTTGCCTGTCGCCCGGCCGCCGGCGCGGCCGTGATCGCTGGCGTGGCCTTCGAGGGGAGGCTCCGTGCGAGGAATCCTCTGATTCTTGCCAAACGAACCCACCGCCCGCTTTGACGCAAGCACCATGAGTCGAACACTTTACCCGCGACCGACCGGTCTGGCCGCTCCTGCGAACGAAGCCGTTGCGCGTCTGCTCAAAGCCGAGGCCGTCGGAGGTCAGTCCTCTCCTCGAGCCGGGCGGCTATCAATCCGGCCGTCGATGGAGTCGACGCAAGAGACGATGAGAATTTCCCGAACGAACCCGACCGAGGTGATTCGCAAGTTTTTGTTGGAAAACGACTTGAGTGCCGGTTGGCTTCGGTCTGCGGGCGCGAACGAAGCCGTCAGGTGGGTTCGTTCGACGGTCGACGACGCAAGATTTGCGGATGCGGCCAAGTTGGAACTTTGGATTGACCGGTTTTCACCTCGCGCGTATTCTGCCTTCTTGACCCCGTCATTGGTCCCCGTCTTGCCCCTCTCCATCGGCGTTCCGCTCTCTTGCGACCTCGGGCGGGTCTTCAGGCTCCGATTCCGTCGCTCCCCGAACCCGTGGGTGGTCGATGAGAAGAGCGCTTTCGAGACGGTGGAAGGTGGTTCTGGCTCTGATTGTCCTCGCCGTCGCCTTGCCGGCTGTAGGATGGCTGTGCCTGACTTACGAGCCGCGCTATTACCGCGACATGGTCCCGCTCACGGTGCCCCGCGAGCAGCTCGAAGATCGAGCGAAGCACTTCGTGGCGCAGAGTCTTCAGCTGCGCAACGACATTTGCAACGAACCGACGTGGGAGGCCGTCTTCTCCGACCAGGAAGTCAACGCCTGGCTCGCCGAGGATCTGGTGACCCACTTTGCCGACCAGCTTCCCCCCGAAGTCCGCGAGCCTCGCGTCCTTTTCGAGTCGGGGAAAGTCGTCCTGGCCTTTCGATTGGAGGGGAGGGCGGTCTCCTCCGTGATCACGGTGGTCGCACGGCCCCGGATTCCAGCGGACAACATCGTCGAGCTGACCCTGGAGAAGATCCGCGCCGGGATCTTGCCGGTCCCCGCCGATCGGGTCCTGGACCGGATCATCGAGAGGGGGCGGATCTACGGCGTGAATGCGGCCTGGCGGAAGGTGGACGGTTACCCCGTGGTGCAGCTCCACTACACTCCGAGCCCCCAGCGGGACGACGTTCGACTGGACGACGTGGAAATCCGAGCGGGGCAGATCCGGCTGGCCGGCCGGTCCGACCGCACGCGGGGCGTGTTCGTTCGACCTCGGCTTCCCTCCCGGCAGATTCTTCAGTCAACGTTCCCCAGGGAGATCTTCCAGTTCCCTCCCGCCGGCACGTTCGATTCGCGCGGTCGGTTCGTCAGGCGGAGTTCGCCGACGAGTTGACGCCCTTCCAGCCGAACGTGGACGAGATCCTCCCCCCATTCGATCGAGGTGTACACCCCCTCGTCGATCCGCCGTACCCATCCCCGATTCTGGGAGACGGGGCCTTCGTATTCGAGATAGGCCGTCCGGTGGTCGGGCAGGTGACGGGCCTCGCGCTCGGGGCCGGGGGCGGGGGGGGCGTCGAGCGCCCAGGTTTTCAAGACCCCGTCGCGCTCCAGCATGAAGTCCCAGTGGACCCCGATCCATTGGTGTTCCAGCAGCACGAAGCGAGAAGTGTGGGTGTGGCTCACGTCCGGGACTCCTCGACCGGGCCGGGTTTTCGGCGTAAGCTGGATGATCGCCCGATCTTCTGCCCCGCCGAATCCCCCCGTGCTTGGTTCCGATGGTAAGCTGTTTCCATCATCAAGCGCAAAAGCGACAGCGTCGAGAGTCAACCCCCCGGAGCAGCCCGCGGTGACCCCCAAAGAAGTCCTGGCCCAGATCCGGCAGCGCGAGGTCACCACGGTCGACCTTCGATTCATGGATTTCCCTGGCGTCTGGCAGCATTTCTCGATCCCGGCCGACGCCCTGACCGAGGAGACCTTCGAGGAGGGGATCGGCTTCGACGGCTCGTCCGTGGTCGGCTGGCGGGCGATCAACGAGGCCGACCTGCTCGTCCTCCCCCAGCCCGAGACCGCGCTCGTGGATCCCTTCATGGCCCAGCCCACGCTGACCATGATCTGCAACATCCACGACCCGATCACCCACCAGGAGTACACTCGCGACCCCCGCAACATCGCCCGCAAGGCGGTCTCGTACATGCGGAGCACGGGCGTCGCCGACTACTGCCTGCTCGCGCCGGAACTGGAGTTCTTCGTCTTCGACGACGTTCGGTTCGACCAGCGGCCCAACGAGGCGTTCTACCACGTCGATTCGGTCGAGGGGGCCTGGAACCGCGGCCGGGTGGAGAATCCCAACCTGGGCTACAAGCCGGGCTCGGGCCTGGGCTATTTCCCCTGCCCGCCGACCGACGGCCTGGTGAATCTCCGCTCCGAGATGGCCCGGCGGATGGCCGAGTGCGGCATCGGCACCTCGGCCCACTTCCACGAGGTCGCAACCGGCGGCCAGTGCGAGATCGATCTGGACCCTCAGGATCTCCTGGAGGCCGCTGACCGGGTCATGCTGGCCCGGTACATCATCCGGAACGTCGCTCACCGCAGCGGCAAGACCGCCACGTTCATGCCCAAGCCCCTCTTCGGCGACAACGGATCAGGGATGCACACCCACCTGTCGCTCTGGAAGGAAAACGAGCCGCTGCTCGCGGGCCACGGCTACGCCGGGATGAGCGACCTGGGCCTCTTCGCCATCGGCGGCCTGCTCAAGCATGCGGGCGCCCTCTGCGCGTTCGCCAACCCCACCACCAACAGTTACAAGCGGCTGATCGAGGGCTTCGAGGCTCCGACCAAGATCTCGTACAGCCGCCGGAACCGTGCGGCGATCGTCCGCATACCGGTCTCTGGAGCCAGCCCGCGGAGCCGGAGGGTCGAGTACCGCTGTCCGGACTCAGCAGCGAATCCGTACCTGCTGTTCTCAGCGATGCTGATGGCGGTGCTGGACGGGGTTCAGAACAAGATCCGCCCCGGCGATCCGCTGGACAAGGACATCTACGACCTGCAGCCCGAGGAACTCGCCAAGGTTCCGACCACGCCGAGGTCGCTGGAAGCCTCGCTCGAAGCCCTCCGCGCCGACCACGAGTTCCTGCTTCGGGGCGACGTCTTCACGCCGGACGTCGTCGACACCTGGATCTGGTACAAGCAGACTTCCGAGGTGGAGGCGATCCGAGTTCGCCCCCACCCCTACGAGTTCAACCTGTATTACGACGTGTGAGCCTGCAGCGAATCCGCGTCGCGAAGGTGCCGCGGAGCGGTTTCCGAGGCCGCTTCGCCAGAGGCGGCCTCCGGAGCCGGGTCGCCTTCCGGCGTGGGCTCGGGCCGGAGGGCGAAGAGGACCAGGGTGATCGCACCGCTAACCAGCATGACGTCGGCGAAGTTGAAGATGGCCCAGTCGAAGTTGATCGAGTCGACGTGGAAGTGGACGAAGTCCCGGACCTGCCCGAAGACCAGGCGGTCGTAGCAGTTGCCGATCGCCCCCGCCATGATCAGCCCGAGCGCGATGGTCAGCGGCAGGCTCGTCGCGGCCCCGCCGACGAAGAGCCAGCCGACGATCGCCACCCCCGCCACCACCGACAGGCTCGCGAAGATGAGGCTGCTATGAGACACCCCACGGCCGAAGCCCCAGAGCGCCCCCTTGTTGTAGTTGGTGTGCAACTCCAGGACGTCGCCGACCACCGCGACGGGCCGCGAGCCGGGCTCGCCGACCTTGCGGAAGATGATCGATTTGGAAGACAGGTCGAGCGTTGCGCCTCCCAGCGCCAACGCCCAGAAGACGATCCATCGGCTGATCGGGATCCTGCTCGTCATGCCGTGTTCTCCAGCTTCCTTGCGCACTCGATGCAGTATCGGGTGTACGGGAGGGCCTCAAGGCGGGCCTTGGCGATCGGGTGGTCGCACTCGGCGCAGATTCCGTACGATCCGTCGGCGACGCGTCCCAGGGCCTCGTCGATGAGCTTGAGCGTCTCTTGCTCGTTCTCGATCAGGCCCAGGGTGAACTCCTGGTCGTAGTTTTCGGTCCCGACGTCGGCCATGTGCAGCGGGACGTTCGAGAGGTTGGTGGAAGCCTCGCCCTGATTGCGCCGGAGGGCCTCGTCGGTCATCCGGTCGACGTTTCCGCGGAGTCGGTCGTTCAGATCCTCCAGAAGACGACGAAACGACCCGAGATCTTCCGGTTTGAGGCTGGCGGACATGGCGGCGTATCCCTTCCCTTCGACGTTCCCGGCGCCCTCGCGAGGACCGAGCTCTTACGACCTTGGGGCGATCACTCCAGACTACACCGGACCGCGATTCAAAGGCCACCCCGAACCGCCTCCACCCGACCGCCCTGATTTGACCCCGGCCGTTCATCGGGTAGGATCGAGGAGCGGGGGGCTGAATTAGACCCTTCCACCGCACCGAACTCTCCGCGCTTGAGATCCTTACGCCATGAGCAGCAGTCCCAAGACGATCTTCGTGACGGGAGCGACCGGCCTCGTGGGGGGGCACGCCGTCGAGGAAGCCCTGGCTCGCGGCCACAAGGTCCGGGCCCTCGTCCGGGCCTCCAGCGACACCCGGAAGCTCGACGAGTGGGGCGTGGAAAAGGTCCTCGGCGACCTGGAAGACGCCAAGGCTCTCGCCCAGGGCTGCGACGGGGCCGACTGGGTCTTCAACTGCGCCGCGAAGGTCGGCGACTGGGGCACGCTGGCCGAGTTCCGCCGGCTCAATGTCGACGCCCTCCGCTTGCTGCTGGACGCCGCCGTGGCCGCCAAGGTCGAGCGGTTCGTTCACGTCAGCTCGCTGGGCGTCTACGAGGGCCGCGACCACTACGGCACCGACGAGACGACGCCTCCGGCCGCCGATTCACTGGATGCCTACACCCGCTCCAAGACCGAGGCTGAGGCGCTCGCGCTGAAGTATTCCAAGGAGAAGGGCCTACCGGTCGCCATCGTCCGCCCCGGCTTCATCTACGGCGAGCGCGACCGTACGGTGCTTCCCAAGCTGCTGACGAACCTCCGGCGCGGGACGTTCGCCTACTTCGGCTCGGGCGAGCAGGCCCTCAACTGCGTCTATGTGAAGAACCTGGTCCACGGGATCTTCCTGGCTGCTGAGAGTCCCGCGGCCGTGGGCGAGGTCTTCAACCTGACCGACGGCGAGGCCGTGAGCAAGCGTCGGTTCGTCGGCAAGGTCGCCGAGCTGGCCGGTCTGCCCGCCCCGCGTCGGAAGATCCCCCTGAAGCTGGCCAAATTCCTGGCCACGGTCGTGGAGGGGGGGGCCAAGCTTCGAGGCCGCAAGGACGCCCCGATCATCAACAAGGCCCGATATAAATTCCTGGGCTTGAATCTGGACTACTCCATCGAGAAGGCGCGCCGGGTGCTGGGATACGACCCTCCGTATGGGTTCGACGAGGCGATCGAACGCGCCATGGCCGAGCACGCCCCCCAGGCGGCCGCCCGCGTCTGACCCGACCGCGTCTCTGATCCACGAAACCCCAGCGAGGAGCATCCCATGAGCGGCGTCACCGGCAAGCGCGTGGCCGTCCTGGTCGAGAAGTTCTACGAGGACCTGGAACTCTGGTATCCGGTCTACCGCCTTCGCGAGGCCGGCTGCGACGTCAAGATCGTCGGCCCCAAGGCGGGCGAGACGTTCGCTTCGAAGCACGGCTACCCCGCGAAGTCGGACGTCGCCGCGGCCGACGTGAAGGCCGAGGACTTCGACGCCGTCATCATCCCCGGCGGCTACTCGCCCGACCACATGAGGCGGACGCCCGCGATGATCAAACTGGTCGCCGACGCGGCCCAGCTTGGCAAGGTCGTCGCGGCGATCTGCCACGGCCCCTGGATGCTCTGCTCGGCCCGTTGCATCAAGGGACGCAACATCACCGGGTTCTTCGCCATCCGCGACGACGTCGAGAACGCCGGAGGCGTCTGGCAGGACGGCCCCTGCGTCCGCGACGGCAACCTCGTCACCAGCCGCACCCCCGAAGACCTCCCCGCCTTCATGCAGGGGATCCTCGCCACGCTGGCGGAGCAGGGCTGAGGCAAGCCGCGAGGCAGGGCAGGGCGGGCTCGATCACGCAAGCCCGCCCGCCTCGCACCGGGCTCAGATGTAATCGTTGAACAGGTTCTCAAGCATTTCCTGCCGACCGCTGACGTTTCGCGCGGCGTCGCCCTTGGGGAGGATGTAGGCCTCCAGGTCGGCGAAGCTGGCGCGGCCGGCTTCGACGCGGCGGCCGAGTTCGCCGTCCCAGCTCGAATAGCGGTCCTTGATGAAGGCGGCGAAGCGGCCGTCCTGGATGATCGCGTGAGCGATCTTGAGCCCGCGAGCGAAGGCGTCCATCCCGCCGATGTGGGCGTAGAAGAGGTCGATCGGCTCAAAGCTCTCGCGGCGGACCTTGGCGTCGAAGTTGACGCCGCCCGTCGTGAAGCCCCCCATCTGGAGGACGCAGAGCATGCACTGGGCGGTGAGGTAGATGTTGGTCGGGAACTGGTCGGTGTCCCACCCGAGGAGGTAGTCGCCGGTGTTGGCGTCGATCGAGCCCAGGGCCCCCGAGCCGATCGCGACTTCCATCTCGTGCATCATCTCGTGCCCGGCGAGCGTCGCGTGGTTCGTCTCCAGGTTGAGTTTGAAGTGGGGCAGGAGGTCGTACGTCCGCAGGAAGTTGAGGCAGGCGGCGGCGTCCGAGTCGTACTGGTGCTTGGTCGGCTCCTTGGGCTTGGGCTCGATGTAGAACGTCCCGTTGAAGCCGATCTGCTTCTTGTAGTCGACCGCCATGTGCAGGAACCGGCCGAGGTGGTCCAGCTCTCGCTTCATGTCGGTGTTGAGAAGGCTCATGTAGCCTTCACGCCCTCCCCAGAAGGTGTAGCCGACGCCCCCGAGATCGAGGGTCACCTCCATCGCCTTCTTCACCTGGGCGGCGGCGTGGGCGAAGACGTCGAAGTTGGGGCTGGTGGCCGCCCCGTGCATGTAGCGAGGGTTCGAGAAGAGGTTGGCCGTCCCCCACAGGAGCTTGATTCCCGTACGTTCTTGCTCTTCCTTGAGAACCTTGGCGACGGCGTCGAGGTTAGCGTGGCTCTCCTTGAGGTTGCGACCTTCGGGGGCGACGTCGCGGTCATGGAAGGCGTAGAACGGGGCTCCGAGCTTCTCAATGAACTCGAAGGCCGCGCGTGCCCGCGTCTGAGCGTTGGCGACGGAGTGGGTGCCGTCGTCCCAGGGCCGCAGCGCCGTGCCGGCGCCGAAGGGGTCGGAGAGAGGGTTGCAGAACGTATGCCAGTAGACGACGGAGAACCTCAGGTGCTCCTTCATCGTCTTGTCGCCGACGACCTCGTCCGGGTCGTAGTGCTTGAATTCCAGCGGATTCCGCGACTTCGGGCCGCCGAATTGGATCTTGGGCACATCCGGGAAGAAAGCAGTCATGGGAGGGTCGCCATCCTTCGGACGGACATCTGAACAGACTGTGAGCCCTCACTCTATAAACGCCCAGAGGCCTAGGCAAGCCCTTACCCAACGCCTGCCGACGCACCCTCGCGAATTCCCGCGCCAACGCCCCCAGCCGGCTTGCGACGTCCCTCGGCTCCCGCTAAAATCATCCTGTCGCCGCACCATCATCGGCGAGCTTTCGGGCGGCTAACTCAGCGGTTAGAGTGCCATCCTCACACGGTGGAAGTCACTGGTTCGAATCCAGTGCCGCCCATAATAACCCGAGAAACGGCAGAAGTTTGCGTCGAGCCATTCGGGTGGCGTCGAGATGACTCCCAGCGGGTAACTCCCTGGGCGACGATCGGTCGGCTGGGGGCTGGATCCTGGAAAGGGTTCGGCCTTTTTCGTTGGCGGTGCCATGCATTCCAGGGGATCTGCCTTGGGGGCATGGTCGATGTGGGAAATCCTGCTCGACGCCGACAGAATGGACTCGTGACGGTCCTAGGCGGAGACGAGGCAAGGCTCTCCCCGCCTTTCAACTGAGCCGAGAGGCCTTCGAGGGGTTGCCCTTGGCTTCGGCGTGGGCGAATGCGGCCCGGAGACTCGGTCGCACGACGCCCTGAGGATCGACTCGCCACCAGGCGACGACGTCATCCCCGGCGATCGGCGTCAGGACGTGTCCGCCGTCGGACGCGAGCCGCACAACCGCATAAGGACCCGCCGCCTGGGTGACGTTTTCCCAGTTCTCCAGGTAGTAGGTCGAGGGCAGGGGGCCGATTACAGATCCCCGGCCTTCGATTTCGAGACGCCAGAGCAGCATGGCCAGATCTCCCCGCCAATGCGAAGTGTGATCGTTTGGCCACAGTATACATGTGTTTTGCGAGAGAGCAAGAGGAGGTCCCATTGGGGCGAGCGTTCGTCTCGTCCCGGCTTATGGGCCTCGGATTTTGGCGTTCGCGAGCGACTCACGGTCCCGGGCGGGGGACTTCCAAGCGGATGAGCTGCCGCGAGACCGAAGGGCGGGCAGGGTCGACGATGAAGCCGTTGGGTTTCGGGCCGCCGTCGATGAGCAACGTCTGTCGGCCCGTCTCCAGGCCTCGGAGCGTCACCGTGCCGCGCTCGTCGACTCGGAAGGAGATCGGCAGCGAGGGGGCGAGAGGGCCTTCAGGACGAACGATTGAGAGAGACAAGCCGGGGACGGGATGGTCGCGGCCGTCGACGACTTCGAGGGCGACCGTCGCGCCTGGTTCGGGGATATCGACTTCGACGGGGCCCGCTTCCTTCCCCGACTCAACCACGAGAGGGATGGCCTTCGACAACCAGATCTCGTCGCGGACCGCCTGAACGAGGTATTTCCCAGGGCCCAACTCGGGTAAGCGAAACCGGCCGTCGGGCTCGGCGACGACCTCTCGGCTGAAGGCGTCGGCGAGCGACCCTCGATCCTGAGCTTCGGCGATGATGCGGATGCGTCCGCCTCGTCCCTCGACTCCTCTTCCGCCGATCGTCGCGATTCCAGATGCGCCCGACGCCGAAGGGAGAACCAGGACAAGCGGCTTGCCGGACTGGCACGTCCCGACGACTGGGCCCGACAGGCCGGGAAGCCATGCCGCGATCGTCGGCTCGTTCAACGGAGGAGGAGCTTTCTCGGAGATGGGCGTGGGCGTTCGCCAGGCGCCGGTCCAGGTGAGTCGGCCTGAAGCATCAGCAATTCCCTGCGCAACAGCTTGACGCCCGCCGGCCGGGTAGTAATCGGCCCGCGCGCCATAGGCGGGAGTCGTGCCGTCGGGCATCAGAATTGTCGCCTCGAGCCCCCCCAGAACCGAGCCCATCTCTCGGGCCCCGCCGATGCCAGGGTAGACGCGAGGCGGCTGGATGGGAGCGGCTGGTTGCGGAGAGCTTGGCTCCGGCTCAAGGTCGACGTGGACGAGCTTGTCTGGTTCCACGACCACGGCCCGCTCTCCACGCTTGTCGGCTGGTCTGTTGGTGAGTCGCTCAAAGAGTCCGATCGTCAAGGGGCCAACGGGGAGAGGGCCGAAGAGGTAGGCGCCTGCCGCGGGATCGATCTGGGTCCTTCCGGTGAGATCGCCGGGAATCTTGGAGTTGACGAATGCGTAATACTCGGCGGCGGTTCGGCCGGCAGGGGGCTTGAGAGTCGCCCGGACGTAGCCCACCGGCTGAAGGCGAAGCTCGACCGTCGCCGCGCCGCCGGCCGTCACGGTCAACTCGCGATCAAAGACCGTCTGAACGCCTTGCAGCACGGCGTCGTCCGGGAAGGGGTCGCCTTGCACCAGTTTCGGTGCAGTCGGTCGGCCGTCGACGACACCTTGAATCCGGTACTTGCCTGAGGGCACGTCGAGGAAGCAGACCGATCCCTCGGCGTCGACGGTTCCGGCCTGAATCGGCTGGTTCTGCTGAGGGAAGCTGCCCAGGACCAGGACCGTTCCTGAGGCGGGCCTGCCTTCCGCGTCGAGCAGCCGTGCGCGGATTGAGCCCGGTTCGCGACGTTCCGCCTTGAGAACGATCGGATCTTCGAGTTCCAGCTCCCGAGAGACTGGGAGCAGGGTCTGGACCTGGTAGTACGGCTCCTCCTGAATCGGGAACCGTCGCACTTCGTCGTCGCGAAAACGGACGTCGACCATCCAGAGTCCGGGGCTTTGGAACTGATAAGAGACGAAGCCGCGATCGTCGCACCGGATCGCCGTCGAACTCGCGACGTTCCCCTGACCGAAGCTGAACGAGATGGTTCGAGCGGCGACGGGAGTGCCGTCGGGTTTGAGAAGTTGGAAGCGGACGGGCTTCAATTTGCGGCCGACGTTGATGCTCGTCTCGACGACGCCGCTCGGCGGCACGGTGATGGTCTGGGTGAATCCTGGGGCGACGCCCAGGGTAGGCGGACGACCTTTCGTGAAGGGGTCGGTCGGCTCGACGTTGGGAAGAGCGACGACCTCGAACGGGCCTGGCGGTAAGTTCTCGAACCGGGCGACGCCGTCGGGGCCGGTCTTGATCGTGCGTGAGATGAGGTCCTCCATCTCGATCCGATCCGGACTCTGGACGACGCCGGGCCCGAAGATCCGCCTCCTGCCCGCGGTCGCATCGGTGACGGTCAGTTGGACAGTCGCGCCGGGGACCTTTTTACCGTCCTCAAGAATTGTGATTCTTGCAGACGCGCCCGCCGCGGGAAGGGACACGTCCAGCCTCGCCGGCTTACGATCGCCGTCGTCGAGCGCGGCATCGGGTGCTACTGCGTAGGCGGTGGTCGGCGGCCGTCCCTTCGCGGACGCGATCACGGCGAGGATACCCATCGAGGGCTGCAACGGGCCCTCGATCTTGTATCGACCCTGGTCGTCGGTGGTCGCCTTCTTGACGTCCTCGTTCATCCGGATGCCGCCGTCGTACTGGGCGTGGACGTAAACGACGGCTTTGGGGAGCGGCCGGCCCTGTTCGTCGCGGATGGTTCCCTCGACCCACGCGACGGTCTTGTTCCGGTCGCCGTTGAGGCGGCGGATGAGCTGCTGATTCACGCGTTGCGCATCGGCCGAGGGGGGCGGCGGAGGTTCGACGACCACGTCTCGGAGCGTCGCTCCCGGCTGGGCCTGGATCTCACGATAGCCCGTGGTGGTGCTCTGTCCGCCCTTCAAGACTGTGAGTCGGTAGTTTCCCGGAACCACGTCGACCAGAGTGAACCGACCCTGGTCGTCGCAGGGGGACGCCGGACCGATCGAGGTCTGGAAGGGCATGGAGAGGAGCGCGACCTTGGCGCCGGGGGCGAGTAGTTTCGAGTCGACTCGACCCTCGATGCGGGCGAACCGCGCCAGCGGCGCGATTTGCGGGCGGGCGATCCGGCCCTCCGTCATGTGGACGACTCCGGTCGAGCCGAAACCGACGCCTGGGACCTGGACGGAAAAACGTTGGACTCCGTCGAAGGTTCTGAGGCGGAACACGCCGTCCCGATCGGTGCGGCGGGGCAATCGAAGCGTCCCCGAGCCCGGGAACGAGACGTCGGCGGTCGGGACGAGAAGGATCGGAGCGTCCTTCAGAGGGACGCCGTCAGGGCCGCGGAGGATCGCCTCGATCTCGCTGATCGGAGGACACTCCACGATGAGCGTTCCTCCCTGCCAGCGGCTCTGGCATTGCTGATAGATCGCGTGTGCGGCCTGCCTACGGTGGAAGTCCGCGCCTGCGGCCCCCCCAGGCCCTTCCGAGGCGACGAACTCCCAGGGCAGACTTCGGTCGTCCTCGGCTCGGACCCAGCAGGTCGGACCCTGGCCTCGGGCGGGGACCCAGTTTCCCCGCATGATGGAGTTTCGGTCGAACCGGCCCTGTTCGTCGCTTGTCGCCGTCTGGGCGTTCGGATCGTCGGCCCCGCGGATCGAGACCCCGGCCAGGGGGCGGCCCGTCGCCTTCTCAACAACCGTGCCCAGAAGCGCCTCGGGGGGGCCGGGAGCCGGCTGAGCGAGCACGGCCAGGCACAACGCGGTCGCGGCGAGCATCGAACCACCTCCGACGAAGGTTCATGCACGGAATCCATCAGTGTGATCGTAACTCCACCCGACTCGCATCGCGAGGGCGTCCGTTCCTCGGTGTCGAACATTCACGGACTTTCATAGTGGGAGTCCACTGCCGGTTGGCCGGTATAGTTCGGTCCGGCGTCGACGTCGCCGCCGAGGTACCGCAGGGGCCACTCGATCGACCGTCGTCCCTCACAGACGACGAGCCGTCGCCGACCGTTGAATTCCAACCCTGCGCCGCGGAGCAACGAGGCGGATCCAGGTCCGTTGCGGAGTTTCAGGTTTCGCAGGTCGAGGTTCGCCGCGAAGAGGCCGTCTGGGACGAGCCAGGAGACGGCGCGGGCGATCAGACCGAGTTTGTCGCCGACGTAGTGGAGGCCGTGGATGCAGGTGATCAGATCGAAGGGCTCCTCCGGCTGCCACGTCCGCAACGAGGATTCGATCAGCCGCAGGCGAGATGGGTCGTGACCGTGCTCGCGGAAGAATCCCACGAGATCGACCCCGACGATTTCCACGTCGAATGCCGCAAGCCGAGCGGCGTCCGCCGCCTGGATCAGCGCCCTCCCCGAGCCGCAGCAGAGGTCGAGCCACCTCGGCCGTCTTGTCGGATTCGCCCGCCCTTGAAGAAAGGCCATGGGGGCGAAGCCGACTTCCTTGCCGTACCCGTTCGAGCCGTCCAACTCGCGCTCTCGATTCATCCTGCAGTTGGCGACGACCGCCGATCGTTCCAGTTCGCCGTCGCTGAGCAGGATCATTCGGCCAGGCCCCCAGGAACCCGTTCCCATGAACTCCGACTATAATCGGGTGAAGGGATCTCGACGAGCGGCTCAGGAGACGCTGATGGAGTTTCAGGACCACTTCTCCAACCACGCCGACGAGTACGCGCGGTTCCGGCCAGGCTACCCGGAAGAGTTGTACGACTTTCTAGCCTCGCTGGTCCCCGGTTCGGGAACGGCCTGGGACTGCGCCACCGGCAATGGTCAGGCCGCCGTGAGCCTGGCTCGGCGGCTCCGATTCGTGGCGGCCACCGACGCCAGCCTTCGTCAACTGGCTCGCGCGCATCGCGACCCGAAAGTCGGCTACGTGGCTGCGCTCGCCGATGCGACGCCGCTTCGCGACGCCTCGATCGACTTGACGACCGTGGCGCTGGCCTTGCACTGGTTCGATCAGGACAGGTTCTATGAGGAAGTCCGTCGAGTCGTGAAGCCCGGCGGCGTGCTCGCCTGCTGGACGTACCACCTGCAACGGGTCGATGCCAAGGTCGACGCCGTCGTGCAACGGCTTTACTCCGACGTGCTCGGCGGCTACTGGGCTCCCGAGATCCGACACGTCGAAACCGGCTATCAATCCCTGGCCTTCCCGTTCGAGGAGATCCCGCACCGGCCGTTTTGCGTTGGGGCGCGTTGGAATCTGGCGCGGCTCGCCGAGTTCATGGGAACGTGGTCGGCTTCGAGGAAGTACTTCGAGGAGACCGGGAGGAAGGCCGTCGACGAGGTTCGGGGCGAACTGGCCGAAGCGTGGGGAGATCCGAGGGAGACGCGCGAGATCGTGTGGGATCTTCACCTGCGAGTCGGGAGGGTGTGACTTGAACGTTCGCGTCGTCGAGGGGGACCTTCTGGACCAGCCGGTCGAGGCGATCGTCAACCCGTGGAATCGGAACGTGATCCCCTGGTGGCTGTTGTTGCCTCAGGGAGTCTCCGGCGCGATCAAGCGGCGGGCGGGGCTGGGCCCATTCCGCGAGGTAGGACGGCAGGGGCCGATCCCGCTGGGCCGGGCCGTGGCGACGACGGCCGGCCGGCTTCCCTTCCGGGCGATCATCCATGTCGCTGGGATCAACCTGATCTGGCGGGCATCGGAAACCTCGATCCGCGATTCGGCCCGGAACGCCGTGGAGTTGGCTGGGAGTCTTGGGCTGCGGTCGCTGGCGTTTCCGCTGATCGGCTCCGGCTCGGGCGGGTTCAATCCCGAGAAGGCCGAGAGGATCTTGTGCGAGACCCTCAAGGCGATTGACGCACCGATCGAGGTGATTGTGGTGAGATACCGTCGACCGGGGGCGTGAAAACGGCCGACCCTCAGGAGGTCTCCGGCGATCGTCCACGGCCCCGGAAGGGATCGAACTGGCCTCGACTGCGTTTCAGGGTCTCGAAGGCTTCGAGGCGAGGGCGGAGGACTTCGAGGATCTCCTCCAGAGACCAAACCTGATAGTCGTGGCCGTCGAAGCCCACGTCGAGCGCCGGCCAGGCGTCGAAGTCCTTGAGTGGGTTGGCTTCAGGCCGACGCTGGTAGAGTGCGTGGACGTGGCCGTAGAGGTGGATGTTGGGCTCGGCGACCGAGCCGTGGTGCTGGCCGTTCCAGGTGACCATCGGATAGTGGTTGAGGGTCAATTTGACGCCCCGGTCGCGGATCTCCGTCTGATGGTGGGTTGAGGCGAAAAGGTCCCGGATTTTCGGCTCGTCGTGGTTCCCCCACATCAGGTGGACCGTCCGGCACTGGATCTGATCGCGAAACCACCGCGCGTTGGCGAGATAGTCCGACCCCCGCCCGAAGGCCCAATCGCCCAGGCACCAGAGGACGTCGTTCGGTCCGACGCGGGCGTTGACGTTCGCCGCGAGGGTCCGGTTCATGTTGTCGATGGACTCGTCGCTGACACGCAGTGTTGAGGAGTCGCCGCCGGCGGCCTCGATCTCCAGGAATGCCGTCCTGTCCGCCTCGGTCATGAGCGCCAGGCGACGGCAGTGCTTCATGATGTTGCCATGGAAGGCGTGAGGGTCAGAGCAATAATAAGTGTTCATGGTTCCGATTCTTGGCTTCAGACCGCTTGCTCGTTTTCGGAATTCTATAGGTTCTCGACTCTCATCATGGACGAATCCTGGGCGCTCGGGGTTCGCCGGCCGGGCGTCGGGATGTAGGCCGGCCTTGCGGACTGCCGGAACGGCGGAGCGTTGACGCTGAATAATCGCGCGATTCGCACGTGACGACGCTGTCTTTTCGCTTGAAGCGGAGAAGTCCTCTCCCTTAATGTATCTTCGAGCCGTTGGAAATCGACGATTTCAGGACGGATTGCTGCTTGCTGGGGAGCTGTCGCCGAGCGCCGCTCGTCGCGTTCCCGAACCGCGCTCGAGGATGAGCGTGGAAGCCGTCCGATGGAAGCGTTCAACTAGACTCACCGACGAAGACGGCTCGCTTCGAGGCGTCTCCAGAGAAGGGTTGGCCTGTGATCAATCCCAGGGTGGCCCTCGTTCTCTTGAGCTCTCCAATTGGGACGCCGCTTCAGCGCTGGTTCTTCGATGGAACAGGGCTCATCAAGATCGGTCGGTCGGTGGACAACGACGTCGTCATCGCCGACCAGGTCGTCTCTCGCGAACACGTCTACCTGACTCCGGACGGAGACGCCTGGCTCGTCACGGTGCTCACGACGCAGGGGATCTACTGCGGGTCCAGGAAGGTCTTCAACCTGCGGCTCGAACCCAAAGCTCAGGCGGGTTTCGTCTTTCGATTGGGGCTGAAGGGGCCGTTCCTGCGTTTCGACCTGCTCTCCGAACCCGTCGAGGACGAGACCACGGCTTGCCCTGGGCGTGAGACCTCCTCGCTGCTGGAACTGGACCCTCAGAGGCTCAAGCGTGAAGTCGACGAGATCAGCGAGGGAGAGTATTTCCAGACCCTACGGAACTCCCTTCGCGTTCTCAAGGGGCTGCGAAACCCACCGGACTCCACGGCTTGAGAGAAGAAGCTCGCCGCGCGGCAAGCGTCGTACTCCTCCGGAAATCAATCATGGCCAGAATCATAGCCATCCACTCCTTTCGAGGCGGCACGGGGAAGTCCAACACGACGGCCAACCTGGCGGCTTTGCTGGCGGGAGCGGGGAAGCGAGTCGGCGTGATCGACACGGACATCCACTCGCCAGGTATTCATGTGATCTTCGGCCTTCGAGAGGAGTCCGTTCGGTTCACGCTGAACGACTATCTGTGGGGGCGCTGCCGGATTGAGCAGGCGGCCTATGAGGTGGACGCTGGACGACCCGCCGCGGCCGATGATTCGACGGCGTCCCGCGGGACGGTCCTGCTGATCCCGTCCAGCTCCCGGACCGGCGAGATCGCTCGCGTACTTCGTGAAGGCTACGACGTCGGCCTCCTGACCGACGGCTTCCGCGCCCTGATTCGCGAACTGGAATTGGACTATCTCCTCATCGACACGCATCCCGGCGTCAACGAGGAGACCCTTCTCTCGATCGCCATCTCCGACACGTTCCTGCTGGTCATGCGACCGGACAACCAGGACTTCCAGGGGACGGCGGTGACCGTTGAACTCGCCCGCCGCCTCGAGGTGGCAGACCTGCAGATCGTCCTGAACAAGGTGCCCGCGGGCGTCGACGTCGATCAGTTGCGTTCCCAGATCGAAACCGCCTACCAGGCTCCCGTCGTCGGCATGCTTCCGCTGGACGAGGATCTGGCCCGTCTCGGAAGCGCAGGCGTTTTCGTCTATCGGTTTCCCAACCACCCGGTGACTCGAGGTCTTCGATCCGTGGCCGATCGTCTCCTTTCGTAAGGCTGCGAGCACGCGACGCCCCCTATCTCGTCTTCCTGGAGCGCATGCAAAGTGGCTGTTGAATCGAACCGAGGCGACCTCGACGCGCTCGTGAACAAGATGAAGTCAGCGTCCGCCCCGTTTCGCGAGACGCTGCGAAACTTGCATGGCAAATACAGTCAGGTGAAGACAGGTCGGGTTGCGTCCTACATCCCGGAACTGGCCAAGGCCGATCCCGAGTGGTTCGGGATCAGCGTCGTGACGGTGGACGGGCTCAGGTTCGACGTCGGCGAAGCGGATCGGCCTTTCAGCATCCAATCCATCTCCAAGCCGTTCATTTTCGGGCTGGCGTTGGAGGACCACGGCCGCGATCACGTCCTGTCCAAGGTCGGAGTCGAGCCCACTGGTGAAGCCTTCAATTCGATCGTGCTCGACGAGGCGACGAATCGACCCTTCAACCCCATGGTCAATGCGGGCGCCATCGCCACCACCGACTTGATCAAGGGGGCGGACCAGATTGAACGCTACAAGCGCATGCTTGAGATGTTTCGGAAGTACGTGGGGCGCGAGGTCCACGTCGACAGCGCGACCTTCCTGTCAGAACGCTCGACCGGCCATCGCAATCGGGCCATCGCTCATCTGATGCTCAATTTCGGGATGATCGAGGACCGGGTGGATGAGACGCTCGAACTTTATTTTCAGCAGTGCTCGGTCCTGGTGGACTGCCACGATCTGGCGCTGATGGGGGCGACTCTTGCGAACGGCGGAGTCAATCCGGCCACCGGGGAGCGAGCGTTGGAGGCTCCCTATGTGAAGGACTTGCTGAGCATCATGCTGTCGTGCGGCAGTTACGACTTCGCGGGCGAATGGACCTATCGCATCGGACTGCCCGCGAAGAGCGGAGTCTCGGGGGGCATCCTCGCCGTGGTCCCGGGCGTCGCCGGCATCGCCGTTTTCTCCCCATCGCTCGACGAGAAAGGGAACAGCGTCCGAGGCGTCCTGGTCTGCAAGGAACTCTCGGAACGCTTCGGCCTGCATATCCTTGAAGCGGGCCGACCCGGCAAGGCGCTGGAGGATGAGATCAGGCCGAGCCGTAAGTCTTCCTGACCCGGTTTGCGACGGTTCGTCGGGACTTCAGGACGGCCTTTGGGGACGTCGTAACGACGCTCCCGCTAGAATTCCGAGGCGGGGGGCTCGTCGAACCACCCCAGCGCGCCTACACTGCCAGAGGAGGAGTCTGACAGACGTCGGACTCAGGTGAGCCCTGGCCTCCAGCGGGTCGTTCCGCCTAGCATGGGCGTACGGCGACTCCGCGCGTTACGAACATCGAGGGCCGGATGCAATGCCACCACGAATCGTCTCGCTGGCGATCCTGGTCTACTGGCTGATTGGGGCTTTCTTCCTCTTGAGGTGGGAGGTCGTGCCGGAATTGACGCTCGGGTATCCGCCCGACCTGCGGGCGATCGCGGCGGCGGCCGGTGAGAACCCGACGCCGGTTTCCTGGTCGATCGACGTCATCGACGACCCTCAGCGGCCGGAGGCCCGGCGGGCGGTGGGCAAGGCGGTCACGGATTCGAACCGGCTGGCCGACGGCTCGTACGCCCTCTCCAGCCGCGTCGACTTCGACGCCGCCGAGGTGCTCAAGCAGTCGCCGTTGTCGGGAGGGGCGGGCGTCAAGCTGAGCATCCTGGGCGATTATCGCGTCGACGCCCACGGCGACCTTCGCTCGTTCACCATGGATGTGAAGGGGGGCGACTCGGAGGACGTTTTCTTCAAGGTCCAGGGGAAAGTCAACGACGGCGTCATGGACGTTCAGTCGCGGGGGATTGCCTCGATGCTGAACATTCACCGCAAATTCCCCTACGAACCTCGATCCGTGGTCTCCGACTCGCTTCGACCGCTCGACCGGCTTCCCGGACTGCACGTCGGCCAGCGATGGGACATGAAGATCATCAACCCGCTTTCGGGGGTCGTCGAGACGGCCCGGGTCGTGGTCGAGCGACGCACGTTCATCGACTGGAACGGCGAGGCCGTCAGCGCCTTCGAGGTCGTCCAGACCGCTGGGCCCATCAAGGCGAAGACCTGGGTGCGGCTTGACGGCGTGATCCTCCGTCAGCAGGTGCCGTTGCCGTTCGTGGAAATGGTTCTGGAACGGCTTCCCGACCCGACCCCAAAGCCGAACGCGGAACCCGCGGCGGAGACGACGCCATGATCGAGCTGCGAGGCGTAAGCAAGTCGTTCGGCGACAAGAAAGCGGTCGACCGCCTTGACCTGACGGTCCGGCCCGGCGAACTCTTCGCCTTCCTTGGGCCCAACGGGGCGGGCAAGACCACCACCATCAAGATGATCTGCGGTCTGCTGACGCCCAGCGAGGGGAGCGTGCTGATCGGCGGAATGCCGGCGGCCTCTGAAGGAGCGAGGCGACTCTTAGGGTACGTCCCCGACCAGCCGTACCTGTACGACAAGCTCACCGGCCGTGAGTTCCTCCGGTTCGTCGTCGAGATGTACGGCGTCGACCGGGCGACCGGCGCTGCGCGGATCGAGGAGATGATCGAAACCTTCGAGATGGGGGATTTCATCGACGAACTCTGCGAGGGTTACTCGCAGGGGATGAAGCAACGGGTGGTCTTCGCCTCGGCGCTGGTTCACGAACCCCGGGTGCTCGTGGTCGATGAGCCGCTGGTGGGGTTGGACCCCCGGAACGCGCGGGTCGTCAAGAACATGTTCGTCGCCCAGGCTCGCGCCGGGGCCGCTGTTTTGATGTCGATCCATCTGCTCGCGATCGCGGAGGAACTGGCCGACACGATTGGGATCGTCGATCACGGTCGGATGCTCGCCGTCGGGCCGCTCGACGAACTGCGCCGGCAGGCGAAGCACGACGGCAGTCTGGAAGACCTCTTCCTGAAACTCACCGGTCACGACGTTCCGCGGGCGATCAGTCCGATCGCGCGGGCCCGCCTGGAGACGAGCTTATGAGCCTGGCTCTGCCGGAGTCTTTCGTCCCAGCGCCGGCCTCGGCCGCAACCCCCGCCGATCGGTCGGCTCGGGCCCTGCGCTGGCTCCGCTGGCGGCAGCTTAGCAACACTCTAAGCGCCCTGGTGGCCGACTCGCGGCTTCGGGCTTCGATGATCGTCTTCTGCAGCGCGGTTTTCTGGGCGGGATTGTTCCTGCTGTTCCTCAAGAGCTTCCAGTTCATCGCGATCTACGTCGATCTGGCCAACACGATCATCGAATACCTGTTCGGCATGTTCTTCCTGTCGCTTCTGGTGATGCTCCTGTTCTCGACGGGGATCATCGTCTATGCGGCGTTGTTCCACTCGCGAGAGGCGACGTTCCTGCTGACAACCCCCGCGGCGGCCGACCGGATTTTCGCCCACAAATTCGCCGAGGCCGTGGCGTTTGCGTCGTGGGGGTTCCTCTTGCTGGGAAGCCCGCTCCTGGTGGCGTACGGGCTGACGATCAAGGTGGGCCCCTCGGCGTCGGACGCCGGCGCGCCGTGGCCTTACTACGCGTTGATCCCCGCCTTCCTGGCGGTGTTCGTGTTGATACCGTCGAGCCTGGGCTCGATCGTGGCCATCGCCGTCGCCAACGTCTTTCCCCGACGCGAGCGGACTGTGCTGGCCCTGGCGACGGTCGTCGGCCTGGGAGTCTTTCTCTATACGGCGTGGAAGCTTCTCACGACGCCCTACGAGGCTCTCAGCAGCGACTGGCTGGGGAGCGTGCTCAACCGCCTCGCCTTCTGTCAGAATCCATTGTGGCCCAGTCGGTGGATGTCGGCGGGGCTGCTGGCGGCCGCCAAGGGAGACTGGCGCGGGGCGGGATATTACCTGATGATCCTCTCCTCGCACGCCGGGCTCGCCTACCTGACCGCCGCCGTCCTCGCTCGCGATCTTTACCGTCGGGGCTACGGGCGGATTCAGGGCGAACGCTCCAGCCGCAAACGCCGCGGCTTCGGCCTCATGGATGCGACGTTCCACCGCCTCTTCTTCTACCTGCCGCAGCCGATCCGGTTGTTGATCCTCAAGGACCTGCGGACGTTCCTTCGCGACCCGACTCAGTGGTCGCAGTTCCTGATCTTCTTCGGTCTGCTGGCTTTCTACTTCCTGAACATCCCTCGGCTCGGTTACGGCGCGCAGAGCCCGTACTGGCGGAACCTGGTGAGCTTCCTGAATCTGTCGGTGACGGCCTTGATCCTCTCGACGTTCACCAGCCGGTTCATCTTCCCATTGCTGTCGCTGGAGGGGCGGAACTTCTGGACGCTGGGGCTGCTGCCGCTGCGGCGCGACCAGATCCTCTGGGGCAAGTTCGCGTTCTCGGCGGGAATCTCACTCATCTCCACCGAGTTCCTGGTGGTTCTCAGCGATCTGATGCTCCAGATGAATCCCTGGATGATTCTGCTGCACGTCGGGATGATCGCCGTGCTCTGCCTGGGACTCTCGGGGATCAGCGTGGGGCTGGGAGCGCGGCTGCCGAACCTGCGCGAGTCCGACCCATCGAAGATCGCCGCCGGGTTCGGCGGGACGTTCAACCTGCTGGTGAGCCTGGTTTTCATCTTCACGATCGTCACGGCGCTGGCCGTGCCGTGTCATCTCTACTTCGTCGGCCAGGACAACGCGGAGTCGGCCCGGCTGATCCTCTCATGGGGCGCGCTGCGGTTCTGGCTGACGACGGCCGTGATCGCCAGCCTGATCATTGGCGCTGCGGCGACGATCATCCCGCTGCGGATTGGAATCCGGGCGTTCAACCGGATGGAATTCTGAGTGGATCGGAACATCCTTGCGGACGTCCCACCGGTTACAATCGGCGGCGAGCGGCGTGGGGCTTCGCCGCGTACACCGATCTGATCTGTATCGGGAGGTCAGGGACATGATGAAGCGATCGTGGACGTGGGCGCTTGTCGGGCTCGCACTCGCGGCCGGCCAGGCTCGATCCCAGCAGGCTCAGCCCAAGGAGGGGGCTGCGGTCGTCGTCGATGGATCGGTTCGAGGGGTCTACCGCAGCCAGAAGTCGGATCGGACCGACTACGTGGTGCAACTCGACGTCACCCGTGCTGAGATGGGTCGCGGCGCCGCCGAGGCCCGCCGACGCGGGTCCACGATCCCCGCCCCTGGCGAGCAGGTCTACGTCCACGTCTTCCAGGGGGCGAATCGAGGGCAAGGCTACGCTTCCGTTCCCTCCGAGGGAGCCACGATCAAGGCCTACCTGTATCCCCATGAGGGCGGCGGCTGGGAAGGGACGTTCCCCAACTGGTTCGACCAGTCCGGCGGACCTCCGCCGATCGACCGGACTGCGGAAGCCCGACCGACGACTCCTTCTCCCTCGCCCACTCCGACCCCGAACCTCCCACCTGTCCCCACGTCCCCATCGACGGCCGGCGCTGACGTTCTGAAGTCGATCGGCGTCAAGGCCGACGCGGTCGAGGTCAACGGTCGGCTCGTCCTTCGGATCACCGACGTCCTCCCCAATACGCCCGCGCAGAAGGCCGGTTTTGAACGGGGCGACGTCATCATCGGCGTGAACAAGTCGGGCTTCGCCAGCGTGCAACAACTCGCCGAGATCCTGGCCAAGGGAGGGCCGAACGCCGAGTTCGCCATCCTGAACGTCCGGACGCGCGAGCAGGTCGAGGTGCCGGTGGACCTGACCGGCGTGATCGCGGCTGCGCCGACTCCGACCTCGCCGGCTCCGACCTCGCCGGCTCCGTCCAGCCCAAGACGCACGTTGGGCGTTCAGGTGGAACCCGTTCGACTCGGGCTTCGGACGGCGCTCAAGGTGACGGGATTGCAGGAAGGCGGGCCCGCCAAACAGGCCGGGATCGAGGTCGGTGACGTTCTCGTCGAGGCCGGCGGGATCGCGCTGAACGATCAGGCCCGGCTGCAAGAGGCCCTCAATGCGGCCGGCGAGAAGATCGTCGTGTCAGTCCGCGACGTCCGTTCCGGTCGTGACGTTCCCGTCGAAGTCGCTCTCGGGGCGGCACCGGTTCCATCACCGTCGCCTTCGCCGACGCCTACACCCACGCCCGGACCGGCTCCCTCGAATCCCGCGCCCACTGGCGGGGGGCTCACCGCGCAGAGCTTCGGGCTGACGGTCAAGCCTGGGACGGCCGATCTGCTGCCGGTGGTGAAGGTGGCGGCCGTCGCCCCTGGCAGTCCGGCCGAGAAAGCCGGCCTCGAAGTCGGCGACGCCATCGTCGGCGTCGACGACCGAGTCGTCTTCGCTCCGGACCTCTTCGAACAGGCCCT
Source organism: Paludisphaera rhizosphaerae (assembly GCF_011065895.1). Lineage (NCBI taxonomy): Bacteria > Pseudomonadati > Planctomycetota > Planctomycetia > Isosphaerales > Isosphaeraceae > Paludisphaera > Paludisphaera rhizosphaerae. Next base: position 219,914 of record NZ_JAALCR010000003.1, on the reverse strand, counting down.
CAAGAGCGTCGGCTCCTCGTTCACGCTCACGGTCCTCGACGTCAAGTCCGGCAAGAAGACCCCCGTCAAGATCGACCTCGGACGCTGACGGACCGGCCCCCCGCGCTCAGGCCTGAGCGCGGGGGGCCCATTCACCTCAAGGAGGGACATCCGATGGAATCCCAGGTCGGCCACGAATTGATCCGTCTCGCCCGAGATCAGCGCATCGCCTCGCTCGGAACCCTGCTCGATGGGCACCCCCTGGTGTCGCTCGTCCTCTTCGACGCCAATCTCGACCTCTCGGCGTTCCACATCCACGTGAGCCGGCTCGCCCAGCACGCTCGGGCACTCAGCCAGAGCCCCAAGGTCGGCCTGATGATCGCCGCGCCCGACAGCCACTCGCGCAATCCCCAGACTCTCTCCCGGCTCTCCATCCAGGGCTTCGCCGAACCCATCGACCCCCACAGCCAGGCCTTCACGGAGACCCGCGACTCCTACCTCCGCAAGTTCCCCCAATCCGAGATCAGCTTCCAGCTCGGCGACTTCTTCCTGGTCCGCATCGAACCGGTCTCGGCCCGACTCATCACCGGCTTCGGCGCCATCCACGACCTCACCGGCGACGACATCTCCAGCCTCGCCAGGCAGACCCACGGGTTCGAGTGAAGCCGCCTTGTCCTCACCCAGATTCGTTCTATACTTTCAAAAAGGATTGAAAGGACGACGGCGACGCCGGTTTCGGTCGAGACGAAAAATCCGGCCAACCCCGCCGGCCCCTGGGAGGGAGTTATGGCGAGAGTTGTCCGGGTCGGAGCGGTCAGTTATCTGAACGCCAAGCCTTTGTACTATCGCCTGGAGGAATTCGCCCCCGAGGTCCGGCTGGAGATGGAAGTCCCGAGCCGGTTGGCGGATCGATTGGCGGCCGGGGATCTCGACGTCGCGCTGATCCCTTCGGTCGAGTACCTGCGGGGGGCGTCGCGGGGATATGAGATCCTGCCTGGTTTCGCGATCGGGGCTCGGGGGCCGGTGCGGAGCGTCAAGCTCTTCAGCAAGGTCCCGTTGGGCTCCATCGACCGGCTCGCCCTGGACGCGGGCTCGCGGACGAGCCAGGCGCTGGCGCAGGTTTGGCTGGAAGCGGCCCACGGCGTCCGTCCGGAGACCATCGAGCCGCTGCCACTGGGGGTCTCGGCACTGGAGAGCACAGCCGACGCCGTGCTCGTGATCGGCGACCGGGCGATGAAAGTCCCGGAGGACTCATTCCACGAGGTCGTCGACCTGGCGGAAGCCTGGCGCGAGCTGACCGGACTGCCGTTCGTCTTCGCCCTCTGGGTCGTTCGGGCCGGGGCCGACCTTGGGGACGTTCCGGACGCCCTGGCGCGGTGTCGGGCCGAAGGGCTGGCGAACGCCGACGAGCTGGCCCGAATCCACGGCCCGCGGCTGGGCCTGGACTTTCAGACGTGCTACGATTATCTCACCCGTGTCCTGTCTTACGACCTGGGCGAGCCGGAGCTGGCCGGCCTGCGGCTGTTCGCCGCGATGGCCGCACGCCTGGGCCTGGCGCCTGAAGGAGTGAATCTTGTCTTCCACCGCCCCCGCGACCTTGCGACGCGCCGCTGAGGGCGGCCGTTTGACGTTCGAGGAAGGCGTCGCCTTGCTTCGGGAAGCGAGCCTGCTGGAACTCGGCGCCGCGGCCGACGCTCTTTGCCGTCGGCTTCACCCCGAGCCGTTCCGGACGTTCAACATCGACCGCAACATCAACTACACGAACGTCTGCACGGCCGTCTGCGACTTCTGCGCCTTTTACCGGAAGGTCGACGACGCCGACGCCTACGTCCTGGACCGCGACGTCCTCTTCGACAAGATCCGCGAGACGGTGGAACTGGGCGGCGATCAGATCCTCCTCCAGGGCGGCCTCCATCCCAGGCTCAAGCTGGAGTGGTACGAGGAGCTGTTGCAGGACATCCGGTCGACCTTCCCCACGATCAACGTCCACGGCTTCAGCGCCCCGGAGATCCACCACTTCACCAAGGTCGCCAAGCTGCCGTTGCGAACGGTCCTGGAGCGGCTCAAGGAAGCCGGCCTGGGGAGCCTCCCCGGCGGCGGGGCCGAGATCCTCGTCGATCGCGTCCGGAAGGCGATCACCCGCGGCAAGGTGAACACGGCCGACTGGATCAACGTCCATCGCGTCTGGCATCAGCTCGGCGGCCGGTCGACGGCCACCATGATGTTCGGCCACGTCGAGACGATTGAGGAGCGGATCGAGCACCTTGACCAGGTCCGTCGCCTTCAGGACGAGACCGGCGGCTTCACCGCCCACATCTGCTGGACCTTCCAGCCCGAGCACACCGACATGGCCGACGTCCCTCCCGCCGGGGCGTTCGAGTACCTCCGCACCCAGGCCATGACGCGGCTCTACCTCGACAACGTGCCCAACATCCAGTCGTCGTGGGTCACGCAGGGGGCGAAGATCGGCCAGATGGGCCTCTTCTTCGGCGCCAACGATATGGGGAGCCTGATGATCGAGGAGAACGTCGTCTCCTCGGCCGGGACCGTCCACCACCTCAGCCTCGACGAGATCAAGCGCTGCATCGTCGAGTCCGGCTACATCCCCCGCCAGCGTAACGTCTTCTACGAGTACATCGACGAGGCCCCCGCGTTCGACGGGGCCGTCGCCGGAGCCCTGGCGTGATTCAAGTCGAGAGGCTCGGCAAGTCGTTCCGCGACACCCAGCGCGGCTGGGTGGAGGCGGTCCGCGACGTCTCGTTCGAATGCCGGCCCGGCGAGATCTTCGGTCTCCTCGGCCCCAACGGCGCGGGCAAGACGACGACGCTCCGGATCCTCAGCACCGTGCTCAGGCCGACCGCCGGCCGCGCGATGGTCGCCGGCTACGACGTCGTCGAGGCTCCTCAAGAGGTCCGCCGCCGGATCGGCTTCATGTCGGCCAACACGGGGATCTACGACCGCATGACCGCCTGGGAGCTGGTCGAGTACTTCGGCCGGCTCTACGGCTTGCCCAAGGACAGGCTTCGCGAGCGGATGGAAACCGTCTTCGGCTGGCTCAAGATGGACGACTTCCGCGACGTGCTGGGCTCGAAGATGTCCACCGGCATGAAGCAGAAGGTCTCCATCGCCCGGACGATCGTCCACGACCCGCCGGTGCTGATCTTCGACGAGCCGACCTCGGGGCTGGACATCCTGGTTCAACGCGTGGTCCTCGACAAGATCCTGGAACTCCGAGACATGGGCAAGACGATCGTCTTCTCGACCCACTCCATGAGCGAGGTCGAGCGTCTCTGCTCGCGGGTCGCGATCATCTACCGGGGCGAACTCCAGGCCCAGGGGCCGATCAACGAGTTGCTCGCGACCTACAGCCAGCCTGACGTCGAGGAGTTGTTCTTCAAGCTCGTCGAACAAGCGGACGCTCGGTACGCGGCGGCCGGCGGTCAGGCGATCGGGGCGGGGTCGAATTCATGAACTGGTCGAACGTCTGGCAGATCTTCGTCCGCGAGGGGCTCGACCAGCTCCGAGACCGCCGCACGCTCTTCATGGTGGTCGTTTTTCCGATCCTGCTGTACCCCCTGATCGGCGCGGGGGTGCTCCAGTTCGCGGCCGCCTTGCAGGAGAAGCCGCGCCGGGTGGTGATCGTCGGCGCCGACCGCTTGCCGAAAGACCCCCCGCTGCTGAACGCCGAGGGGACGGGCTTCAACCCGGCCCTCTTCGACAGTCCCGCCGAGGCCGCCCGCCTGGAGGTTGAACGCGTCCCCGACTCCGGCGAATGGGCCGACGACGCGGTCCGAGGGCGAGCGGTTCGCGACGGCCTGGCCTCGGCCGTGATGGTGATCCCGCCGGACCTTCCGGAGCAATTCAAGGCCCGGGCCGACGCGGCGATTCCGATCCACTACAAGAGCGTCGACGAGACCAGCAAGATCACCTACCTCCGTCTTCGCGAGGCTCTCGACCGCTGGAAGGGCGGGATCGTCGAGGAACGCCGCAAGGAAGACAAGCTGCCCGAAGGCTACGCCAAGCCGATCGACGTCATCCCGCAGGACGTGGCCACGAGGCAGGAGATCGGCGGCAACGTCTGGGGGCGGATCTTCCCCTTCCTTCTGGTCATCATGGCCCTCACCGGAGCTTTCTACCCGGCCGTCGACCTCTGCGCCGGCGAGAAGGAGCGGGGGACCATGGAGACCCTCCTCATCAGCCCCGCTGGTCGCGCTGAGATCGTCCTGGGCAAGTTCCTGGCGGTGCTCGCCGCCAGCGTGACGACGGCCGTGTTGAACCTGCTGAGCATGGGCCTCACCGGCTTGCAGATGGCCCGGCGGGCCGTCGGTTTCGGCGGCGAAGACTCGGCGAGCAGCGCCGCCGCGGCGCTCGCCCCGCCGACCTTGCAGTCGGCCCTCTGGATGATCGTCCTGCTGATCCCGCTGGCCGCCTTCTTCAGCGCGGTCTGCCTGGCGGTCGCGGCGATGGCCCGCAGCATGAAGGAGGGGCAGTATTACATGACCCCTCTCTACCTGATCTGCCTGCCGCTGATCTTCCTGACGATGACGCCGGGCATCGAGTTGAACGCCTTCTACAGCCTGGTCCCCGTGACCGGTGCGGCCCTCCTGCTGAGGGCGCTCATCGTGGGCGACTACGCCACGGGGTTCCGTTACTTCATCCCCGTGCTGGTGCCGACGGTCATCTACGCCTGGCTGGCGTTGCGCTGGGCCGTCGAGCAGTTCCAGGATGAGGAGGTGCTGTTCCGTGAATCCGAGCGGTTCAACCTGGTGCAGTGGGTCAAGGCGACGATCCGCGACCGGGGGCCTCGGCCGTCGGCCTCGCAGGCGGTGCTCTGCTTCGCGCTGGTGATCACGGCCTCGTGGTTGTTCGCCCAGGCGTCCTTGACGGCCGGCTCGACGAGCGGGCTGGGGGCGGTGGCCATCGGCCAACTGCTGATCCTGCTCGTGCCGACCGCGATGGCCTTTTTGCTGACCACCGACCCGCTGGGGACTCTTCGTCTCCGCTCGACGGACGCTCGCTACTTCGCCCTGGCCGCCGCGACGGCCGTGGCGGTGAACCCGCTGACGGCCGAGTTGAGCCGGCTGGTCGAATGGGCTTTCCCGCTCTCCGACGCGACCAAGGCCGTCTTCAACTCGCTCCTCCAGGGCGAGACTCCGCTGTTGCTGGCCGTCCTGCTGTTCGCCCTGACGCCGGCCGTCTGCGAAGAGGTCGCGTTCCGGGGCTTCATCCTGTCGGGACTGAAGACGGGGAGGCGGCCCTACTCGGCAATCGTCCTCTCGGCGCTCCTGTTCGCGTTGCTTCACGTGTTCCTGAGTCTCTTCCAGCAGTTCTTCAACGCGGCGATCCTGGGCGTCTTCCTGGGCCTGCTGGCCGTCCGCAGCCGAAGCCTCTTGCCGGGCGTGCTGTTCCACGCCCTGAACAACGGCTTCGCCGTCGCGCTGGGGGCGTGGGTCGGGCTCCTCAAGCGTATGGGGGCGGCGGGGGCCGTCTATCGCGACGCCGAGCATGGTCTTTACCAGTTCCCCTGGGTGATCGTTGCAGCGGCGTCGGCGGCGGCTCTCTTCCTGTATCTCTGGAGGTTCGACCGTCCGAAGATCGAGGGGGCCGGATGAGACGCGGGACGTTCAGCCTCCGGGCGCGGTACGTTTTTCCCGTCGAGCGGCCGCCGATCGAGGACGGCGTCGTGGCGATCGACGGCGGCCGAGTCGCCTGGGTCGGCCCGGCGAGCGAGCGGCAGGCCGACCTCGACCTGGGGGACGTCGCCGTGATCCCCGGGCTGGTCAACGCGCACACCCACCTGGAGCTTTCCGGTCTGCCGGACGACGCAGGGCGGAATCCCAGGGCCGTTGAGAACGAGGTCGCCTGGCTCTCCAAGGTGATGGCCCACCGCCGTTCCGTCGCGCCCGAGTCTTACCGCGAGGCCGTCGACCGCAACCTGGCCGCGTCGATTGCCGCCGGGACGACGACCGTGGCCGACATCACGACCGCCGGCCTGAGCTGGGACGCGATCGCCAAGGCCCCGACGCGTGCGGTGGTCTTCGCGGAGGTCGTCGGGCTGAAACGTCATCGAGGGCTGCAGACGAATGATGCGGCCTGGCGCTGGTTGGGCTCGATCAATCCCGAGGCGCAGGTGGCCGCCAACGCACGCCCGGGGCTTTCCCCCCACGCTCCTTACAGCACGGCGGGCTGGCTCTACCACAACGCCGCGTCGAGCCGGCTGCCGTTGACGACCCACCTGGCCGAGATGCCCGAGGAACTCCAACTCCTGGAGACTCGCGACGGTCCCCTGCGGCGGTTTCTCGAAGACCTCGGCGCGTGGGACGACGAGTGGGAGCCGATCGGCTCGCGGCCGTCGGAGTACATCCGCAAGGGGGACCTCCGCGACGCCGACTGGCTGATCGCCCACGGGACGTACATCGACCCTCAGGATTTCTGGCAGCTTCGGCCGGAGGCTTCGACGAACGGCCATCGCGTGGCCGTCGCCTTCTGCCCGAGGACCAACGCCCGGTTCGGCCACGACGCCCACCCCTACCGGGCGCTGTTGGAACGCGGGGCGATCGTCTGCCTGGGGACGGACAGCCTGGCGTCGAGCCCGTCGCTGAGCGTCCTCGACGAGATGCGGTTCCTCCACGCCCGCGACGGCTCGCTCTCCGGCGAGCTGCTGCTGACCATGGCGACGCTGTTCGGCGCCTGGGCCCTCCGCGCCGAGACCACCGCCGGCTCGCTCCGCCCCGGCAAGTCCGCCGACCTGGCCGTCGTCCCGCTTCCCGATCGCGACGAGCAAGATCCGTATCTCCTGCTGCTGGAATCGGAAGAGCCCGTGGCGGCCACCATGTTCGAAGGCGACTTCGTCACGGGTCCCTGGAGGGGTGTTTGAGAAGCCGTCGCATAAGCGAAGGTGCAATTCGAGGGTCTTCCCCCCTCGAGGGGGAAGACAGACCGCGCAGCGGTCAGATGAGGGGGACGACCGCCGTCGCAGACGCATCCGGCGGTTGGTTCTCATAGCAACGCCGATCCCCCCTCATCCGGCCCTGCGGGCCACCTTCCCCCGCGAGGGGGGAAGGCCGTTTGTCGCCCCGTCCCAGCACTTTTGGGACAGGTTTCGAGGGATCAGCGGCCGGACCACTTCAGGTCGAGGAACTTCTCCATCAGCCGCCAGCCCTGGTCGAAGAACGCGCCGCCGCCGTCGAGGGCGTGCTGTTCGTCGTAGCGGAGGCCGCTGGCGGGGATGTTCGTCCCGGCGATCGTCCAGGCGACGGGGGCCCGGTCATGGGCCCGGGTGCGGAGCAGGGTGGAGTGGTCGGGGGAGATCAAGATCCGCCACTGCTCGTACGACTTGAGAGCGTCGACGATCGGGGCCACGATGTCGCCGTCGATGCGTTCGAGGGCCTCGACCTTGGCATCGGCGCGGCCTTCGTGGCTGGCCTCGTCGGGGGCCTCGATGTGGACGCAGACGACGTCGTGGTCGCGGAGGGCCTCGATCCCGGCCTTCCCCTTGGCGACGTAATCCGTGTCCAGGTAGCCGGTGGCGGTCGGGACGTCGATTCGGTCCCAGCCGGCCAGCACGCCGACGCCGCGCACCAGGTCGACGGCCGAGATGATCGCCCCCTTGAGGCCGTGCAGCTCGCGAAACGGCGGCATGTGCGGGGCCTCGCCCTGGCCCCAGAGCCAGATGGCGCTGGCGGGCTTCTTCCCCTGGGCGATCCGCGCGAGGTTGACCGGGTGGTTCGCCAGGATCGGCTCGGCCCGCTTCATCAGGTCGATGAGCAGGTCGGCGCCGGGTCCTTTGGGGAGGTAGTTCGCGGCCGGCTCGTCGGGGTGGTCGTGAGGCGGAACGGTCTTCGTTTCCCTGGTGAAGACGGTCGCGCCGGGCTTGCCGCGATAGATCATCAGATTGCGGTAGCTGACGCCCGCGTGGAACTCGACGTCCGGCCGACCCAACTCCTGCTGGAGGGTCGCCATGATCGAGCCCCCCTCCTCGCTGGTGATGTGCCCGGCGGTGAAGTCGGACAGGCGGCCGTCGGCGATCGTCATCAGGTTGCAGCGCACGGCCCAATCGTCGGGGCCGAGCGTGACGCCCATCGCGGCGGCTTCCAGCGGGGCGCGGCCGGTGTAGTACTTCTCCGAGTCGTAGCCGAAGAGGCTGAGGGTGGCGACGTCGCTGCCGGGCAGGAAGCGATCGGCGACGTTCCGCGAGCGACCCACGATCCCCTCCGAGGCCACGCGGTCCATCGCCGGGAGGTTCGCCGCCTGGAGGGCCGTCTTACCGCCGAGGGCCTCGAACGGCTCGTCGGCCGCGCCGTCGGGGATCACGATCACGTACTTGGGGGAGGCGGGCACGGCGGGGGTCCTTGGGATCGGGGCAGGGGGCTGGCGATCACTCCTCGACGCCGAGGCGGACGCTCGGGGCGCGGACGACGTCGAGGCGGTCGATGGCTCGGATGGCTTCGCGGAGGTCTTCCTCCACGGCCAGGTGAGTCATGATGACGAGCGGGACCGGGCCGGGCTCGCCCCCCTCGCCGTCGGAAGGCTCGTGCTGGATCACGCTGGCGATGCTGATGCCGCGGTCCCCCAGCACCTGGGCGATGGCCGCGATCACGCCGGGACGATCGGCGATCAGGAACCGGAGGTAGTTCCGCCGCCGCGACTGGCTGGCGGGGAGCAGGGGGACCGCCGGGGCCGTAGCCGACCAGAAGTCGAGCGTCCGCGAGGTCAAAAGCGCCCGACCGGTCGCCACGTCGATCACGTCGGCGACGACGGCGGAGGCCGTGGGCATCATCCCAGCGCCCCGGCCGTGGAAGAACGTGTCGCCGACGGCGTCGCCGACCACCCGGATCGCGTTGTAAGGCCCGTGGACCTGAGCCAGGGGGGCGTCGTTGCGGACCAGGCTGGGGGCCACGCGAAGCTCCAGGGCGCCGTCGGCAAGCCGGGCGTGGGCCAGGAGCTTGATGGTGTAGCCCAACTCGCGGGCGTACTTGAGGTCGGCGATCTCCAGGCGGTCGATCCCCTCGCGGGGGATGTCGGTCGTCTTGACGCTCGCGCCGAAGGCCAGTTGAGCCAGGACGGCCAGCTTGTGGGCGGTGTCCGTGCCGTTGACGTCGAGAGTGGGGTCGGCCTCGGCGTAGCCGAGCGATTGGGCGCCGGCGAGGGCGTCGGCGTAGGCGATCCCCTCCTGGGTCATCTGGGTCAGGATGTAGTTGCAGGTGCCGTTGAGGATCGCCGCCAGGCTCTGGATCTGGTTGGCCGCCAGGCCGACGTTGATCGCCCCCAGGATCGGGATCCCGCCGCCGACGCTCGCCTCGAAGGCCACGGCGCGGTCGGCCGCGCGGGCGGCGGCGAAGACCTCGGGGCCGTGCTCGGCCAGGAGCGCCTTGTTGGCCGTGACGACGTGCTTGCCGGCCGCGAGGGCGTCCAGCACGATCCGACGCGCCGCATCCACGCCGCCGATCAACTCCACGACGATCTGGACTTCGGGATCGTCGATCACGCGGCGGACGTCGTCGACGACCCGGACGCCCTCAAAGTCGGCGTCCCGACGTTTCTTAAGGTCGCGGACGACGGCCCATTTCAGCTCGATCCGGCGTCCCGATCGGCGGGCGATGCGGTCGGCGTGCTGCGTCAGGATCCGGGCGACGCCCGCGCCGACGGTTCCCAACCCGACCATTCCCACGCTGACCTGTTCCATCGCGACCACCGTTAAAGGCGCTCCGAGAGGAGAAATCCGACTAACCGAGAAGCGCCCGCACGGGCGCGTCAAGTCTAGGACGCAACCGCCGGCCCTGCAAGCCGAACGGGTTTCTGCCTGGGGCTGACGACGCGGGACGATTGCCTCGTCGACGGCTTCGAATTTGGGTTCGATCGCATTGGAAGTTCCCGTCGAATGTCGCTGGAAGTCTTTGATTTATAATGGATTGCGCTTGTGGTTCCGCGTGGCTTCGTTCGCGTGCTTTTCGAGGTTCCCACTCTCTCTTACACCGTTGCACCCAGAGCAACCGAGCCTTGTCGACAAAGAGACGTCCTTCCCGACATTGGCTTCGCGTTTGGGTTCGATCGTAGTCAGACGGTATCTCGGAGATCAGGCGTAAACATTGATTGGATAAGACGTTTCGCGTGGTGGGCGTCCTGGCTTCGTTCGGCAAGATACGCGACGCGCGCTCGCAATTCCACCGGCCCGAGCGCCAGGCTGGGTGCCATGCCCACGCAAGCGTGGGCATGCGATCGGCGACAGCCGCGAAGTCGCCGTGTGTCTGGTCGGCAACGTTCATGCAATCGCTCTCGACTGCCAAATCAACGCCTACGTAAAGACTCCCGCTGAGTAGAGTTTACTCACAACCCGAATTGATGGATGGCCGATGCAACGAAGCAGGCACGCCCTGGCCAAAGGACGGCCTGAACGGTCTCCCCCACAAGGAGGGGAGACCGTTCTCCGTGGCGACGCACCCGATCCGGATCGAGACGGTTCGTCGGGAGGGGGATTCTCAAGCCTGGGCGGGCAGGCCGGCCTTGCCGCCGCGGGCGATCAGGATGATGCCCAGCTCGTAGAGCAGGATCATCGGCACGGCCAGGAGGGTCATGCTGATCGGGTCCTGACCGGGGGTGAGCACGGCGGCGGCGATCGTGATGATGAGGATCGCGAACTTCCGCTTGGCTCGGAAGTCGTCGACCGTGAAGATCCCGATGCGCTGGAGGAATAGCATGACGAGCGGCGTTTGGAAGGCCACGCCGAAGACCAGCGGCAGGATCGTGGCGAAGCTCATCCACTCGCTCAGCCGCAACGTCGGCGCGACGCCCAGCCAGACGTTGAAATCCAGCAAGAACGCCAGGGTCAGCGGCAGAACGAAGAAGAAGCAGAGGAGAATGCCCGAGACGAACAGTCCCAGCGAGACGGGCAGGAACCGCATCACGTAATGGCGTTCGTGGCGATACAACCCGGCCGCGATGAACGCCCAGATCTGGTAGAAGACCCAGGGGCTCGCCAGCACCAGGCCGGAGACCAAGCAGACCAGGAAGTAGATCGTGATCGTCTCCAGCGGCCCCAGCGAGATCAGCGAGTTGTCGATCTGGTAGACCGACTTCTCGCTCAGGCCGATGACGTCCGCCAGCTTGTAGCGGATCGGGAATTCCAGGAGTTGGCCCTTCACCGCCTCGACGTCGGGCAGCTTCAGGTCGGGGGCGAGCTTGGCGATGGCGGCGATGAAGGACTCGGCCGGCACCTGGGCCTGAACCTCGGGCGAGACCTCCTGGGCTTGCCGGGCGGCCTCGGCCTTCTTCTCGTACTCGCTGGCGTAGAAGGCGGTCAGAGCGTTTTTGGCGGGCGACTCCATCTTCTCCATGACCCGCTTGCCGATATCGAGCGGCGGGACGAAGACGATCAGAACGCCGACCATGAGGCCGGCCAGCGCCAGGATGAGCCGCACGCGCAGCTCCTCAAGGTGCTCGCCGAAGCTCATCGTCACCATCGATTGCTCTTCGACGAAGAGATCGCGATCGCTGGGCATTGGACGTGGACCAACGGGGGTGGGCCCGCCGCATGAGGGGCGGGGCGACTTCTCGACGCGGAGGAGACGCGGGCTGCTGCGGCCAGTCCCGAGGCCGGAGCCCTTGGCGGGCGGCGCCGCGCGGCGGTCTCACGGGGACGACCGGGCGCGCGGGGGCGTTCCTGTGGCCACAAGTCTAACAGCAAGCCGTCGGAAACGCCAGGCCGGGACGGCGGCGGTGGACGGCCGTCGGTCGCGACGTTACAAATGGCTGACCGCTGATGAGGAACGTCGATTCCGCGAAGAAGGATGCTCGCCATGCAGTCGATCCCCCTGGAGCCGCTCGTTTTCTGGCCGATCTCGCGCCAACTGGTCTGGGGAGGTCGAAAGCTAGGGACCGTGCTGGGCAAGCCGATCGGCGAGGGGAACGACTACGCCGAAAGCTGGGAGCTGGCCGACCACGACGACGACGTCAGCATCGTCTCCGAAGGCCCGCTGTCCGGCACGACGCTTCGCGAGTTGATCTTCCATCGTCGCATCGAGTTGTTCGGCCCCGGCTCCCCCTCGATCAAGCAGTTCCCGCTGCTCGTGAAGTTTCTCGACGCCCGCGAAAACCTCTCCGTCCAGGTCCATCCCGACGACGCCCTGGGGAAGGAGTTGGTCGGCGACAACGGCAAGACTGAAGCCTGGGTGGTGCTCGCCGTCGACCCCGGCGCATCGATCTACGCCGGTCTCAAGCTGGGCGTCACGCGGGAGATGCTGGAGGAGGGGATCAAGACCGGCGACGTCGAGCGGCTCTTGCATCGAATCGAGCCCAAGCCGGGCGACTGCATCATGGTTCACGCCGGGACCGTCCACGCCATCGGCGCTGGGGTCTTGCTGGCGGAGATCCAGCAGATGTCCAACGCCACCTTCCGGGTCTTCGACTGGAATCGCGTCGACGCGGCGGGGCGACCGCGCCAATTGCACGTCGAGCAGGCGATGCGTTGCATCGACTTCGACCGAGGGCCCGTCGATCCGATTGTGCCGAGGCCGTACGTGATGGAAGACGGCGTCGTCCGCGAGCCGCTGGCCATCTGCGACTACTTCGAACTCGAGCGGTGGACGCTCGAAGCGCCCAGCGAGATCGGCGACGACGATCGATTCACGATCCTCATGGTCCTGGAAGGGGAGATCCGCGTCCGGTCGGCCCGTGGCGATCGGCCGTTCCGCAAGGGGCAGACCGTCCTCTTGCCGGCGTCGATCGGCCCGACGATGATCTACCCCGTCGACCGGGCCGTGGTTCTGGCCTGTCAGCAGCCCTGAGTGAATTTGACCGATGCCCGAGCAGCCGATTCAACCGTCCCGACCTGATCGCGTGGGTCTCCGAGACTGGCTCCGCCTGGCCCGCGCCGTGCCGTCGGCCTGGGATCTCCGCAAGATCCTGATTTCGGCCGTTGGGCTCATCGCCCTGGGTTTGGGAGCCTCGGCTCTCGATCGGTTGGCTCCCGGCGCGGCGCCGCTTCCGATCTGGGGAGATTGGGGCGGCCACATCGGCGTTCCCCTCCGCGGGCCGTCGGATCTCTCGGACGTTGCACTCAGAGCGGCCATGATGATGGCCGAGCCGGTCCACCTGCTCGTCGGGCCGCTGGTGCATCTCTTTGCTCGAACCGCGTCCATCGTGCCGACTCTGCTGCAACTGGTCTGGACGCTCGCGGTCATGGGAGTGGTCGGCGGCGCTCTCGCCCACATGGAGCTGGCCGAAGCCGCGACGGGGGAAAGGCCGGGCGTCGCCGCCAGCCTGGCGTTCGCCTTCCGACGCGCGCCGAGCGTGATCGCCGCGCCGCTTCATCCTCTGTTGATCGTGCTGATGTTGGGCCTGATGTCGGCCGTGCTCGGCAAGGCGACGGCCCTGGCCGCGCTGGTCCTGGGTCTTTTCTCAGCCGTGTTGTTGCTGGAGATGGTCGCATCCTGGCCGCTGATCCATGCGGCGGTGGCCGCGGAGTCGGAGACGGCCGTGGAGGCGATCGGCCGCTGCTACGGTTACGTCAACCACCGGCCCCTGACGCTGGCGACGGCGCTGGCCGTCGGCTGGGCCCTTGGCTCCGTCGGGCTGGCGGCATTCGAGCTTTTCCTGCGATCCGCATTCAGCCTGGGCGAGTGGGGCGTCGGGATTGGACTGTCAAACCCTGGCGCGACGGGAATGCGTTGGGAATCCGGGCCCAGTCCCTGGGTCGCGTTGATGAAGCTGACGTGGGAGGCCTGGGCGTTCGCCTTTTTCTGGGCGTCGGCGGCTCGGACCTACCTCCTGCTGCGTCAGGATCTGGACGACATCCCGGCATGGGGCTCGGCGGCGGCGCGGCGATAGAGGTCGGCCAGGCCATCGGCCTCGGCGTCGAGGTCGAACCTTTCGTGAAGGTCGTCCCGCGCGGCCTCGCCGAGCTCGCGAGCGAAATCGGGGTGGTCAAGCAGGCGGAGGATGGCGTCGGCCAGGGCCGGCGGATCGTCGGGGGGACCAGCAGACCGGACTTCCCCGGCCGGATCAGGCCGCGGAGCCCGCGCACGTCGGCCGCGACGCAGGGAACCCCGTGCGCCAGGGCGAGCGTCAACGTCCTTCCGGCGCTGGGGCCTAGCGAGGGCTGGCAATAAACGTCGAGGACCGACCAAAGGCGCGGGCCGACGACGTCGAAATCGGTCATCGTCACGCGTTCCTGAATGCCGAGCGCCAGGGCGTGTCGACGGACCTCGATCGAATCCCCGCCCTGCACGGCGATCAGGAATTCCAGGTCGCGACCGCGATTCAGGGCGATCCGGGCGGCCTCCAAAAAAGCGGCGAAGCCGGTCTCCGCCAGCGGCGGCCCCGCCACGCCCGCCACCAGGACGCGCGTCCCCCTGGAACGGGGCGGGGGAGGCTCGACGACGATCCCGGGGGCGATGACGGAGACTCGGTCCTGGGGGACGCCAAGGTCGTCGATCAGAACCTCGCGGAGTTCGTCGCCTGGGACGACGAATGCGTGCAGCCATCGGCGGCTGATGCGTAGTCCGGCCTCAGCCGTCAGAAAATCGTCTACAGTCTGGACGTAGGGAAGCTGCCAGGTTTCGGCCATGGCCAGGGCGGCCGAGGCGGTTTCCTCATGGAGTGCGTGCAGAACCGCGGGTCGAGGAACGGAACGCCCGTGGAAAAGCCGTCGGATCGCCAACGACTGGAACCAGCGTCGGTTGAGTCCGGGAAACTCCAGGATCCGAGGGTCGGTCGGAGCGTCGGCACGGCCGGAGCAGACGACGCGCGGGGCGATTCCACGGCGCTCCAACCGATCGAGCAGCGGCCCCAGCGGCCAGCCGTCGTCGTCCAGGCCCAGTTTCCCCGCCAGGATGAGCACGTCCAGGGGCGTTTCGCCGCCGTCGCCTTCCGTCACCGGCCCCCTCTCCCCGGATTCCCGGGACGCTTGTCGTCGCCGACTCGCGCGGACGTTGGAATTCAGATCGCGTCTGGATTATAGTGGGAACCGTCAGGATCGCACCCGGCCGTCCGCAGCACTCTCGGATCCTCGGAATGACCCCACAGCACACCACTGAAGCCGCTTCCCCCGCCCAGGAAGACCTTTACGCACTGACGAGCCGGCTGCTGGAGAATGTCGGTCTGGTGGTGCTTGGCAAAGCCGAGTCGATCAAGCTCGCCGTGGTCGCACTGCTGGCGCAGGGGCACGTGCTGGTCGAAGACGTCCCAGGCGTGGGCAAGACGCTGCTGGCGCGAGCCCTTGCGGCCAGTATCGACTGTTCGTTCCGGCGAATCCAGTTCACCCCCGACCTTCTGCCGTCGGACGTGCTGGGTTCGAGCGTTTTCCACGCGCCGTCGAGCGAGTTCGTCTTCAAGCCCGGGCCGCTCTTCGCGAACGTCGTGCTCGCCGACGAGATCAACCGCACCACCCCGCGAACCCAAAGCGCGCTGCTGGAGGCGATGGCTGATCGCCAGGTGTCGGTCGAAGGTGTGACCTACCCGCTCCATCAGCCGTTCATCGTGCTGGCGACGCAGAACCCCTACGAATTCGAGGGGACCTACATTCTGCCCGAGAGCCAGCTCGACCGCTTCATGATCCGGATCCGTATGGGCTACCCGATCCGGTCCGAGGAACGCCGGCTGTTGCACGACCACCGATCCGGCGAGCCGGTCAAGGCGTTGAAGCCCGTTCTCACGGCCTCCGACGTGGTGCGGCTCCAGGAGGGCGTGCGCCGGGTCCGCGTCGACGAGGCGATCGTCGACTACTTGCTGGACGTGGTTCACCTTACCCGGCGGAGCGAAGATCTGCACGTCGGCGTCAGCACGCGAGGTGCGTTGACGCTCTACCGCGCGGCTCAGGGGCTGGCGCTGGTCTCGGGACGGGATTTCGTGGTGCCGGACGACGTGAAGACCCTGGCGGTCCCCGTGCTGGCTCACCGCGTCCTGGGCAAGTCGTTCTTGCAGGCCGGCGAGTTCGGGGCGGCCGAGGCCATCATTCGGGACATCGTCGACCGCGTCAAAGTCCCGACCTGACCTGACCGGAGCGGCTCCGCCCCACGACGCCGGCGGGGCGAGAGCCCAAAGACGTTCCAGCCGACCGGGGGGATCGAGCGATGAGCATGGACGAGAAAGCCAGGCCCGTCCGTTCCGGCGGGCGCGCCGGCCGCATCGCCAAGGGATTGATGCAGGCCCTGGTGCCGACCGAGCGGACGATCGTCACCCGCGAGGGCCTGGGCTACTTTCTGGTGATGCTGGTCCTGCTGGCGGCGGGAATGCTCCAGCAGATCAACCTGATCTTGCTGGTCGCCACCACCGCCGCTGGTCCGTTCGTCGCCTCATGGTTCGGCAGCCGCGCGATGCTGCGTCGGTTGAGCGTGATCCGTCGCAGCCCCGGTTACGTCTTCGCGGGCGACCCCCTGGTCGTCGACTACACGCTTGAGAACGGCCGACGACGCATGGCCGCGCTCGCCGTGTTCGTCGAGGATCAACTGGTCTCAGCCGAACGCGGGGCGACCGGAGCGGCCCTCTCGCCCCGGAGTTTCTTCCCGCGAGTCGCCGCACGCGACCGCGCGCGGAATCGCTGGCAGGGAGAGCCGCCGCGACGCGGGAAGTACCGATTCCAGAACCTCGATCTCGGGACTCGCTCCCCCTTCGGGATCGTCGAACGCCGCGTCACGCTGCCGATGCCCGAGCCGCTCTACATCTACCCGCGAATTGGGCGGCTCACCCGTCGCTGGTTTCAGCTTCAACGCCAGACCAGCGAGAACCGCCTGGGGAGAAGGCACGACCGATCGGCCCAGCAGGAAGAATATCACGGCCTGCGTGACTATCGATCGGGCGACAGCCCCCGGTGGATCCACTGGCGGACCTCCGCCCGTCGCGGCGAGCTGATGGTCAAGGAGTTCGAGCAGCAGAACGAACAGGATCTGGCGATCCTGATCGACCCCTGGCTTCCTCGCACCAAGGTCTCTCCCCAGCAACGCGAGGCCGTTGAACAGGCGATCTCGTTCGCGGCGACGGTCTGCCTGGAGACCTGCCGTCGCCAGGGCCGGCGGCTCGTCATGGGATGGACCGGGTCCACTCCGGGCGTGATTCAGGGGCCGGCCTCGGTCAAGCTCCTCCATGAGCTGCTGGAACAACTCGCCGTGCTCCGGCCGGTCAATGAAGGAGGAGTGGCTGAACTGCTCGACGCCCTGCCGTCGGCGACGGTCCGCGACGCACTCCTGATCGTCGCCTCGACCCGGCCGATCAACCTGATGGAAGAGGCCGAGCGGTCGACGCGAGTGAACGCGGCCTCGGCCCGAAACCTGGCCGGACGTGTGCTGGCGTTCAACGCCGCGCAAGGCGAACTCGACGGCCTGATCCAGTTCGCCGAGGCCGATACTCGCAACCTGCTGGAACAGCGGGTCTCCAACGCCGAAGCCGACCGGATGAGCAGCCAGGAGGAACGCCGCCGAGGGCTCTTCTCGGGCGAGCCCGAGGACAGCGGCGTCATCATCGAGGAGACCGTGAAATCCGATGGACCGCCAGCCTGGCGGGCCTGGCGGGGAGGGCGGTCGTGAACAGCTATCTCGTCTATCGCGCCAGCTATTACCTCATGCTCACGGCGGCCTCCACCGCCATGTGCGCCGACCCAACCGACGACCGCGGCGGCTGGTTCCTGCCGCCGCTGGTCGCCGTCGCGGGTTTCATCGCCTTCTTCACCGTGGATCGCAACCCGGGGTGGTCGCTGCCACGGGGCCTGGCCACATTGCTGGGGATCGGCTCGCTGGGGTTGCTCTATCTGGAGTATTCGCTCGACGAAAACCAGGCCATCCGTTGCCTGGGCCACTGGCTGATCTCGCTTCAGCTCATCAAGTATTTCCTACCCAAGTCGATCGAGGACGACTGGGTGTTGTTCATGGTGGGACTGATGCAGGTCCTGATCGGCTCCGTCATCAACGTCGGCGATCAGGTGGGCGTCTGGTTGTTCGTGTGGGCCGTGCTGGCCGTTTGGGTTCTGGGGCAGTTCTTCCTCCAGCGCGAGGCGCGGCGGTTCCTTGCTCCGGACGTGAAGACCCGCGCCCCCATGCAGCCGCTTCCGAGGGACCCGTACACAAGCCTGTTCGACTCAGCCTATTTCGCGGCGACGCTCCGGGTTCTCGCGATGACTCTGGCTCTGGGCTTTTTCGTCTTCCTCCTCCTGCCGCGTCAGCAGGGCGCGGCGCGTTCCCGCTTCGGGACGCCGACTGTGAAGCATCTGACCGGCTTCGACGAGGAAGTGGCCCTGGGACAGCTTGGCGAGATCCTCGAGAACGACACGCCGGTCATGACGGTGGAGTTCAGCGATGGGGAGAAAGCCCCCACAGCGCCCCCGGCCGAACCCCTCTGGCGCGGGGTGACACTGAACAATTATGACAAGGGTCGTTGGCGTCGTCAGGCCTTGCGCTCGACGATGATGCGAACGTTCCCCAGCTACCACGGCCGTCGCAAGGTTCTTCGACAGACGATCAAGCTGGAGCCCAACGACTCCCAGACGCTCTTCGGCATCCGGCCGTTCGTCGCGGTCGAGGGTAATCCGCGAGTCCCACCCCAGTTGAACCCGCCCGAGGGGACCGCCTTCCGGCCCGAAGGACGCGGCTCCTTCGATTACGAGGTGATCTCCGACCCCGATCCGACCGTCCCTCAGGTCGGCGAGGTCGCGCCGACCGAGGACCGAATCAAGAACGTCCTGCTGGAGGTTCCGGACGACGTTCGTCCGCGTCTGGCCGCCATCGCGAAGCCCGTCCTCGACAAAATCACCGGCGAAGGCCCGGACGTCGTCAAGCGTCGCGCCATGGCTCTGGAAGCCTTTCTGCTCGATCCGTCGGTCTTCGCCTACTCTCTGGAGATGAACGTCGTCGACCCCTCGATCGACCCGGTCGTCGACTTTCTGGTCAACCGCAAGCAGGGGCACTGCGAGTACTTTGCCAGCGCCCTCGCGCTGTTGCTCCGCACCGTCGACATCCCTTCGAGGTTGGTCAACGGCTTCAAGGGAGGGGACTGGAACGACTTCACCCAATCGATGACCGTTCGGCAGAAGCACGCTCACAGTTGGGTGGAAGCCTATCTCGGGCGAGATGCGGAGGGCCGGCCGATCTGGCTCTCCCTCGATCCGACTCCAGGCAACGAACGTGAAAAGTCAATCGCGCAGGTCGGCGGCATCTCCTCGAACTTCCGAGGCTTCACGGACCTCTTCCGCTACATCTGGGTCTTCTACATCCTCGGCTATGACTCGAACCGTCAGGCTCGGCTTTACAGTCCTTTGAAGCTGATGTTTCAGAAGATCCGGGACGGCTACGTGATCATGTGGCACTGGGCCGCGGAGACCTTCGCGGGACTCTTCCATTTCCGCAATCTTCAGTCGCTCATCAGCATCAAGGGGTTCATCGTCTCGTTCCTGGTCCTCTGCCTCGTCGCCGCGCTGACCAAGGGGGCGATCTGGCTAATCAAGCGGCTTCTCGTCTGGTGGCGAGGGCCGATCGACGACGCCGCCGGCGCCACGCCGGGAACCCATTTTTACCGTCGATTGGCGCACCTCCTGGCCCAGTACGACCTGAAGAGGTCCCCGGCCGAGACCCAGAACGAATTCGCCCATCGCGCCTATCGATTTCTCAGCGGGCAGGGTGAAGGCCGGCGAGAGGTCGCCGAACTTCCCGAGAAGGTCGTTGAGGCTTTCTATCAGGTCCGCTTCGGCCATCGCGACCTGCCGCCGGAGACTCTCGCCGAGTTGGAGCGGAGTCTCGACCGGCTGGAGGCCCGCCTGAACGAGCCCGCCGCCGGCTGAGGCTTGCCCGCCTCAGCGCGGCGGGGTCCAGAGCAACGTCCCGTTGCGAAGCGCCCCGCGTCGCGACTCGACTTCCGGGTTCGCCTGCCGAAGGGTGTCCAACGCCCCGGGAGTTCCGTAGACGCGGATCGCCACGTCTTCGAGAGTCTCTCCTTCAGTCGACACAGTCGATTCCGGCTCGCCCCTGGGGATCGTCACGGGCGCCTCGGGCTCAGGTGCGACGGGCTCCGGCGTGACGATCCGAGGAGCAACGTCAGGTTCGGGGGCCACGACGGGCGGCGCACGCTTCGGCGTGGGAGTGCTGGCGAGCCGAACCGGGGCCTCCATCGTCCGCTGTGCTGGAGTGTGTGCGACGACGGGCTTCGATGGCACAGCGGCGGTGGCTGTGGGGGCGGCCGCAGGTGCAGGGGAGGGCGTCGGCGACGTTGCGGCGGCGGCCGCGATGAGTTCCGTTTTCTCCCCAGGCCGTACCGCGGGGGGGGCCGGCGAGGCGACCACGGGCTTATCGCCGACCACCGCCGAGACGGACGCCGATGCGGGAGCGCGGGCCGGCGAGGTTTCCGCCTCGGCCGCAGCAGGCTCCTCGCGGCTGCTCTGGTCCGCTGGGGGCGACGGCTGGGACGATGCAGGGGCGGGCGGCGGAGCGCTCGGTGGTGAGTCCTGGGGGTTCGTCGAATCGCCGGCCGGAGGGGCGGATTCCTCGGTCGGTGCAGCGGGGGACGCCTGATCTTGGGGGCGACCGCCGGGAGGTTCGATCGGCCGGAGGACGACCGCGAAGAAGCAGACGATGAACACGCTCAGCAGCATGCTGGGTAATACTTGGCGGTTCATGGTGCACGTCTCGGTGGAGGGGGCGTGGAGATAGTCCTCGCCTCATCTCTCATCCTCGGCGATCCGAACCCTTCGTCTTGAGCTTTTATTCCATTCTTCATCAACCGGCGCGGGGCGTGGGCCGGGCGTGACCTCACGTGGGAGGCGTCAAACTCTGGAGATTGATCCGAACCGACCGACCGCCGCCGTCGAAAAAGAGATGTCGCCGTCGTAATGCTGTTGCCGATAAGGCCTGTCGACGCCGGTTGCAGTGATTCGTCTGAATGTAGGGACGACCTTGTCGGGATCTCAACCCAGGGCTAATATTAGCTTGACGGCCTGGGTTTCTTCTGCACACCTCAACGCCAGGTTCCAGGAACACAACTCTATGCCCCGAATTGCGTTACGTCCGCTCTCGCTGGTCGCGGTCCTGTTCCTGATGGCGGCCATCGTGGGGGCGCAGGCCCCTGTGCCGACCAATGAGGACCAGGAGATTGCCAAGACCGTCGTCGATCTTCTCGAACGCGGTCACATGGCTCGGCCGGTGATCGACGACGAGATCGCAGTCAAGTGGTGCGACAACTTCCTCAAGGATCTGGACCCCCAGAAGTACTACTTCCTCAAGTCCGACATTGAGGAATTCAAGAAGAGCGCCAAGGACCTCGACGACCAGGTGCGCGAGGGGAACATCGACTTCGCCCGCAAGGTCTTCGAGCGCTTCTTGCAGCGTCAGGACGAGCGTTACAAGACCGTCACCGAGTTGCTGGCCAAGCCTCTGGACTTCTCGGCCGACGAGTACCTGACCGACGATCCCGAGAAGATCGACTACGCCAAGGACACGACCGAGGCCGACGAGCGCTGGCGGAAGAAGCTCAAATTCGAGGAGCTGCAGCTCCGTCTCGACGACTCGACCACCCCGGAAGACGTCGTCAAGAAGCTGACGATCCGCTATCGCGATCGCAACCGCCTGTTCCACCAGTTCGACTCCAACGAACTGTTGGAGGTCTACCTGTCGAGCCTCACCCGGACCTTCGACCCCCACTCGTCCTACCTCAGCGCCAAGAACCTGGAGGACATGCTCAACCAGCAGCTCCACCTGTCGCTGGAAGGGATCGGGGCCTCGCTGCGGTCCGAGGACGGCTACGCCGTGGTCGCCGAGGTCGTTCCGGGAATGGCCGCCGACAAGGACGGCCGGCTCCAACCCGACGACAAGATCGTCGCGATCCGCCGCGACGACAACAGTGAGATCGACCTCGTCGAGAAGAAGCTCAGCGACGTCGTCCGCCACATCCGCGGGCCCCGCGGGACCTCGGTCCACCTGATCGTTCAGCCGGCCGGCACCAAGGAGCGGAAGGAATACACGATCGTCCGCGAGAAGGTCGAGCTGACCGAGCAGCACGCCAAGGGCAAGATCCTGGACTCCAAGGTCGACGGCAAGGCGGTCAAGATCGGCGTCATCAACCTGCCCGCCTTCTACGGCGACACGATGGCGATCCTCCGCGGCGACCCGAACGCCGTCTCGGCCACGGGCGACTGCCGCAGGATTCTGGGCGAGTTCAAGCAGTCGGGCGTCGATGCGGTGATCGTCGACCTTCGCGACAACGGCGGCGGTCTGCTCGAAGAGGCCAAGACCCTCTCCGGCCTGTTCATCGACAGCGGCCCGGTCGTCCAGATCAAGGAAGCCGTGGGCGTGAAGCATCTCGACGACGACGATGAGGGGACGGCCTGGGACGGGCCGCTCGCCGTGATCATCAACAAGTCGAGCGCCAGCGCCTCGGAGATCTTCGCTGGCGTCATCCGCGACTACGGCCGTGGGCTGATCATCGGCGACTCCAGCACCTTCGGCAAGGGAACCGTCCAGAGCATCGTCAACCTGGGCGACCAGGCCCGCCGTCGCGATCGCGGGGTCGCCAAGAATCGCGGCGCCCTGAAGCTCACCATCCAGCAGTTCTTCCGGGCCAACGGCGACAGCACCCAGATCAACGGCGTCGCTCCCCACATCCACCTTCCCTCGATCCGCGACTACATGGATCTGGGCGAGGGCAAGATGGACAACGCCCTGAAGTTCGACAAGGTGGCTCCGCTGCCCCACGACAGCTACAACCGCACCCCTGACGACCTCGTCGCCGCCCTCGACGCGCGTTCGGTCGCTCGTCGCAAGGACGACGCCAAGTTCCAGAAGCAGGAAGAGCGGATCCAGAAGTACGTCGACCGCAAGGCGAAGCACTCGATCCCGCTCAGCGAGGCCAAGTTCAAGGCGGAGTTCATCCCGGACGACGACGAGAAGGCCGCCGACGAGAAGGAAAACAAGGACAAGAAGGCCAAGAAGAAGTACGTGGAACGCGAGGTCTGGGTCAGCGACTACTACAACGACGAGATCCTCCGGATCATCGGCGATTACCTGACCCTCGGTTCCAAGGTTCTGGCCGCCGCCCCCGTTCGGGCTGCCGCGACGAACTGATCGATCGCCTTCGGTTTCCAGCAAACTCCACGGGCCGGGCGATGCTGCAGAGCATCGCCCGGCCCGTCGGCGTTTCGAACTCAGCCCACGACGTTGATCGGCTTCCCCGACGCGAAGGCCGCGACGTTCTCCACGGTAGCTTCCAGCAGCCGCTCGCGGGCCTCAGCGGTGGCCCAGGCGATGTGCGGGGTGATGATGCAGTTCCTTGCTCCGAGCAGCGGATTCTTCGGGTCGATCGGCTCTCGCGAGACGACGTCGACGCCCGCTCCGGCGATCACCCCTGCGTTCAGGGCGTCGGCGAGATCCTGTTCGACGATCAGCGGACCGCGGCCCGTGTTGAGCAGGAAGGCCGTGGGCTTGGCCTTTCGCAGCCTCTCCGCGTTTACCATCCCTCGGGTCGCGGGGGTGAGCGGGCAGTGGAGCGTGATCACGTCCGAGCGCTCGAAGAGTTCATCGAGGCCGCAGGCTGGGATCGGGTCGTCCGGGGCAGGCGTTCGTCCGCTGGGGCGATGGGAGATCACCGTCATGCCGAACGCCTGAGCGATGCCGGCGACCCGACGGCCGATCTGACCCAGGCCGACGATCCCCATCGTCTTTCCCGCCAGCTCGATCAGAGGGGCCACGCGGATGGAGAAGTCAGGCTGTGACGCCCAGGCTCCGGCCTGGACGGCCTCGTCGTGCTTGCCGACGCTCAGCGTCAACTCCAGGAGCAGGGCGAAGGCCAACTGCGCCACGGAGTCGGTGCTGTAGCCCTTAACGTTGGAGACGACGATCCCGCGCTCCTTCGCCGCTTCAACGTCGACGCAGTCGAAGCCCGTGGCGGTAACGGCGATGAACCGAAGTTGGGGAAGTTGCGCCATCAGATCCTGCCGGATCGCACACTTGTTGACGATCAGGACGTCCGCCCCGTTCGCCCGATCGGGAAGGTCCGACGGCTCGGTGATGGGGTGGTAGACGACGTCGCCGTAGGCGTCGAGCGGCGACCAGGCCTTGGGGTCGTCGTTGAGGGTCCGGCCGTCGAGGACGACGATCTTCACGGGTTTCATCCTTCGAAATGGGGTCGCCCCCGGAGTGGGGCCGGGGGCGACTTTGGAAGAGGATCAGGGTTGTTCAGCGGACCGCAGCCTGGGCCTGCGAATCGCGCCGGGAGGCCCGGACGGCGGCGGCCAGGACCGGGTCGGTGCGAGGGTCGCCGAAGAGGGACTCGTCGATCGCCTCCTTGTCGGCGTCGGCGTCGGCGGCGGGCTTGGCGGCGACGTGCGTCTTGACGGGCATGTCGGGCGAAACCCCGCGCTCGCTGTAGGCCCGGTCGAGAGGCGAGTAGAACTTGGCCGTCGTCAGCTTCAATCCGGCGGGAGCCGAGCGGAGCGAGAAGATGCTCTGCACGGAACCCTTGCCGTAAGTCCGGTCGCCGACGATCACGGCTCGCTTATGGTCTTGCAGGGCGCCGGCGAGGATCTCGCTGGCAGAGGCGCTGTCGCGGTCCACCAGGACGTACATGGGCATCCGCCATCGGGCGCGACCGCCAGCCGAAAAGACCTGGGATTGCCCCGCGGCTCGGCCGCGAGTTGAAACGATGACCCCGTTGTCGATGAATCGATCGGCGATGTCGACGGCCACGTTCAGCAGTCCCCCCGGGTTGCCACGAAGGTCCAGGACCAACGTCGTCATCCCCAGGTTCGCCAGGCCCGAGATCGCCTGATCGAGTTCCTCGGTCGAGCTTTTCTGGAAACCGGCGAGCTGAACGTAGCCGACCCCTGGAGCCTCGTCGAGCATCTTGGCGCGGGTGACGCTCTCGACGTCGACATGGCGGCGGACCAGGCGGATGGTCTGGATCGACGCATCCCGTTTGACGATTTCCAGGTCGACGGTGGTTCCTTCGGTTCCCTGGAGGCGGTTGGCGGCCTCGTCGAGAGCCAACCCCTTCACCGTCTGGCCGGCGATCTTGACGATCTGGTCGCCTGCGCCCAGGCCAGCCTCCCACGCGGGGCCGCCTCGGATGACGCCGACAAGCTTCAGCCCATCGGGCGTTCCCTTCAACTCCACACCCAGTCCGACGAAGTTGCCGTCGATCATGGCGTAGAGGTCTTCGAGCTTGTCGGGCGTCAGGTAGCTGGTGAAATCGTCGAGGGCGTCGCAGGCGCCGTAGGTGAATTCCAGCATGACGGCGGCGGGTTCGATCCCCAGGCCGTGGCGGGCGAGGTCGGCGGCAGAGGCTGCGAGCGCCAGAGCCGCTTCGCGATCGGCGACGGCCAGCCGCGACCGCATTGCCTTGTACTGGTCTCGCAGCCAGGCGATCCGTTCCGGCTCGGTGGTCGTGGCGTTCAGCTTGAGGAAGGTCGGGTCGCGGAGGGCGACTTCCAGATTGTCCAGCCCGTGGCGGACGAGGGGTTCCAGGGCGATGGAGTCGACGTAGAAGCTCTGGATTCGTTCCAGCACCTCGGAGTACAGGTCGGTCGCCTGCTCGCGGGGGAGGCGGAGAAGGACCGTCCGAAAGCTGGCGTCGTGATACCGCTTGCCGAGTTTGAAGTGCAACTCGCAGAGCCGGAGCCGGCGGCGGATGTCGGTCCGATTCGGCCACTGCTCCATCGCGTGGCGGTAGGTCTCGATCGCGCCGGTCCAGTTGCGCTGGCGCTCCTGGTCGAGCCCTCGCTCCAGGGCCGCGTCGGGCGCCGGCGCGGCCTGAGTCTGAGGCGCATCCACCTTCGCAGAGACGTCCGAAACGGCCGGCTCCTCGGGGAGGGCGGCCTGGCTCGTCGGCGCGGGGCACCACGTCAGCAGCAGGGCGAGCAACCAGGCCAAGCGAGGGGTTCCGATCCGGCGCATGATCGACCGTCCTCCCGGGAGGGAGACGGCGTCGGGCGTCAGGCTAACCCGTATTCAGCGCCTTTGAGGGGTTTGCAAGGAGGTCCGGGACGGCGGCTCTCGAAGGGGGGCTCCGACGTTGCTCCTGGGACCACAACCCGCACGCTGAATAAGGTTTGCGCTCGCTGGCACCGTCCCTTGTTGCAATTCAATAGGTGTCTATCAATCAGGCGGCCACGACGAACGCGGCGGCCGGCGGAAGAGGTCCGGGCCGTGATCGGTCGCTTCGAACAGGGAGTCGGACTCCTCCGGCTCCCTCGCTCGTCCCGAATTATATCACACGGGCAATCGACTCAAGGGCCGGAATTCGTGCCGTTTTCATGCCGTGGCGCGGCCATGTGGCGGGGAATCAGCGCAGGCCGGAAACCTCGTCAACATGATACAGCCGGCCCGCCTCCAGGTTCTCCAATCGCGTTACTTTGCCTGAAGGCCAGGTGATCGACAGACTATCCACCTTCTCAGCCTGGCCCATGCCCAGGGTAAGGACGGGATCCATCGAGGAGAGGTAACTCTTGGCCGGGAAGTTCTGACGACGGCAGGTCAGGCCGCCGACCTTCGCTTCGACCTTGGCGCCGATGGCGTCGCGGTTCGAGGTCTTGCCGTCGCCGGTCAGAGCCAGGCGGATCCAGCGGTTGGCGTTGCCGCCGTCGTTGCGCAGCAGTCGTGCGGGGCCGTTGTTGGCGGTCAGGACGACGTCGAGGTCGCCGTCGCCGTCGATGTCGGCGTAGGCGCTGCCGCGACCGACGATCGGCTTGAAGAGGTCGGGACCGGCGGTGGAGGCGTCGACGTTGACGTACAGGTTCGGACCCGGGCGGCCGGAGTTCCACAACAGTTGCGCCGACTGCTCGTAGTGCTCGCTGGCCTGGACTCGGGCGATGTCCGGCTCCAGGTGGCCGTTGGCCGAGAGCAAATCGAGCCGGCCGTCGTTGTCGTAGTCAAAGAAGAAGAGGCCGAACTTGAGCGGCGGTTGCGTCGGCGCGCCCAGGCCGTAGAGGTTGGCCACGTCGGAGAAGACCAGCATCGAGGGTTTGTCGCTGACGTACAGGGCGGTCATCTCGTTGGCGAAATTGCCGATCGCCAGTCCCAGCCGTTCGTCGTTCAGGAAGTTCGCCCAGTCGCAGCCCATGCCGCCCCGCGCCGAGCCGTTCATGTCGAAGGCCACGCCTGACAGGATCGCCTTCTCCTCGAACTTGCCTCCCCCCTTGTTGTGGAACAGGAAGTTCTGCACCGTGTCGTTGGCCACGGCGACATCGACGAGGCCGTCGCCGTCGACGTCGTAGGGGGCCACGCCCAGGGACTTGCCTAGCGGGACCTTCAGGTCGGGCGTGCGGACCTGGACGCCGGACTCCTCGCTGATATCTGTGAATCGTCCGCCGTCGTTTCGAAGGAGGACGCAGAGCGACCCGTTGAAGGAGGTCGGCGGCCCGTAGGCCCGGCCGAGGCCGGTCAACTGGAAGCCCTGGACTTTGTCGATCTCCGGCGTCCAGGTGATGTAGCTGCAGACGAACAGGTCGAGGTCGCCGTCGTTCTCGATGTCGAGGAACGCCGCGCCGGTGAGCCAGGCGTTGGGCCCCTTGGCGTTGGCGGCTTCGCTGACGTCGGTGAACTTGCCGGAGTCGTTGCGGAAAAGGTAGGCGCGGCCGACAGCCGTGATGAAGACGTCGGGGTCGCCGTCGTTGTCGTAGTCTCCCACGGCGACGCCCTGGCCGTAGAACGTCTTGTCGAGCCCGGCCTCCTTGGTCACGTCCGTGAACTTCCCCTGGCCGTCATTGCGGTAGAGGTGCTGGGTTGGGGCCGGATCTGGGACGGGAGCGCCGGGCCAGGGGGCGGAGTTGACGAACAGGAGGTCGGGGTCGCCGTCGCCGTCGTAGTCAAGGAAGGCGACGCCGGAGCCCATCGTCTCGGGGAGAAGCTTTTCGCCCTGGGCTCCGTTGAAGTGGGTGAAGGCGACGCCCGACTCAGTCGTGACGTCCGTGAACCTGACCTTCGGCAAGGTCGCGGGGGCCACGGTCTTGGGGCGGGTCGGCGCCACCGGCGCGGCGACGACCGAGGGCTCGGGAGCCTTGGTGCAGCCGCCACCCAGGAGGAAGAGGCCGAAGATCACGAGGAGCGATGCTCCGCGCGCGGTCGGCGACTGCCTCGAAAAGTCGAACGTCGGGCCTTCCGACGTCTTCCCCCCTGGAGGGGGAAGACAGACCGCGAAGCGGTCAGATGAGGGGGAGATCGGCGTGGGGTAGAGAAAGAGCCGCCGGATGCGCGTCCAACGCCGGTCGTCCCCCTCATCCGGCCCTTCGGGCCACCTTCCCCCTCCAGGGGGGAAGGCCGTCGTCCGGGCTTCGCGTACGCTTTCGAGACAGACTCTCACTGGCCGCTCTCCTCAAGGCGTGCTGGGCGAGTTACGGTCGTGTCGACGGCCGAGGCTGCGGCCGAGGCCGTCGGCGCGGCGGGCGTCGAGTCGATCCCCGGAGCGCCGGGGCGGTGCAGGGGATGGATGACGATCGATTGGGCGTTCATGTTCGCGGCCGGGCTGTTCTGGCGGGCGATCGCGAAGGCCCGCCCCTCGGCCGTCTCGTCGGGCTTGAGCCGCTCGTGGAGCGCCCTGTGGGCGACTTCCAGCACTCGGCCGATGGCCGCCTGGACTTCGGGGTCGGCGGCTTGCTCCCAGGGTTTCGCCAGGCCGTCGGTCACCTCATAGAGAGGTTCGAGACGCGATTGATACTTCGGTCGCGGTCCCTTGACGTATCGCGAGACGTCGTCGGCCAGCTTCAAGGCTCGCTCCTTCCGCGTCGCCGAGGGGGCGGTCGCGTCGAGGACGCCCGGGATCTGCTTCGCCAGGCTTTCGGGGTCGACGGCCGCTTTCGGAGCCTCTGGCTCGGGGGGCTTCTCGCCCCAGGCGGGGTCGCCGAACGCCAGGCTCAGGCCGTAATGAGCGGCGACGTCCTCAGCCTCGATCTTGATCGTCCGATGATAGGCCGTGATCGCCTTCTTCAGCCACGTCTTGCGCTCGGGACTGTCGACAGGCTCGATCCGGGAGCGTCCGTAGCTGGCCTGGGCGAGTTCATTGATGACGAAGAAGTCCGTGCTGAAGTCGAACTTGCGCTCGGGGATCCGGGTGTTCAGGACCGACTCGAAGTTGGCTACCGCCTCGTCGAGCAGGCCGTTGCGGGCGTTGATCTCGCCGGTCAGCCAGTTGATTGTCCAGGGGGCGGCGGGCTCTTTATGAGATGCGGCCTTCTCCAGAGCCTCCAGCGCCTCGGGGATTCGCCCCTCGCGCTGGTAGACGCGGGCGAGATTCACCCAGCCGTCCGCCTTGCCCAGCTCGGCGACCTTCCGGAAGATCGGCTCGGCCTGTTTCAACTCGCCCTTTTGCCCGCCCTTGTCCGATCCCTCCAGCAGGAGGCCGATGCCGTAGTCGTTCCAGCGCTGCCAGACCTCGGCGATTGGGGACGGCTCGTTCTTGACCTCCGGGCCGCCCTCGATGGGGAGCTTGACGGCGTCTTTCGCCATGAGTACGACGGGGAGCTTTGGTCCTCCCCCCTTGCCGAAGATGAAATCCATGTAGGTCCGGTCGAACTTGCGGTAGTTCACCCGAGCTTCCAGCGTGATCGGTCCGCGCGTCCCCGACGGGACTTCCAGCCCGAAGTGGACGACCTGGCCCGCTCCGGGCGGGATCTGCTTGTTGTAGAGCGGGACGAAGATGTCCTGCGGGTTGCGACGGTCGATCCGGTTGCCGTGGCGGTCGAGCATGTAGACGTTGATGAAGTGCGAGTAGGGATCGACCGTGCCGTCCTCGCCGATCCCCCCCGACCGGCCGACGATCCGGTCGCCGTCGCGGGCGATGAGTTCGACCCAGATCTCGTTGGAGTCGACGGTCCCCTGCGTGAGCGGATGGCCGACGCCGAGCGTTCGGACGACGGTTTCGACCAGGTACTTGCCCCCCGGCTTGAGCGTCGGAATCTCGGGCCGGATCGGGCCGAGGAACGCGCCGTCGATCTCGCCCCCTTCGCGGAGGGCGAACAGATCGATTCGGACCTTCTTCTCGGTGAGGTACTTCTCGGCGGCCTTGTTCGCCGTTTCATCGTCCTGGATCGTGGCTAGTCCGGTATTGGCGGCGGCGAACATGTGGTTGTGGATCTGGCGGCCGCCCTGTCTGGCGAAGTCGCGTGCTCCGAAGTCGTTGGAGTCCTTCAACTCCATGTGGCACTCAGCGCAGTTCGTCTTGGCGACGGGAGGATAGTAGAAGCTCCTCGCCCCGTGGCCGGAGACGCCGGAGAGGTGATACGACGTGTAGTGGTCCTGGCCTCGGACGAAGTCCTTGTACTCGTTGAGTGCGAACGGCAGACCGACCTTGTGGCACGTCGAGCAGAACTCGGCCGAGCGGATGATCGGCTTGAGGAACGTCTTCTTGTGCATCTCGGGCTTGGCCTTCACCAGCGCGGCGTTGACCCACTGAAGGACGGGGTCCTCGCTGAAGGCGAAGGGATAATGCTGAGGTTCCTCGATGGTGTAGGCGGCGTTGCCACGGGTGTTGTTGATGTTGTTGATCGCGTGGCAGGTGGTGCAGGTGATCCCGGCGTGCGCGGTGGGGTCGTTGACGTCGTCGTAATCGCGATCGTCGAACTTGCCCGAGAAGAACGGGACGGGGTCATGGCAGCCGGCGCACCAGCGGGCGGCCTGGGTGGTGCCGTCGCGCTCCATCGAGACCCGCCGGGTCTCGCGGACGCTCGTCATGTAGGCCTTGTTGTTGAACGAGCTGAGCCGGTGCGACGAGTGGAACCAGCCCTCGTAGGCGTCCTTATGACATTGGAGGCAGTACCGGTCCATCATCAGGGTCTCGGCCGGGATGAACTTGCCGTTGGCCGTGACCGCTTCCGAGGGATAGAAGTACTGCTTGCCCGACTTCGGTCCGCGCTCGCCGAAGGTCCGAGGGTCCTGGAAGTGGAGCATCCCCATGATCGCCGCGAAGCCGACGACGGGGATCGCCAGCCTCCTCGCCCACTCCCAGCGGATCCGAGGCCCCGCCAACCGATGCTTGACGTAAAGTGCGACGGCGAACACCGGCGCGAAGATGTGCGCCCAGTAGCCCACGTTTCGGATCCGAGGGTCGCGGATCTCGAACACCCCGATCCGGACGAGCATCAGCCCCGAGACCAGCACCACGATTCCAGCCGCCAGCAGCGCCAGTCCGAAATTCACGGCCGCCTTGTTGGGTCGCTTCCACGACGTGACCAGGTGGGCCGCGCCGAAGGCGACGAACGGCACGATCAGCAACAACCCGACGATGACGTGCAGGATCGCCATCAGGAAGTAGAAGTAGGTCTGTTGCGTGCTGCCGGTGTACCAGGTCAGCGCGGTGACCGAGGCCATGTAGAAGCCGTTCGCGGCCAGCGCGGCGAAGGCGATCAGGATGACCCAGAGCAACGGCCGGAGCTTCGTCCCGATCGCCGGGACGTAGGCTCTGCCGGCGCGGTCGCGAGGGGTGGCGGTGGGGGTCGACATGAAAGGCTCCCATCCCCGCCGCGCGATCGATGCCGGCGGGAACCCTCCAGGATGATGATTGAGGATCGGATTCGGATGAGGACGAATGGTCAATAAGTCGAAGGCGGCGGCAGAGTCAGCGAACCCAGGATCGAATCAATCGCCGGCGCGAGTTTCTCCTGGGCCGATTCGGGCGTCCTCCAGACGAAGAAAAGCGAGCCGTCGGATCGAGGGAAGCCGATCGTGACCTCTCGGGTCGGGACCAGATTCGGGCCCTCCGCGGGGACGCCGAGTCCGGTCGGAGCGATCTCAGTTCCGGTTCCCGGCGCGACGATCTCGATTCGGGCCGCCTCGACGCCCGCAATCGTCTCGACGCGATGCGCGACGAGCGTGAAGCCTGGGAGATTCGTGAACCGATTGACGATGGCCGCGAGAAGCCGATCGGCGTCGCCGTCGGGGTCGGGAACGGTCCGATAAACAATCAGCGACGAGCCCTCAGGCCCCGACCAGGAGGCCAATCGCCGGCCGGGGGCTTTCCAGGTCTCGCGGTCGACGGCCTTCCAGCCGTCGGGAAGTTTCAAGCGGGATGCGAAGCCCTCAGCCGTCGAGGACGGCTCGCAGCCGACTCCGAGGAGGAGGAATACGCCCCACGCTGCGAAGACGCCGCGGCGCGCGAGGACGAGTGATGCGTGAGCCACGCCTGAACCCCTTGCCCGAAAACCGAGATGAAGCGCAAATCGCGACGGACGGCTTCAAACGAGGCGAGGAGGGCGATCGAGTCGGTCGACGAGGGGGGCCGGCTCGGGGCCGCGCTCAGCAGATCCCCACGATTCGCTCCCGAGTGTTGGAACGGCCGGCGTCGACAGCCCCAGGGCAGGCGCGGCCTTGACGACCACGCTGGTCGAGGACGAGGGGGTCTCATCGCTGCATCGAGGTCGGCGAAGGACGGCAGGCGCCGGTGCGTCGACTCGCTCGGAAGTCGTCCCGTCCTGCCACGAAATCGTGCGGGAAAGCACGGGGCGCTCGGGAGTATGGCAACCAGCGGCCCGGGATTCATGTGTGGAGGCGAGCAGGACCAAGACCGCGGCCGCGAAAGCGACGCGGGTCCAGGATCGTCCCATTCTCGGGCGATCGGATCGGTCCAAGGCCGGGGCTCCGCACGAATCGGAAGTCCAGTCTGCGATAGGCGTCCCTCATCGTAAGGGAGCCGCTTCAGCCATGTCAACGGCTGCCCCGGACCCCTTGGTCCCTCTGCCGCCGGTTTGCTACACTGGCCGTCTGGGGACGTTGCAGCCGGTGAAGATACGCCCATCGCTTCGCCTGCCCGTTCCTCCCGCCCGCCTGTTCTCCGTTCGACCGTTTGGGGGATCGACCTTGTTCGCCGGACCGATCATCGCCCGGGAATTGCTGACGGCGCCCCGGAGCCTGCGCTATTACCTCTGGCGGGCCTCGTTCGCCTGCTTCCTGTTCATCCTTCTCTGGACCGCCTGGCAATCGATCGTCGGCTGGCAGGACGTCCGCGAGTTGGGCCTGTTGGCGAGGTTCGGCGGCGTGCTCTACGGCATGTTCGCCATGCTCCAACTGACGCTCATGCTCTTCTTCGCCCCACTCTCGACGGCCGCGGCGGTGGCCTACGAGAAGGACCGGCGGACGTTCACGCTCCTCCTGATGACGGCCCTCTCCGACCTGGAGATCGTGCTGGGCAAGCTGACGGCCGGCCTGTTGCACATCGTGGTGATGCTGGGCGCGGGGATCGGGCTGCTCTCGCTCTGCGCCCTCTTCGGCGGGATCTCCTTCGGCCAGGTCATCAACCTGTTCGCGGTGACGGCGGCCTCGGGCGTGGCGGGCGGTGCGATGGGGCTGCTGATCGCCCTCTGGCGCGATCGGACGTTCCAGTCGATCTCGTTGACCATCCTGATGGTGGTCTTCTCCGTGACCGGCGTGGAGTTGTTCAGCGTCTTCTTTCCGGACCTCCAACTCATGGGGGTGCCGGTGGCGGAAGTCCTTAACCCGTATCGGGCGATGCTCGCCGTCCTCTACCCGGCTGCCGATCAATCGACGGGCGTCGTCTATGGGTCGAGCCTGGTTTACATCGCCGTTCGGCTGACGTTCGCGGCCTTGATCGTGACGTTCGCAACCTACATGCTCCGCGTCTGGAACCCGGGGAACAACGAGCCCCGCGAGCAGTCCGACGAGGAGGCCGAGGTCGTCGAGACGCTGATCGAGGTCCAGGAAGAGGCGGCCGTTCCGGCCGGAGCCGCCGCGGCTGGGTCGACGCTTCATCGCGGGGGAGGCGGCGAGCGATCGGCGCCGACGGTCGCTGTCGGCGGCGGGCCTTCCGGGTCCGGCGGGAGCGAGGAAGCCGGCGCGACGACCGGACTTCACGTGCCCCGCCGCACGCACCGTCGAATCGCGGCGGCGCCCAAGCCGTACCGGTCGGCCTGGGCCAACCCGATCCTTTGGCGTGAGCTGAAGACCCGCGCCTATGGGTCGAAGCCGCTCATCATCAAGGCCTGCTACCTGCTGCTGTTCGCGCTGGGCGTCGGTTTCTTTCTGAGCCTTTCCCAGGGCCTGGAGGAGCCGCTCGCCACGGGCCTCGGCCTGATCCCCGTCGGCCTGGCGATCCTCAGCCTGGTCCTCATCAACGCTCAGGGCGTGACGTCGCTCACCAGTGAACGGGACACCGGCGCGCTGGACCTGCTGCTGGTCACCGAGCTTTCTCCCAGCGACTTCATCTACGGCAAGCTCTTCGGCGTCCTGTACAACGCCAAGGAGATGGTCGTCCTGCCGGTCCTGCTGGCGATCTACCTCTGGTGGACGAACCGATTGTCGGGGGAGAACCTGGTCTTCTTCACGGCCGACTACTTGCTCTTCTGCCACTTCGCCGCGATGCTCGGCATCCACGACGCGATCACCTACACCAGCAGCCGAACGGCCGTGGCGCACAGCCTGGGGACGATCTTCTTTCTGATGGTGGGCATCCTGCTCTGCTCTTACCTGATCATCTTCAGCGACCGCGAGTTCGGCCGGCAGTTGCTCAGCTTCATGATCTTCATCGGCGCCGGCAGCGTCGCGCTGTTCAGCTCCCTGGGGGCGAGGAACCCTTCGCGGGCGATCGCCCTGGTGGCTTTGCTCACCCCGTTCTGCTCGTTCTACTGCATCATCAGCCTGCTCAACGGCGACTTCCTGGCGGCCTTGCTCGTCAGCGCCGGCGTGTACGGCTTCGCACTCATGGCGATGCTGGTCCCCGCGGTTGGGGATTTCGACATCGCCCTGGGCCGCACCAACGCCATCCAGGGCTGACGCCCGGACCCGCCCCTGCCTGCAACGACCCCAAGACCCGGCCTCCTCTCCGGCCGGCGACGAAGCGTGAGATCGAGGCCGACCGGGACCTCCCCGACCCGGCCGTTGGACGAACTCCGAGGAGCCGCCGAAGGATGACGAATCGACCAATCGCCCTCGCCCTGGCGACCTTCCTGGGCCTTACGGCCGCAGCGACCGCCCAGGAAGACCTGGCCCGTGAACTCCCTCGGATCCCGGCCCATGAGCCGGCCGAGGCCCTCGGCACCTTCGCCGTTCATCCCGGCTTCCGGCTCGACCAGATCGCCGCTGAGCCGCTGGTCAAGAGCCCCGTGGCCGTCGCCTATGACGCCGACGGAGGGCTGTACGTCGTCGAGATGCGCGGCTATCCCTTCATCGAGGACAAGCCCTCGGGCACGGTCGCCCGGCTGGAAGACCGCGACGGCGACGGCCGGTTCGACGTCCGGACCGTCTTCGTCGACGGACTGATGTGGCCCACGGGCGTCGTTCCGTACGACGGCGGCTGCTTCATCGCCGTCGCGCCTGAGATCCTCTACGCCAAGGACACCGACGGCGACGGCAAGGCCGACATCCGCAAGGTGGTCTTCACGGGCTTTGAGACTGGCAACGTCCAGGGGCTTCTGAATAGCCTGCACTGGGGCGACGACGGCTGGATCCACGGCGTCACCAGCAGCAACGGCGGCCTCATCCGGACCGTCGAGCACGCCGACCGCCCGGCCGTCTCCGTCCGCGGCCGCGACTTCCGGTTCAAGCCCGACACCCTCGTCTTCGAGGCGACCTCGGGCGGCGGCCAGTTCGGCTTCGGAACCGACGATTGGGGCCACGGCTTCACCTGTAACAACAGCAACCAGATCCGCGAGATCATCCTCCCCGCGCGGGACGTCGAGCGGAACCGCGCCTACGTCCCTCCCGGCGTGATCGCCGACATCCCGTCGGACGGTCCTTCCGGCCCGGTCTTCCGGATCAGCCCGCCAGAGCCCTGGCGGATCGTCCGGACCCGCCAGCGCGTCGCCGATCCTGAGATGAAGAAGCGGCTGTCGCACACGGAGCAGTTCGCCTTCGGCTACTTCACCTCCGCGACGGGCGTCACCATCTACAAGGGGACGGCCTATCCCGAGGCCTACCGCGGCAACGCCTTCATCGGCGACGTCGGTGGCAACCTCGTGCATCGCAAGACGATGAAGGTCGCCGGCGCGACCTACGTCGCCGATCGCGCCGAGAAGGACGTGGAGTTCCTGGCCTCCAAGGACAACTGGTTCCGCCCGGTGAACTTCGCCAACACGCCCAACGGCACGCTCCTGGTCGTCGACATGTACCGCGAGACGATCGAGCACCCGATCTCCATCCCCGAGCCGATCAAGAAGCACCTCGACCTGACCAGCGGCAAGGACCGCGGCCGTCTCTACGAGTTGCTCTCCGACGGCCCCCGGCCGCTACGTCATCCGAAGCTGAGCAAGGCTCCCGTCGCCGATCTCGTCGCGCTGCTGGCCGATCCCGACGCCTGGTGGCGTGAGACCGCCCAGCGGCTGTTGATCGAACGGAAGGACGACGCCGCCGTTCCGCTCCTCCGCAAACTGGCCGAGAGCCGGCCCACGGCCCTCGCCCGACTGCACGCCCTCTGGACGCTCGACGCGCTGGGCAAGCTGGACGACTCCTACATCGCGATGGCCCTGGCCGACTCGGAGCCTCGCGTCCGCGAGCGGGCCGCGAAGCTCGCCGAGGGCCGCATCAAGACCGAC
The DNA here is from genome assembly GCF_011065895.1 of Paludisphaera rhizosphaerae. Classification (NCBI taxonomy): domain Bacteria; kingdom Pseudomonadati; phylum Planctomycetota; class Planctomycetia; order Isosphaerales; family Isosphaeraceae; genus Paludisphaera; species Paludisphaera rhizosphaerae. The sequence continues at coordinate 183,502 of NZ_JAALCR010000003.1, read as the reverse complement.
CGCGCCCTGATCTCCAACGTCTTACCGCTGGCCGACGACGCCGACCCGATGGTCCGGTTCCAGGCCGCCCTGACGCTCGGCGACGTCAACGACGACCCGCGCGCCATGGACGCCCTCACCGTGATCGCCCGTCGCGACTCGGACGACCGCTGGACCCGCGCCGCCGTCCTGACCTCGATCGCCGGCCACGCCCCCGACTTTCTCGCCCGCCTGTCGAATGGGGACTTCCTCGACACCGACAAGGGCTCGCCCTGGCTGAACGATCTGGCCACGATGATCGGCCAGGCCAAGGACAAGGCGGCGATCGAGAAGGTCGTGGCCGACCTGTTCGCCGGCAACGCCTCGGACGAACTCCGGGGCCGCGTGGTGCTGGCCGTGGGCGCGGGCCTGAAGCGGGCCCGGGGATCGCTCAAGGACACCCTCTCCGAAGAGACCTGGAAGCGGCTCGACCCGCTTTTCGACGCCGCGGCGAAGACGGCCGATTCCAATGCGGCTCCCGCTCGGCGGGCGTCGGCGATCGCGCTGGTCGGCCTGAGCGGGCCGGATCGGTCGCTCGAAGCCTTGCCGGGGCTGCTCGACGCTCGTCAGGCCTCCGAGGTCCAGCTCGCCGCGCTGCGGGCGCTGGCCGAGCAGAAGGGGCCGGCCGTCGCCAAGGCGATCCTGGAGCAGTGGAAGACCATGAGCCCCACCGCCCGTCGCGAGGCCGCCGAAGTCCTCTTCAGTCGCGGCGAATGGGTCTCCGCCCTGCTCGACGCCGTTGAGGCGAAGACGCTGGCCACCTCCGAGATCGACCCGCTCCGCCTGAAGCAGCTTCGCGAGAACCCCGTCTCCGAGGTCAAGGCGCGGGCGCTCAAGCTCTTCGGCTCGGCCGACGCTCCTCGGGCTCGCGCTTCGGTCATCACCGCCTTCAAGTCGGCCCTCGAAGGTGAAGGCGACCGCGAAAAGGGACGGGCCGTTTACTCGAAGGTCTGCGCCACCTGCCACCGGGCCGAGGGGCTCGGCGTGGAGGTCGGCCCCGACCTGGCGACGGTTGCGACTCGCTCGCCCGAGGACATCCTGACCCACGTCCTCGACCCGAACCGCGAGGTCGCCGCCAACTACCTCAACTACAACGTGGCGACCGCCGACGGCCGGGTCATCTCGGGGATCATCGCCTCCGAGTCGGCCGCCGCGCTGGTGCTCAAGCGAGCGGAGGGGGTCACCGAGGTCGTCCCCCGCGAGCAGATCGAGCAGATCGCCTCGTCGGGGATCTCGCTGATGCCCGAAGGGCTGGAGCAGGATCTCAAGCCGGTCGACTTCAAGGACCTGATCGCGTTCGTCCGGTCGATCCGGTCGGCCAGTCCGGCCCCGGCGACCGCGCCGAAGTAAGCTGATCCCGGACGAGCCGTCGGCGGTCGCCGAGCACCTCGGCGACCGCCTCGGCCGCAGCCTGGTGACCCTGGGCCGACCAGTGGGTGTCGTCCGCCAGATAGACCAACTCGCCGGCCTCCGCACGGGTGCGGAGGGCCGGCGTGAGGTCCAGGAAGCTGATCTCCGGCGAGGCCGCTCGGACGGCCTCCTGCACCTTCGCGGGCAGGTCGTCGACCTGCCAACCAGGGCAGGGGGAGTCGGCGTCGAACTCGCAGAGATCCCGATAGACCCGAAACTTGGCCGGCACGAAGGCGACCACAAGGTCCATTCCCTGCCTTCGGCAAGAGGCCGCCGCATCGGCGAAGACCTCCTTCAGCCGCTCCAACTTCTCCGGCTTCGCCCGACCGGCGACGGCCGAGGCGTTCCCCTCGTGGACCCCGCAGGAGAAGTAGAGGTCGGTCGCCGAGGATGATGATGCATCGTGACGCCTCCCAGTCCTGGACTGCGCGGGAATCGCGGCGTCGCGGTCGTCGCGCCGGACGAGCCAGCCGGCGGCGTTGCGGGCGAACGACCGGGCGTACCAAGCCTTGCGGAACGACTCCGGCCTGAGGGCTCGCACGCGGTCGCGGTCGGTCGGATACGAGTCCAGGTCTTGCAGGTCGTTCCCTTCATAGAAGAACCAGACGCACGTCCGCGGGCCGAGTTGAGGGCCGTATCGGTTGAGCACGGCCAACTCCTGGCGCGGTCCATAGCCCGTGCGGCCAAGGTTGGCGACGGGGGCGTCGATCAGCGCGGAGAGGCGGGCGGAGACGAGTTCGGCGTCGGCGACTTGCAGGCCCTCGACGAACGAGTCGCCGATCAGGGCGACCTCGGCGGATTCAAGCCGGGCCGGGTTGCGGAAGCCCTGGGCGTCGAGCGTCGTATCGCAGTCGTAGGCGGGGCCTGGAGGCATTCCTCGAAGGTCGTGTCGGTCTGACCCCTGGAATCGCAGCCGCAAACGTTGGTCGGGTTTGCGGACGAAGAGGAGGTCGGGATCGGGAAGATTCCCTGATCGCTTCCAGGGGGGCGTGGGCGTGTGGAAAACCTCGCGATAGTCGACGACTCCGAGAGCCGCGGGCGATTCCATCAGGGTGAAGGCCGCAACGAGCGACGTCGTACAGGCTCCGATCCGGGCCAGCTTTCCCGCCGGGCTCCACCGCGCCATCGCCAGCACGGGGCACCAGGCCGCGAGATAGGCCAGGACGACGGTCGCGATCAGGTGCTCGGGCTGGGCGTCGCGAGTGTGGAGCGTCTGGCGGGCGAACCAGGCGACGAGGGCCCACCAGCAGGCCGCCGTGAGGACCCGCGCCAGGCGTCGACGTCTTGGTGTCATGGCCGTTCTGCGCATGCGGGAACCTCCGTCCTTGGGCGAGGACGGGCGATTAATAGCCCGAGGCTGAATTCTGTCAACCCGACCGTTGGGGCGAGGGGTTGCCTTTCGAGGTCCTGGAGGCGACGATCGACGTTCGGAGTCCGACGACTGTGGGATTCCGGATCCCCGGTCCTTCGGCGAGGTTTGAGACGGTCCCCATGCCCGAGATGAGCGGTCGAAGCTCCACGAGGTTGGAGCCGGAGGAGTCCTGGACGTTCGTGACCGAGTCCCCGCTCAAGGGGATGGCGTTCGCTCGCGAGGCCGGCCGGATCTTCGCCTGGGACGAGGGGAACCAACTCTACCTGCTCAACGCCCACGGCGAGCCGGTTTCGACGACTCGATCGCCCAGCCGGATCCTCGCCGGTGCCATCAGCGACGACGGCTCGCTCGCCGTCGTTCTCTGCGACCACGATGAGGCCGGTCTGCTCCTGCTCAGCGGCGACCTGGAAGTCCTGGCCGAACGCGCTGCGCCCGCTGAAGCGTCGTTCGTGACGACCGATCCATACGGCCGTTACGTCGCGATAGGGAGTCGGCTGGGGGCGGTGCAACTCGTCAACCGCCATGGACGAGCGGCGGGGCGGATCGAGACGATCCAGCCGATCGCCCATTTCTGCTTCGTTCCCGATCGCCCCTTCGCCGTCGGCGCGGCGGCGTTCGGGATGCTGGCGGGAGTGGAGCTTGGAGCGTCTCGGACGCCCGGCCGGCTGGAGCCGGAGGTCGCCTGGCAAGACCGCTTGATGTCGAACGTCGGCCGATTGACCGCCAGCGGCGATGGCTCGATGATCCTGGCGAGCTGTTTTACCCACGGCATCCAGAGGTTCGACCTCAACGGTCGGAACGAAGGGTCATATCATCTGGGAGGGACCGTCTCGCACGCCGTCCCCGACTTCCCCGGCCGGACGATCGTCGCGGCGACGCTTGAGGGGGAGTTGGCGATCATGAACTCGGCCGGGAACGTCCGTTGGCGGACGCGACTCGATCGCCCCGTCATCGCGCTGGAGATCGATCCCCTGGGGCGCTACGCAGTCCACGGACGCTCCACGGGCGAGATCACGCGGCTCGACTTCTTCGCCCCTGAGCCGGGTCAAAAGCGCGACGCCGCCAAGGCGAAAGCCTCGTCGCGATCGAGCCTCGGCGCGGCCGGCGGATCCAAGGCCGGCGGGGTGCGTTCGCCCGACTGGTCGGTCCCAGCCGTCCAGGGCGAGGAGCAGGCGGAGACCGCCGTTCTGGCCGTCTGCGACGATCCCCCCTGCATCGCCGTCTTCTCCACGCCGAACCGGCTGGAGCTGTTCGGCGTGGATGGGAAGAAGCTGGGGAAGGGGCCGGAGACCATGGGCGTCGGCCGGATCCTCCGGACGGCGCCGGGCTGGCTCGCCGCGGCGACCGACCGTCAGGTCGCTCTCTGCGACCTGAGGCGGAACGAGCAGCGACGCGTAGACCTGCGGCTCGTCGAGTTGACCCACCTGGCGATCAAGCCCGACTCATTCGGCCTGATGATCGTGCAGGAGCGAGACCGGATCGGCCGGGCCACGCCGTCTGGGCGCTGGATCTGGAAACACGAACTGCCGACGCCCATCGAGGACGTGGCCATCGGCTCCGAGGGTTTCTCCGCTGCGACGACTGGCGACGGCCGGCTTCTGATCTTCGACCCGGCCGGTGAGGCATCCCAGACCGGCGGCTTCGACGCCTCGGATCCTCCGTTCTTGATCGAGGCCCCGGAAGGGTCGCCGTCGGGGCTGGCCTGGGTCACGCTCGCTCGCCGGGCCCAGCAGCTTTGCGGCCACGGGCTCCGAGGCGAGGTCGTCTGGACGCGTCGGCTTCCCTGGGAAGGATGGTCGCTCGCACGCCTCGGACCATTCGCCATCGTGACGTCCGCCGACGGCCGGGCGATGGCCTTCGACGGTGCAGGGGACGTCCGAGCCGAGGCGGCTCCCAGCGGCGCGACCAACGACGTCTTCGGTCTCGACGCCGACGGCCGGCTGATCCGGGTCGTCCGTAAGGAAGTGCACATCCTGTGCGCCGGCCTCGACGGCCGAGTCCGCTGGCGGGTCGTCGCCCCCCAGACAGTGGGGCCCTGCGCGGCCGGCAAGGCGGGGGTGGCCGTCATGATCGGCCACAATCTTGCATGGTTCAGGCAGGGCGGGCCCACCTGATCGACCAACCCGTCGTGTTGCGGAAAAGCATCGCTGGATGGCGGCGGCGGGCTCGACCATCCGAGCCCCCTAATCTCGAGACTTGCCAACGGCCGAAAAAGGGCGTACCTTCGAAACTTATCCGCGGTTCGTGAAAAATAGCACAGGCACACTCACGAAAGGTGAGCGTTCTGAGTATTAGATGACAGAGCGGTCGCCTCGAGTGCTTCCACACCCGGGCGGACGACTCTGGCGAAGTCCGCGGATCGGGGTCGCGTCCTTGCCTGGAGGGGTCGATGTCGCCTCTGTCGACGGCTGAAGTCGAGATCGAACCGAAGGTCCGATCAAGCCTTCAAGAGCGGGGGGAGCTGGAAGCCCTTCGTTTCAAGTGGCTCGAGAGCGAGAAAGTCGGCTACGACCTCGGCGAGAGCGCCATCCGTCAGTGGATCGGTCGCTACTGGAACCGCTTCCTCCGCCAGCGCTGGCTGGAACACCTCCACGGGGATGTTTGTTGGGTCGAGTTCGATTCCCGCAGCTTCGCCGTGCTCCATCACTCCGGACTGCTCGCCTCATCGCTGACAGAGACCATTCTGGAACGCTTCCGCTGGGGTGAGGAGAACCTCCACATCATCCAGTGGGCCATGGAGAGTTCCCAGCCAATGGACGAGGTCCGCTCGATCCTGACGGCTCTGGACGTGAACAGCTCGCGCCTCTCCTGCCAGTTCGACCCCGCCCGCCCTCGGTTCCGCACCGCGGCGGGCTGAGCCGGTCTTTCCGCCTTCTCTCAACTCGCCGCTTTCTCCAGGTAAGCAACCAGGGTGCGGACGAAGCAGCCCGTGCCCCCGACGTCGCGCGTCGAGGCCTCGTTATCGCTCCAACTGGGGCCGGCGATGTCCAGGTGGACCCAGGGAATGCCGGCGGTGAACTCCTCCAGGAACTTGGCGGCGGTGATCGCCCCGCCCCACTTGCCGCCGACGTTCTTCATGTCGGCCACGCTGCTCTTGAGGGCGTCCTTGAAGTCGTCGTCCAGAGGAAGCGGCCAAATGCGCTCGCCGGCCGTCTTGCTCGCGTCGGCGATCTCGCCGGCGAAGGGCTCGTCGTTGCTGAACAATCCGGCGATCTTCGTTCCCAGGCCGACGATGCAGGCACCCGTCAGGGTGGCCAGGTCGAGCATCCGCGCCGGCTTGGACTCGGCCGCGTAGCTCAGGGCGTCGGCCAGGATGAGGCGGCCCTCGGCGTCGGTGTTGAGGACTTCCACGGTCTTGCCGTTACGCATCTTGAGGACGTCGCCGAGCTTCATGGCGCGGCCGCCGGTCATGTTCTCGGTCAGAGCGAGGTAGCCCTTGACGTTCACCGGCAGCTTGAGGCGGGCGACGGCCAGGATGGTCGCCGCCACGACCGCCGCGCCGGTCATGTCGGACTTCATGTCCTCCATGGAGGCGCTCGGCTTGAGGCTGAGGCCCCCCGAGTCGAACGTCACACCCTTGCCGACGAGGGCCAGGACGGGGGCGTCTCCGCCTTTAAGGTAGTCGAGCGTGACGAAGGCCGGCGGCTCGTCGGAGCCCGCAGCCACGGCCAGCAGGCCGCCGAACTTCTCCTCGCGGATCTTCGCCGCGTTCCAGACGTGGACGTCGATCCCCTGGTCGGCCGCCGCCTTGCGGATGACCTCGGCCAGAACGACGGGCGGCTTCTCTCCCGGCGGCGTGTTCGCGAGCATCCGCGCCATGTTGACCGCCTGGCCGACGACCTCTCCCCGCGCGGCGATCTGTTCCAGCTCGGCGACCGTCGCGTCGGTTGTCCCCTCAGGGACGATCAGGTCGAGCGGGAAGGCGTGGCGGTTCGGTTCAGCCTTATGCAGCCCTGGGCTCTGCATGCCGACCATGATTCCCTCGACCAGCGAGGAGACGAGCGTCGGGCCGCCAATCTCCAGGACGGCCGCCAGACTGACGACGACGCGGTCCCGCGGCTTTCCCGCCAGTCGCTTCGCCATCGCGACCCCCGCAGCATAAGCTCCGCGGGCGTCGATCTTGGCCTTCGACCCTAGCCCGGCCAGCAGCAGCGAGGGCGCGAGGAACCCCGCCGGCGCGTAGAGCGTGACGGTCTCGCCAACCGATCCTTTGATCTCCTTCTCGTCCAGCAGGCGCGTCGCGAGCGGCTCGATCGAAGTCCCCCGCAGGTCCGAGGCGATTCCGCCTTCCTTGTCGAAGATCGGCGTGACGACCCAGGGCGCGTCTACGGTCGTCAGCGGCTGACGGATGATCCTGATCGTCATAATGGCGGGCTCGATCCTTACAAATGACAAGGGTTGGGGGCCGGTCCCGCGACGTTGTAATCGGCGACCGGACCCCGATGATCGCAGGGGTCTCCGAACGCGCCAAGGCGTTTCCCCTCGCTCTGGACGGGCCGCGCGGGCATCATCGGAGTTCGTAGCCGCGTTGCGAACGCATCGACGATCCGGGTGCCGCCATGACCATCGTCCCCATCGCCAGGGCTGATTACCTGCGCCTCGTGGAAATCTGGGAGGCCTCCGTTCGCGCCACTCACGACTTCCTGACCGAGGCCGATCTCCAGGTAATGAAGCCGCTGATCCTGAACGGGTATCTCGACGCCGTCGATCTGGCGGGCGTTTGCGACGACTCCGGAGAGTTGGTCGGCTTCCTGGGGACGCATGAGAATCGGATCGAGATGCTGTTCGTCGCCCCGGAGATGCGCGGGAAGGGCTTCGGCCGGATGCTGATCGAGCATGCCGTCGATCGGTTGGGGTGCGACGAGGTCGACGTCAACGAGCAGAACCCGCAGGCCGTCGGCTTCTATTTGAAGCTGGGCTTCCGCCAGGTGGGGCGGTCGGCGCGGGACGGTCAGGGGAACCCGTTCCCCCTGCTGCACCTGAAGCTGCCGGTCGAAGCGTGACCGAGCCGTCGGAAAGCTGCCGCAAGCCGCCTTGTCGGTCCTTGGCGTCAAGGTTAGAATCCCGGCCGCTATGACCCTCCGGAGCGCCGATGCGTCCCGGCGGGTCCGCCTCGAAACGGTCCGGAACGGGCCGACGAGATGGGAGAGCCAAGGATGGTGAGATCTCCGAAGGTCGTCCGCACTGCCGCGGCGCTGGCCCTGGCGGCCGGCTGCCTGAGCATGGAAACCGGCTGCGTGATCCGGCGGTACACGATCCGCTCCGACCCCCCCGGCGCGCAGGTGATCGTCAACGATGAGGAGATCGGGCCGACGCCCGTCTCGAAGTCGTTCGTTTTCTACGGCGATCGCGAGATCACGCTGATCAAGGACGGGTTCGAGACCAAGACCGTCGTCCAGCCGGTCGCGGCGCCCTGGTGGGACAACCTGCTCACCGAGTTCTTCAGTGAGAACGTCGTCCCGTTCACGCTGCGGGACGAGCGCGAGTTCACTTACGACCTTCAGCCAGCCCGATCGCCCGGCGCCAACGATGTCCTCGAACGCGCTGAGAGCCTGAGGGCCGAGGCTCAGGCACCGCCCAAACCGAGGCGTCGCGGGATTCTCGCCTGGCTGGGCTTTGATTGATCCAAGACCTATCGAACTCAAGTCGCCGACGCCCCGAATCCGATCAGGAAGATGCGGCGGGTCGTCGGCCCGCAGTCGCCGTCCCCAGGGATGTGGGAGTGGACTGACGTGAAATTGACGGCCGCCGCCGTACAGATGCCGAGCGACCTGCTGGACCTCTCGGCGAACCTCCAGCGCGCCGACGGGCTGCTCCGCCAGGCGCGCGACGCCGGCGCCGAGCTGGTCGTCCTGCCCGAGCTGTTCAATACGGGCTACAGTCTCTGCCCCGACTTCGGGCCGTACAGCGAGACCCCCGAGGGGCCGACGCTCTTGTACCTCCTTCGTCGGGCCCGCCAGTGGAAGATGCACATCGCCGCCGGCTACGTCGAGCGCGAAGGTCGACACCTGTATGACTCGCTCGCGTTCTGCACGCCGGACGGCGAGCTGCACGTCTACCGCAAACGGAACCTCGTCTTCTGGGAACGTTTCCGGTTCCACCCCGGATCGAAGCCCCTGGTCGTCACGACCCCCTGGGGCCGCGTCGGCTTCGCCGTCTGTGCGGACATGATCTACCGCCGGGTCTGGAAGGGCTACCGCGACAACATCGACCTCGCGGTGGTTTCGGCCGCCTGGCCGGAGTTCGCGGATCGTGCGAGCGGCCGTCGCCACTGGCTGCTGGGGCACGTCGGCCCGCTGTGCAGCGACATCCCCGCGCAGGTCGCGCAGGATCTGGGCGTGCCGGTGGTTTTCGCCAACCAGTGCGGCGAGACCCAGACGCGGATTCCGCTCCTGCACACGACGATCCACGACCGGTTCGCCGGCCGCAGCAGCATTTGCGACGGGCTTCACGGGGCTCCGCTCCGTGCCGGCCTCGCTCCGGACCTCCTGATTTCCTCTGTCACCATCCATCCGAAGCGAGGATTGAAGTCGTGGCATTTTACGTCCCCCTCGGCCCGCGCGGCGGCGTCTTTCGCCTCGGAACCTTCCTGATCGGTATCATGGGGGGGATGGCCTATCGCAAGGCGTACCGTCGCCGCGACATGGCCTTCGTGAACCCCACGCTGCCCGCGCCGCTCCTGGATTCGCTCCACGCCGAGTGAGCCCGACGACAGTCCGCCCGCCCCTCGACGCCGAGCGCTGGGCCGATCCCGCGTTCGCGCGGCCGCGAAGCTCCCCACCTTGAGGTACATCCCATGTGCGGCATCGCCGGAGCCTACGACCTGACCGGCCAGAGAGAGTTTCCCGCGGCCCGACTCCTGGCCATGACCGCCGCCATCGCCCACCGCGGCCCCGACGACGAGCAGATCCACATCGAGCCCGGCGTCGCCCTGGGCGCGCGCCGGCTGTCGATCATCGACCTGGCCGGCGGCCGTCAGCCGCTGTCGAACGAGGACGGCTCGATCTGGGTCGCCTTCAACGGTGAGCTGTTCGAGTATCCCGAGCTGCGTCAGAAGCTCCTTGACCGCGGCCACACCCTGGCGACGCGCTGCGACACCGAGGCGTGGGTCCACCTGTACGAGGATCGTGGCGAGGCGATGTTCGAAGAGGCGCGGGGGCAGTTCGCCGTCTCGCTCTGGGACCGTCGCAATCGCACCTTGATCCTCGGCCGGGACCGCATCGGCATCTGCCCGCTCTATTACGCCCAGGCCGACGGCTGGCTCCTGTGGGGATCGGAGATCAAGGCGATCCTCGCCTCCGGCCTGATCCGCGCCGAGGCTGACGTTCGGGGGATCGACCACCTCTTCACGTTCTTCTGCTCGGGGACGTCGCGGACCTTTTTCAAGGGCGTGACGTCGATCCCGCCGGGGAACTTTCTGAGGGTTCAGGGCGACCGCATCGAGAAGCGGGTCTACTGGGACTTTGACTTCCCCGACGCCGGCGACGAGACCCGGCTCTCCGACCCGACGCCGCTCGTCGACGAGTTGCAGCACCGGCTGGAGACGGCCGTCGAGCGTCGGCTCCGCAGCGACGTCCCGGTCGTCACCTACATCAGCGGCGGCCTCGATTCGACGGTCGTCCTGGGACTCTGCTCGCGGCTGCGGCAGGAGCCGATCCCGGCTTTCACGATCGGCCTGGACCGCGCCGGACCCGATGAACGGGCCCACTCGACGGAGGCCGCCGAGACTCTCGGCTCGCCGCTGACCACGGTGGTCATGGATCGCGCCAAGGTCGCCGACGCCTTCCCGGAACTGGTCATGGCGGCCGAGGGGCCGATCGTCGACACCTCGTGCGCTGCGCTCCTGCGGCTGGCGGAGACGGTCCACGGCCAGGGCTACAAGGTGACGCTCACCGGCGAGGGCGCCGATGAGGCGCTCGCGGGATACGTCTGGTACAAGACCCAGAAGGTTCGCGACGCCGCTTACAAGGTCGTCGGTCGGACGCTGCCCCGGATCGCCCGCAATCTGGCCGGACGGACGATCAGCGGCCGCCGCTTTTCCGTGCCTCCCGAGGGGGCCATCCACGGGGTCCGCACGGCGCAGCAGGATATGTACGAGATGATCTCCCAGTGCAAGCCGATGCTCTACTCGTCGGCGATGCGGGCGGATCTCAGCGAGCACGACCCCTACGCCGACCTGGACGTCCCCAATGAGCGGATGTCGCGCTGGGCGCCCCTGAATCAGTCGCTGTACGTCGGCTATAAGGTGATGCTCGCGGGCTTGTTGATGATCTCCAAGGGGGATCGCATCGCCATGAACTCGTCGGTCGAGGCCCGTTACCCGTTCCTCGACGACGACGTGGTCTCGTTCGCGACCCGGATCGCCCCTGAGTACAAGCTCCACGGCATGACCGAGAAGTGGCTCCTCCGGCGCGTTGCGGAGCGGATCCTCCCGGCGAAGATCGCCAACCGCCCCAAGACGATGTTCCGCACCAGCATGTCCGGGACGTTCCTGGGCCCTCACCGGCCGTCGTGGGTGGACCAGTTGCTCAGCCCGGAATCGCTGGCGAAGACCGGTTACTTCGACCCCGAGGCCGTCCGGATCCAGCGGGCCCGCCAGGTCCGCACGCCCCGCATAACCATTCCGCGCTTCACCTACGACGTCGGCCTGACGTGCGTCGTCACGACTCAATTGTGGCACCACCTCTTCTGCGGCGGCGGACTCTGCGACCTCCCCGAGTGGTCGCCTCCCATCACGGCCAGGGTTTGAGCCGTTGGCTTCGATCTCGCCGGCCTGCACTTGAACCCATCGGCGGCAAGTCGTTTCACGGATTGATTTTGCCCGTCGAAAACGGCTCTGTACGGCGGCTTCGTTCGGCGATTTTTCGAAGGCGTCGTTCACGACTTGTTCCTTGTAATGCAACGGCAGGCGTCGAGGCTCCTCTCAATCAATAATGTGGTTCCGGAATGGGAATTTTGTTCGCGGGCGTCCGGTTTTCGCGGCGCACAGAGCGGCGGCCACGATGAACTACTTCGCTGGTGGAGGGAGTTCTTCGTGGCCGCCGAACGAGGTGGAGCGTCAGCGCAGAGGGTACTGGCGAGGGGACCTCACGCCGCGGCTTGTCTCCGTCGCAGAGACAGGCCGACGACGGCGACGGCCGACGCCGCCATGACGAGGCCCGTCGGCTCGGGGACGGCGGTGGCGTTGAGGCTATAGGTGATGTCGTCGACGGCGAAATAGCCCGGCGTGTTCATCCCGTACTGGCCGACGTCCGACGAGGAGACGTTGAACCAGAGTTGCGTGGCGCCGGCCAGGGACGACAGATCCATGTAAGCCCAGGCGTCCAGGATGTAGTGGTCGGCGGCGTTGGAGGATCGGTAGTCGGCCAGATAGAAGTCGACGGACTCCAACCCAGACGACGTGAAGCCGTAAGCCGTCAGCTTGAACCAGTCGCCGGTGTCGAACTTCTTGGCGAACGAGTCGCCGTTAAGCATTGAGAGAGCGGCGTAGGTCGTGTTGGTGACGAACATCCCCTCGATCGAACCGCCGGTCGGCAGGATGATGGTGGGCAGCGTACCGAAATCCTGTGGCGTCTGCGGGTTGAACGACGAACTCGCGTAACCGAAGGCCACACCATAGTTGGTGCCCGAGTGCCCTCCGCCGGCGTAGGCCGAGAACTGGTTGAGGTAGCCCGCGGTCGTCGTGTCGGTCGTGTTTGAATAGGCGAAGCCGCCCCAGCTCCCGTACGTCGTGTCGTAACGGTTGTTGAGCGTGACGCCGCCGGTTGTGAACGAGCCCGCCGCGACCTTGCCGTAAGGGCCGTCGACGAGCGTCGCGTTCGGCATCGGGCCCCTGTTGTACGACTTCGGGGCCAGCGTCAGATCGTCGAAGCCGGCGACGATCTCACCGGCCTGAGCAGGGACGGCGAGAGTCGCCAGGGCCAGGCAGACGGCGATGTGGAGGTGTCGAGAGATCATCGAATCAAATCCTGTCGTCAAGGTGGATGAGAATCGGTCGGTGCGCGCGCACGTCGACCGGCCCGGCGCGACTGGTCGCGTCGGCTGAATTGGGGATGGATCAACGATCCCTCATCCACCGGAGTCGGTTCACTGGGCGCCATGCCCACGCTCGTCGTGGGCCTGCGATCGGCGACGGATCCACGAGCGTCCCGCGCCGGTCGATGGCCTCGGCAAGCGTGGCCATGCCACCCCTGTTTGGTGGCGAGGGCGTGTGGACGATTAGGACGCGCTCATTCTTCGGGGGCCTTTCCGCCGGGACGGGCAGGGCGGGGCGCGAGCGGCCGTGCCGGGCGCACCTCTCGCGGCCGATCCGCGCGAGCGTCCGCCGCGGACGCCGACGGCCGGGCGTCCTCGCAGCTCTCGACGGGCAGGTCTTCTGGCTCTCGGCTCATGACGGCTTCGGACGGCCTTCCCGTCCCCGAATGTCGGGGATAGTGGCCCTGTGGTCCGAAGCCTCACCGATTACAGCGGCGGCCCCGCGCCGGATTTTCACCGGCTTCCCTATTCTCCCCCCCGAGCATTCTCGGCCGGGGGCACCTGTCGAGCGAGCCCCAGGGTAGCGGTTCCCGGCCTGGGATTCAAGCCGGGAACCTTCGACGCATTAGGTCATGAAGCGTGCGGATATGAAAATCAGTCGGCGGCCGTCTCGGCCGGGCGGACCTCGGTGGCGGTGCGATTCGTCAGCTTGTCGCCGAGCTTGCCGCGCATGACGTCGGCCATCGCCTGGAGCTTGGCGACGACCTCGGGCTTCTCGGTAGTCAGGTTCTTGGTCTCGCCGACGTCGGCGTCGAGGTCGTAGAGTTCCAGCCCGACGGCGAGGTTGCGATACTTGCCGGGCTCGCCGCTGTGACCGGGGGCCTGGCCGTTCATCGTTCGCGAGGTGTGCGGGAACATGAGCTTCCACGAGCCGGACCGCATCGACTGGAGCTGGCCGTCGGCGTAGTAGAAGAAGAACGCCTCGTGCGGGCTGCGAGCGCCGGGCTCGCCGAAGAGGAGCGGCCGGATATCCAGCCCGTCGATCGGCAGCGTGGGCGACTTCGCGCCGATGATCGCGGCCAAGGTCGGCAGTAGGTCGATGGTCGCCGCCGGCTGATGCTGGACGAGACCCGCGGGGATCTTGCCTGGCCATCGCGCGAGGAAGGGCTCGCGAATGCCTCCCTCGTAGCTCGTCCCCTTGCCCTCGCGGAGCGGGCCTGCGGAACCGCCATGGTCGCCGTAGCTCAGCCAGGGGCCGTTGTCGGAGGTGAAGACGACGAGCGTCCGGTCGTCGATTTCCGAGTCGCGGATCGTGCTCAGGATCGCGCCGACGGCGTCGTCGATCTCGCGGATCACGTCGCCGTAGAGCCCCGCGCCGCTCTTGCCGACGTCGTCGTCGCGGACGAAGAGCGGGACGTGGGGCATGTTGGTGGCCAGATAGAAGAAGAACGGCTTATCCTTGTTCCTCTTGATGAAATCGACGGCGCGGGCGCTGTAACGGGTTGTGAGTAGCTTCTGATCCTCGGCCGTGACGTCCGGGTCCAGCGGCTGGTCCCCCTCGATCAGCGGCAGCCTGGGATAGTCCGCCGGCCGCTCGGGGTGGTGCGGCCACATGTCGTTCGAGTAGGGGAGGCCGAGGTATTCGTCGAATCCGTGGTGGATCGGCAGTTGCGAGGGCCGGCAGCCCAGGTGCCACTTGCCGGCCATGCCCGTCGCGTATCCGGCCGACTTGAACATCTCGGCCATGGTCGTCTCGCTGTGCGCCAGCCCCTGCTTAGACTTCGGCCCGAGCGCTCCGCGAATCCCGACGCGCTCGTTGTAGCACCCCGTCATCAGGGCCGAACGCGAGGCCGAACAGACTGCGCTCGACACGTAGAAATCCGTAAACTTCGCACCCTCGGCGGCCATCCGGTCGAGGTTCGGCGTCGCGTACTTCTTGGCGCCGAAGGGGCCGATGTCGCCGTAGCCCATGTCGTCGCAGAAGATCACGACCACGTTCGGGTGGGCGGCGTCCGCAGCCGGTTGAGCGTGCAGGGCCGACGGCGTCGAGAGGACGATCGTTGAGACGATCAAAATATAAGTTTGTCTCATTATTAATCCTGAGTCAAGGCGTTGAGCAGCAGGCCACGGAAGTCGGTCGTCTTCAAGAGTCCTTCCGTCGGCTCGGGACCGTCTGCGACGAGCAGGGGCTTGTCGAGCGGATCGGCGGCGGGGAGTCCGTGGCTGCCGCGGACGAGGGTCGGGTCGAGGGGCACGACGTCGAACAGGGTGCGGAAGCCGAGCTTCTTCTGGATCAAACGGCGCATGGCCCGGCCCATCGGCCAGATCAGGGCGGGATCGAAAAACATCTCGCAGGGGTCGAAGCCCGGCTTGCGGTGGATGTCGATCGTCCGGGCGAAGTCCGGCGCGAGCGCGTCGTCGAGCCAGTACGGGTACGCGAACCAGGCGTCGCGGTCGGAGAGGGCGACGACCTCGCCGGAACGCTCGTGGTCCAGGCCGATCTCCGCCCACTCCGCGCCGGCGTACGTTCGCGAGACGCCCGGTTGTGACGCCAGCAGCTCCCGGACGGCCTGAACGTCGTCGGGATTGGAAACGTAGATATGTGCAAGCTGGTGATCGCAGACGGCGATCGCGCGGCTGTTGAACGCGTCGATCGTCTCACCGAATGGCCCGGGGCGGACGGTCAGCAGGCCGGCCTGACGCAAGATGCGGTTGAGCAGGACGGGGCGAGAGACGTCGCAATGGCCGTACTCGCTGACGACCCAGACCCGAGCGCCGGCGGCCTTTGCGGCGTCGAGCAAGGGCGCGGCGGCGGCGTCGAGTTCGGCGACGAGCTTCGGCATGTCGCAGCCGGACGGCCCCCGCCGCTGCG
Organism: Paludisphaera rhizosphaerae; assembly: GCF_011065895.1. Lineage (NCBI taxonomy): Bacteria > Pseudomonadati > Planctomycetota > Planctomycetia > Isosphaerales > Isosphaeraceae > Paludisphaera > Paludisphaera rhizosphaerae. Next base: position 167,855 of record NZ_JAALCR010000003.1, on the reverse strand, counting down.
GCTCGTAGTCCAGGTGCGGCAGGTAGACGAGCGTCAGGTCGGGGCGGTCATCCTTGAGGACGTCGGCGGCGGCCTTCGCGATCCAGTCGGTGCAGGGGAGGCCGGCGTTAGGACCCCAGAACGTGTGGAACGGGAACTTGCCGAGCCGTCCCTCCAGCCGTTCGCAAAGGCCGTCGGGCGTACCGGCGATGCCGAAGACCTTGTTGCCGTCAGCCCCATAATAGGGCTTGGGCGTGACGCTCAGGTCGACGTCGGCCCCCTGGTTGAACCACCAGAAGAGCTTGGCGACTTTGAACGGCCGCCCGCGCTCGCGGCCGATCCGGCGCAGGGTCGTCTCAATCGTCTCCGCCTGGACGAGGGCGCTTGACTGCTGCCAGAAGCGGACCTCGCGGGTGTCGCGAAAGAGCCAGCCGTTGGCAACGACCCCGTGCTCCTGCGGGAGCTTGCCCGTCAGCAGGCTGGCCTGCGCCGTGCAGGTGACGGCTGGGACCACTTCCTCCAGCGACCGGGCCCATCCGGAATCGGCCAGGGCTCGGAGCTTTGGAGCGTGGGCGAGGAGCCGACGGGTCATCCCCACGGCGTTAATGACGACGACGGGCTGGACGGACATCGCGGGGGGCGGCTCCGAGATCGCGGCGGGGACCTTTGACGAGCAATGGGCCCGAGCATACCACGATGGAGAGCCGCCGTCCCGCGTTCACCCGGTCAGACGGCCGCGCGAAGCTGTCCCAACCGTCGACGCCACCAGGCGGCTAGCGGCAGGGCCATGATCGAGCAGAGGATGACGCCCATCGCGCCTTGCGAACCTCCCTCGACGAAGCCGTAGCTGTGCAGGCCGACGCCCAGCACGAAGTTCACGCCGTACCAGGCCATGACGACGGACAGGAAGCAGACGACCGAGGCGAAGACCAGGCCGAACATGCTCACCCAGCCGGCGAACCGCCCGTGGAGCGGGACGAGGTAAACCAGCAGGGTGATGAGCGCCCAGACCTCCTTCGGGTCCCATCCCCAGAACCGGCCCCAGGAGTAATCCGCCCAGACGCCGCCGAGGATCGTCCCGGCCGCGATCAACAGGACGCCGACCTGCATGGCGCGGTAGATGAAGTTGGCCAGCGGCTTGATCGTGGCCGCGGTCCGCTGCATGGCCAGGCCGCGGAGGTCGAGCTTGGCGGGGGCGGCCGAGGCGACGATCTCCTCAACGGAGGGACGGGCCTTGGGCGCCTCGGCGACGGCCGGCTCGGGGGCCCCGCCGCTGAGGGCCGGCAGGTCGAGGATTTCGCCGTTCCAGGAGATCTGGTTGAGGAACTCGCCGACGACGGAGAGAACGGCTCCCAGCGAGGCCATGCCGCCGATCGCGGCCATCGCGGCGAAGACGTAGAAGAGGCCGTCGGGGACGACCCACGACGGGCCGAACATCCCGTAGCCGGCGAGCATCCCGCCGAGGCCCACCGTGAACAGCGGGAAGGCCGGGACGAGCGGCGAGGCCAGCTCTCCGTACGAGGGCGAACGCCGGTAGGTGGCGGTCAGGTAGTAGATCGTCGCGATCAGACCGAGCGCCCAGGCCAGGCCGAACGCCGCGTAGCTGGAGACCTCCGTCAGGACGTGGATCGTCAGCCAGAGGTTGCTCCGCAGTACCGGCTGGAGGCTCTTGATGCTGGGGTCGAGGAGCGGCACGTTGAGCGCGGTGATCGTCCCGAGCAGGGCCACGGCGGCCCCCGCCACGGCCGAGAAGGTGCGACGGTAGATCAGCTCGAAGATGAACGACAGGACGGCGGCCACCAAGGCGACCCAGATGACCGTCTCATACATGTTCGTAACCGGCGCCCAGCCCGAGATCGAGATCCGGAGGTAGAACCCGTAGCATTCCCACGCGATCCCCGTCAGCAGGGCGAGCATCCCGACCCCTCGGATCGCCTTGCCGATCGTGCTCATCTCGGCCACTCGGCCGCCGGAGAAGCCCAGGGCGATCGCCAGCAGCGCCAGGGCTGTCCCGTAGGCGAAGGGGGCCTGATAGAACGGGTTGACCGCGTTGAATCGGGACTCGCGATCGATGGCCGCGGCCGACGGGTAGAACTGCGGATTGACGGCCTCGCCCAGAGAGCGCGACGCTGTCAGCAGCGCCTCGGCCGGTTCGACGGCGATCTCTCCGGGCTTCTCGTTCTCGGCTTTTTCAAAGCCCTTGTAGGCATCCAGGAAGGCGCGAGCCTGCTGCTCCGGGTAGCCAGCCGCGGCCAGGTCGGTGGGCTCCGCCTGGAGCAAGACCTTGAGCGGCACCCAGACCGAGCTCTCGGCGAGCCAGGAGGCGAACTTCTTGTCGGCCTCGGCGTTCGACCCTGGGTCGTGATGGTCGGTGTCCGGGATGTCCATCCAGTAGGTCTGCAGAGCCTTGATCACGTCGAACTGGACCGGCGGCAGCGACCGGCCGGAGAGGTTCTCGTCGACCTTCATCTTGGCCCGAAGGTCTTCGAGCGCGGTTTTGAAGTACGCGAACGCCTCGGGCCCGAAAGGCCGGGGCATGATCCGGATGAGGGCGTTGCTCTGAATCTCCTCGCCGGAGTACGCCCGATAGGTCGCCAGCCGGTGGCCGACCTGAATCGCCCGACGCTCGACTTCCGTCGGCCGCGCGGCGAGGGCCGGGTCGCGGTCGAACTTTCGCTTCTGGTCGTCGAGCTGAGCCACCCACTGCATGAACGATTCGTCGTGCTCGCCGTGGCGGATCTTGGCGTCGTCGAAGTCTGTCGGGGAGAGCCACTTGTGCTCCTCGGAGAGCTTCGCGGCGACCTCTTCCAGCAGCTTGCGGTCGGCCTCCACGAGCTTCGCCGACTTGAGGAAGCCGATGACGGCGGCGGCGTCGAGGGCCTGGTCTTCGCCGAGGAGTACGAGCTTCTTCTTGTCCTCGTCGGGCGTCTCAGGGCGGGCCGCGATCGCGGCCAGTTGGGTGCGGATCGGGCCCAGCAGGATCTGCCGCTTCAGCGGGAGGTAGTCGACGAGGATGAACGGCTGCGAGTCCCAGAACTCGGGGCGGATCATCCAGTCGACGAACGCGGAGACGGGGGCCCAGGTCTCGGCGACCTCGTTGCGGCCGTCGAGGATCTTGACCGTCTCACGGCCGAAGACCTGCTTGACCTCCTCGCGGGCCACGGTGTCCAGGGGTTTGATTCGACCCTGGTGCATGACGGCGATCCGGCCGAGCCGGTCGTAGGCCGGGCCGGTCCCAAGCTTGCGCGGGCCCGAGGTCGGCTCGGCCGCGGAAGCCGCGCCGAGCAGGCCGCAGAGGGCCAGGCTGGTGAGAAGTCGGCCGTATCGTCTCATCGCGCGTCTCCCGGAATGGTTGGCGTTAGGATCGACTGGGCGGGCGGGGCTCACAGGGTTTCCTCTTCGGCCTTCCTCGCGGCTTCGAGCTTCTCGTGCTTCGCGCGGTAGTTGAAGGCGCCGGCCCGCATGTAGAACTGGAGGAACGTCCCCAGGACGATGAGCAAACTGCCGGCGTAGATGATCGGCCGGCCCGGGTTGCTTCCCACCTGGAAGACTGACTGGAACTGGCCTGTCCGCTGGTTGGTTCGCGGGTCGACGATCGGTGAATAGCGCATCTGGTAGAACGTCAGGCCGCGATGCGTCATCGGCTCGTTCATGGCGATGACGTGCTGCTGATCGCGGACGCCGTGCGCCGGGTCTTCGACCTTGACCGTGCTGACGAACTTGGTGGCCTGCTCGGTCCCCGGCTCGAAGCCGACCTCGAAGTCTTCCAGCTTCACGTCGAAGCCCAGCGGCTTGCGGTCGACGTCATAGGCGATCTCGAACGATCGGCTGCCGACGTTCACCGGGCGGTAGACGGGAGCTTCCAACGACTCGCTGCGCTGGATCCAGATCTCCTCGGACTTGCCGTCGGCGGTCAACTCGACGAGGCAGGCGGGGATAGCCTCTTCCATCTGGTTGCCCAGCAGATGGAGCGGGCGGAAGACCCGCTTCTCGACGCCCGAGGGGAGGAACTCGGCGACCTGGAAACCGATGGACATCGCCGCGCCCCCGCCGCCGAAGGCGTCCACCCATTCGCCGGTCTTGATCGGGGCGGCCGTGCGCAGCTCGGGCTTGCCTTCTTCCTTGCCCCGGCCGAAGACCCGGTAGTACAGCTTGCCGTCGGGGGCGGCCAGAACGTCGACCTGGCCGAACCGGCCGTTCGTCTTGGGGTCGATCTCTGGCGTCAGCATCATGTGGATGCGGACGAGGGCCTTGGGCGGCGGGGTGCCATCGGGCACGGCGCGGGGGATGACGTTGGGGAACATGGGCATCTCGCCCATCGCCACATGCTCGACGGGCTCCGCCGTCCCCTTGCGAACGTCGAAGACGGCGATCGGGATCGAATCCTCGCCGACCGTCCGGGCCAACTCGCCGGTCGGGAAGTGGGCCAGACGTTCAAGCGTGGCGGTTAGATCGCTGTCGGGGAGCGGGACCGGCTTCTCGGTAGCGCCGTCGAGGGGGAAGTCGTAAACGTGTTCCTTGCCGTCGTTCCCTTCGTAGCGGAACCGAGCGACGCCGATCGGGCTTTTGTCGATGGGAGGCTTGAGGAAGTCCTCAACGTATTCGGGGCGATCCACCGAGGTGAATGAGATCAGGGCCGGCATCTCGCCGCTGCGAGCAGTGCGCTGGAACCGGCGGTCGAGCTTGAACCACTGGCTGGCCTCGTCCGGGTTGGCCAGACGGGCTTCGGGCATCATCGGGGCCTTGAACCGCAAGAGCATCCGGGCCATCGGCTGACCGTCCGGCGAGGCCTCGTGAAGCGTTTCCGGGGTCGAGGCCGGCAGGTACTCGCGAACGACGAGCTTGAACGGGTCGCCGGACTTGCTGAGAACGTCGGCCTCGGAGCGAGCGGTTGGGAGCCGGCCTCCGGTGACCCGATTCAGACCCAGGTCGAAGATGTTGCGGATACGAGGCTGGCCGCCCCCCCAGGGGAACGGGCCGCTCTCGTCGAAGTCCATGGCGTACGTGGCCGAGGGCTGCTGGGTGTGCGCGTCGACCTCGCGGATGCGGAAGACGGGGGAGTCGGTCCGGAGCATTTCGCTGCGGGTCTCCCCTTCCAGCATGCCGACGGTCCCCTCATCGCCCGACTTGAAGTGGACGTATGAGCCGGCGATCAGCACCAGGAGCCCCGCGTGCGTCACCACGAAGCCCGTCTGCCGCTTCTTCCAGGGAAATCGGATCGTCGCCGCGCAGAGGATGTTGATCGCCAGGAAGGCGAGGATCAGGGCGAACCACACGCTCTTATAGACGAACGCCTGGGCGGCTTTCGTCCCATAGGTCGATTCAAACCAGGTTGCGAAAGCGAGCGCCGCGGCGAGTCCGCCGATCGTCAGGACGGCCAGCTTGAGCGAGGCCAGGAACTTGTAGATCTCGTCGACCACGGCCAGGAGCCGGCCGCCGGCCGACCTTACGGCGTCGGGCTTCGGGGGTTGGGGGCCGGGGTATTGCTTGGTGGCCGTCGCCATGTCGTCGCACCTGCCGGAGGGAGGAAGTAACGGGGATGAGCCGGGCGGGCCGGGTCGAGCCGCGCGGGCCGTCCCGAGATCCTTCAATTCTAATCCAGCGCCGCCGTAAGCGACCAGGGGCGTCGGGTTTGCAGAGCCGGAGGGTTAAGACGAATCAATGGAGCGCGACGTGGCATCGCACGCAGGTTGCGAGAAGTCGCGAGGCCGCCGAGCCGTCGGGCTTCGCGGCCAGTTCCCGCGCCGCCAGCCGGGTTGCGCCGGCCAGGTTTCGGGACTCCTCGCGAACGACGGCCGCACGATCGGCGTGCTCGACGCCCGCCTCGATCCGGGCGCGGTCGAGCCCTTCGCCGTCATTACGCTCCAGCGCGGCCAGGAGTTCTGTCAGCCCGGCCGCACGCAGGGCATCGGGGTGAGTGGCCGCCGTCGCGATCGTTCCGCTCGTGGGGGGGAGGTCGGGTCGATGATCGGATCGCAGGAAAGAGGCGGCCCAGACGGTCGCCGCGAGCAGCAGCCCGAGCGTAACCCCTCGGCCGATCAAGCTCTTGCGGAGGAGCGATCGGGCCCGGTCGAGGCGTCGGGAGATGGAGCCGACGGGATATCCCAGCGCGGCAGCCGCTTCCTGGTTGGTCTTGCCTTCCAGGTAACAGAGGGCCAGGGGAGCCCGGTATTTCTCAGGCAGATCGTCCAGGGCGCCGTCAATCGCCTGACGGACGTCGCGCCGCTCGATTTCCTCGGTGAATGCGGAAAGAGGGCATTCCAGGTCGGGCAGAGGGCCGGCGTCGCCGAAGCGGAAGTCGCCGGGCAGGGATGAGGCGAGGGTTTCTCGACGGCTTCGGCGGGCGATCTCGCTCCGGGCGTGGAGGGCCAACCGACGGGCCACGTCCCCCACCCAGCCGGCGACCGACGACCGCCAGGCCACGTCGGAGGCTCGCAGGGCCAGGAGCAGGAACGTCGCCTGAAAGACGTCTTCGGCGTCGTGCTCGCTCCGAAGGAACCGCCGACAGACGCGCTTGACGCCGGGCCCGTGGCGTTCCACGAGTTCCGCGAACGCGGCCTCCTCGCGCCCCTCGGCGAACCTCCTCAGCAAGATCGCGTCCGTCGCCCGCTCGATCATCGTCGAGACCGCCCTCGCTTCCCTCGAATCACGCTCTTCCCCGTATTATGCCGATTCGGCCGTCGGGCGAATGCGTTTTTCTGGGAAGATGCGCCGATCCATCGGAGGGATCGCGATCATATCGTCTCTGGATTGATGCAGGAGAGTCCTTGGCGGGCGGCGATTTCGAGAAGCCGTTGGTCGGCCGAAACGAAATGATCGACGGGCGACGGGAATTGGATGGAGAGAGCAACCGCCAGTTGCAAGGCGTCGAGCGTGTGCAGTTGCCGAGTCCGGCCGTGTTTCGAGATAAGCGAGCCCGCCGCCTCGAAATGGCCGTTCAGGATGCGGACCGGAACGATCAGCCGATGGGCGACGTCGGCGAAGAATCTGAGTTTGAGAAGGTCGAAATCCGGGTCGCGGATCTCACCTGTCCTGACCTTCCTGGCGAAGACCGAGACCATCTCGGCCAGAGTGAGTCGAGCGATGGAATTGATGGACTTGGGGTCGTCCACGATCTTCGAAACTTCGAGCGAGCCCGCCTCCGCGTGGTAGTGCTTCACGAGAGCGCTGGTGTCAAAGAAGTAGTGAGGCATTCAGAAGCGCTCGTTGCGTTCCTCGATGACCGCCTCGGCCATCGAACCGGAGATCTTGGCCAGCGCCTGCCTTACCTCCTCGTGAGAAGGGACTTTCTCGCCGCCGATCTCACGGGTGCAGTAAGCGATGGCTTCCCGGTCGATGAGGTCGTCGGGCCATGCCCCAACTTGCCCGTGCTGGATGTGATCCTGAATGATTCCCTGGATGTAGGAAGCCAGATCACGTCCGCTCATACGGGCCTTCTCAAGGAGCGCCTCCTCCTCATCGGGGGGGAGTTCGATCGTGATCGTCATCTCTCGACCTCCGTGGGCCCATGTGGATGTCATCGCTTCATTATTATCTTATCCGCGAGCAATCGGTTCTGGTGACGGCCGAACGCGCTCGGCTCGGTCTTTCGGGTCAGGCTGCCGCCCTCGGCTGGCCTGAACTGGACTCAGCGGCAGTTTAAGGAAATCCGTCCTCTCGCCGGACCCACAGTCGTCCCGTGTCACGGAAGCCAAGCTCGTCGGCGTCTACGAACGCGGCAAGGTCCGCCCAACCCCTGAACGGTTCCCCGTCACGTCCGAGGAGCCGATGTTCGTGTTGTCGTTTGGGTTATAGGCACCGTCCAGGAACGCCCGGACGAGTTTCCGGTCGTGGAGCAGGACGAACTCACCATACATTATATGATGGCGTCATAATACGCGGTGAACGTTCAGTCGAAGCGGTCCTTCCGTTCCTTCCGCTGCTCAGGTGGTCGTTGGGTCGTCGGGTTTACGGCCGGGATTGGCCGGCTTGGGGGTGGGTTTGGCGTCCGGCGACGCCTCGCGGAGCCACACGCTCGTCGCGGTTCTGTACCACGAGTTGAATCCGACGTAGCCGACGCAGTATTCCAGGTGCTTCCGGGCGTCTTCGATCCGGCCTCGGTTGAGGAGGAAGCGTCCCACAAGGTACTCGACGATCGACCGCGGTTCCGGAGTCCAGTCGGCGATCATGGCGTCGATGGCCGCGAGATCCGGCGGTTTCGCCCCGGGGGCCAGCGAGCCGAAGAGCATCTCGCAGATCTCCACCGTCTTGGGGCCTGAGTTCTTCATCTCATCGACCATCCGTTTCACCGTCTTGTCCCGCTCGTCAGTCGCGCCAGTCTGGTCCTGGAGGAGGGCCAGGTTGATGGCGACCCGGAGGTCGTTGGTCGAGGCGGTTCCCGGATTCAGCGTGCGGAGGGCGGCGTCAGCATCTCCTTCGATCCAGTGATAGAAGGCCAGCGTTACGGGGTCTGTCGCCCCGGGGACTCGCGTCATGACCCTGGCCAGTTTTGCAGCCCGTTCTGGCTCGGCGCGGCCGGTACGGCGGGAGAAGAGGTACCAGTCGGCCCAACTCGAGGGGTAGCGTTCGGCCGTCCGCTGCAGCCATGCGCCGGCGGATTCCAGGTCGCCGAGTTGTTCGTCGACCTCGGCGGCGCACTTCATGGCCCAGCCGGCCCAGGTGGCTGCGGCATCGTACGCATAGGGCCTGGCCTTCTCCGGAAGTCCCTTCTTGAGGTAGAACCTGGCCAGCCTCACCTGCACCGTGGCATGGTCCAGGCCCGAGTTCTCGGTGTCCTCAAGGTACGCATTCAGCGTTTCCAGCCAACCGGCCTCGTCCCCGGCCTTTTGCTGGCATTCGGCCAACTGATCGTATCCCCAGCGGTCGGGCGACACGATGATGTAGTGGGTCAGGACCGGGCGGGCCTCGTCGTGGCGGTCCAATTCGATGAGCTTGTTCGCCAGAGCGAAGAGGAAGGCCGCGGAGTTTCCGTGGCGTTCTTTCCATTCAGCGAGCTTCGGCTGGGACTTGGCCCAGTCGTACTTCACCAGCATGGACGCCGCGTAAGCGTTGTTGGGGCTGGCCTCCATCAACCGTTCGGCGTAGTTGGCCCGAAGCTCTTCCCGGGTGCCGTTGAGCATCAAAGTTATGTCGCGCACAGAGGACGTATTGTGAGCGCCGACGAGGTTCCAATCGTCCCTGGCGGAATCGAGGGCAGGTCCAGGCGTGTGCTGGATGTGGAGGATGAACGGGGCCTCGGTTGATTCCAGGTCGGCCCGGTCATAAACCATGGAGAATTCCTCGTAGTCGCGGCGGTCTTCTGGGTTTCCGGCCAGCATCCCGAGGAACGGTCGGTAGGGGTGATGCATGATGGAGGTCCGCGCCGCCTCCCAGAAGTCGTCGACGGGGACGCTCCATTTCTTCCGCATGAAATCCAGGCGTCGCATGACCTGGACGAACCGGGTCTCGCGCGCCAGGTGGGCGAGAACGCCCCAGGAAGGCTCGCCGGAGTCCGAGCCGACGCGGCCGGCCTGGGCCAGAGCGTCGTCGAGGGCTGCGTCGTCCTCATCCTCCAACGACTTGCGGGCGGACTCGGGGAGGTCCTTGGCCGCGTGGAGTTTGGAGCGGAGGAACTCGTGAAAGCTTTGTGGACCGAGCACCGTGGCCTTGTGCAGGTCGCTCAGGCCGCCGTTGCTGCTGATCATGTCGAAGGCCTGGGAGCAGTCGGGGTCGACCTGAATGACGGCTTCCGCGGCGTGGATGAGCTGCCTCGTGCCGGCGGGTTGCTCCACCGCCAGCATTTTGAGATAAGCGCCGAGGCGGTCATGCGGCGGCTTCGCCGCGCCGAGCCTCGGAAGGGCGTACTGAACGTAGGCGTCGATCACCTCCACCCAGGCCGGAGCTTCAGCCCCTCCCTCGCGCCCGGCCGCCGCCGTCAGATCCTTGATCGCGCTGGCGTGCCGGCCGGCGAGGGCCTCCGCGAACGCGCGGTGACGCAGGGCGAAGGCCGAGGACTCTTCCTTCGCCACAAGCCGTTGGGCGTAAAGCAGCGAACGCGCCTCAAATGCACGGTGAGCCGCGCTCCAGTGGTGGGTCGTCAGGGCGCCGAGCGTGGCGTAGCCCCGGACCAGGGCGCCGAGCCGCGCGGGTGACTCGCCATCGGTCCGGATCGCGGCGTGGACCTCACGGATCGCTCGCACGAGGTCGACCAGCCCGAGCGAGCCGAGCTTCTCCTCCACTCCGTTCGGAACAGAGGCGTCGGCCCGGTAGGCGTTCGGCTCGCCCTTCAGGCCCAGACGGTCGAGGGTTTCCGGGATCGATGTGCGCGACAGCTTCTCGGTCAGAACCAGCTCCGGTTCAGCCTCGCCGGAGACCTTCTTGGGGTCGAGATCTCCGACCGTCAGCGGTTCGGTCTGCTCGTCGACCTTGCCCGCGGCGACGGGACGGATCAGCAGTCTGCTCTGGACGTTGGTCCGGAAGAGCGTGCCGACCTGTGCGACGGCCTCGGCGGTCGGCGGAGCGTCGTCGAGCAGCTCGTCGCGCGTGGCGGCTCCGCGCTCGTCGCGGGCGGCGATCAGCACGGCCTGGCGGGCGAACTCGCGGAAGAGGAGATCCTGGTCCGTGCCGGCGATTTTGGACACGTCGCGGGGGGCGACGGGCCGGGCCAACTCAACGGTCGCGCGGCCGTCCCGCGCCTTCGAAATCGAGATCAGGCTCGTCACGTCGGCTGGGTCCGGCGCATTGGGCGAAACCGGGATGGGCTTCGGCGGCGGGGCGGCCGAGGCGGTTTCCGGCGTCGGCGTCGCCGGAAACCAGGGACGATCGGGTATGTTCCGATAGATCACGATTCCGGCCACGGCGATCACGGCCAGCAACACGACTGTCGCCGCGCCGTTGCCACGCTTCCGACCCGTACCCGCTTCGTTCGCCAAGCCCGTCTTGATCCCATCGTCCGGTGACGTCATCACGCCCTCCCGACCGAATCGTCGACGACGATTTCGGAAATGTATTTAGGTCGTGCGGAGATCGTACGAGATCAGGGCGGGCCGAGGCAATCAGTGAGGCGTGAAATCCTACATGAGAGGCCGCATGGCTTGTCCGGGCCTCGGGGGAGTCCGTTCTGGTCGGTCGACGCCCCCGAAGCCTCTCCCGGACGACGGTTCAATTGAACAGAAGTTTGTCCATCCGGGCGATCACGTCCTTTTTCTCGGAAGTCCAGAGCGGATCTTCGAGGTGAGACCGTATAGGAGCTTACGCCCAGAGCTCAAGATACCGCGTCGCCATCCTCGGTCCCTTCCCTTCTTCCTCATGCTTGAAGAAGACGAACGTCTCATCCCAGCTCTGTTCGCTGACGCGGTCACCCCAGGTTCTCAGGGCCGCGTCGTCGTAGTCGGGACGTCGAAGGCGAAGGTAGCCCCAGTCGGCGGTGGGCTCGAACGGGACTTGCAGTTTGTCGTCGGCGTCCGCGATGCAAAGGGCGGAGTTGTGGTCGCGGAGGGCGTCGAAGACCTCATCGTCGAACCAGGACGCGTGGCGGAACTCGAAGGCCATCCGCAGTCCGGCAGGGCAGGTTTCGAGGAACGCCCGAAGCCGGGGAGCGTCCTTTTTGGCGTGCGGAGGGAGCTGGAAGAAGATCGGACCAAGACGATCACCCAGGGGCCCGATAGCTTCGGTCAGCCGGGCCATCAGGTCCCCCACACCCTCGAGCCGTTTCCTGTGCGTGATCTCTTCCGGAGCCTTCATAACGAACCTGAAGTTTTCCGGGACAGCGGCCGCCCAGTTTCCAACGATCGAGAGCGTAGGGATCTGACGGAATGTGTAGTTAATTTCGACTGTCGAAAACCGCTCCCCGTAGTAGGGGAGCATCTTCTTGTCCGAGAAAGGCTTGGGGTAAAAGGACCCCTTCCATTCCTTGTAGGAATAGCCGCTGGTGCCGACGAATTGCCGCATGGTTCGTCCGTGCCTCCGGGTGAAGCCGTTCCGGTCGCTCGACGCGACCGGGAACCTACCCGAAAGTACGGTTCAACTGAACAGCAATTTGTCCATCCGGGCCACGACGTCCTTCATCGTCTCCAGGTCCCCGAGCCCGACCTCGGCCGTGATCCAGCCGTCGTAGCCGACGTCGGTGAGGGCCTGCTTGACGGCCGGCCAGTCGATCTCGCCCTCGCCGAGCTTGTAGCCGAAGCGGTTCTTCTTGGCGTATTCCTTGATGTGAATCTTGAGGATCCGCTTGCCCAACTCGTGGATCCACTCCTGCGGGTAGGCGTATTCGACGATGTTGCCGACGTCGAAATAGGCTCCGACGGTCGGGCTCTCGAATTCGTCGATGTAGCGGGCGAACTCGATCGGGCTGAGGAGGAACTTGTTCCAGACCTCCTCCACGGCGATCTTGACCCCGGCCTCCTCAGCCAGCGGGATCAGCTTGCGGATCTGGGCCTGCGAGCGCTCCCAGGCCTGGCGGTACGAGACCTTGGGGCTGACGATCGCCGGGACGACGAGGACGGTCGTTCCGCCGTACGCCTTGCACTCGAGGAACTCCTGCTTGATCGCGGCGACGCCTTCCTCGACGACGGCCGGATCGGGGTCGGAAAGGGGCTTCTGCCAGTGCCGGCCGCCGCTGACTCCGTGGATGACCAGACCGGTCTCGTCGCGGGCGGCGAGAACTTCCTTCACGTCGAGCTGGCTGGGGCTGATGAGCTCGACGCCTTCAAAGCCGGCTTCCTTCAGCAGCTTGAAGGTTGGGAGGACCGGCCCCTTCGTCAGGCCGCCGAGCATGAACGCCTTCTTCCACTTCGGCCCGTCGGCCGCGGCCTTCGCCGCGCCGCCGCCGATGAGAGCGGCGGCCGTCGCGCCGCCGGCGGCGGCGAGGAATCCCCTGCGGTCGATGTCGCGCGTCTGCATCGAGTTCGGTCCTTTCGTGGGAATCAGGCGAGGATCTCGGCGAGCTTGGCTTCGAGCAATTCGCCGACGATCGCGGGGTTGGCTTTGCCGCCGGTCTGCTTCATCACCTGGCCGCGGAGGAAGCCCTTGACGGCTTCCGGCTTCTTCTTGCCCCCCTTGAGGTCCTCGATGGCCTGGGGGTTGGCGGCGAGGGCCGCCTCGACGGCCTTGGCGATGGCGTCGTTGTCCGAGACCATCTTGTAGCCGCCCAGTTCGATGACCTTCTCGGCCGCGTCGCCGGTCTCGATCATCCGGCCGAGGACCTCGCGGCCCTGATTGGTGTTCAGCTCGCTCCGCTTCACGCGGCCGATCAGGTCAGCAAGGGCCTCCGGGCCGACGGGGAAGTCGGCGATGGCGATCTTGCGGTCCTTGATCGTGCGGAGGACGTCCTGCTGGATCCAGTTGCTGGCCAGCTTGGACTCGCCCCCGGCGGCGACGACGGCGTCATAGTACGCGGCGACGTCGTCGCCCTGTTCGACGAGGACGTTGGCGTCGTAGGCGGACAGGCCGTGATCGCCTTCATACCGCTTGCGGCGAGCGGCGGGCAACTCGCCGATCGTGGCGCGGACGCGCTCCAGCCAGGCCTCGTCGACGACCACGGGGACGAGGTCGGGCTCGGGGAAGTAGCGGTAGTCGGCGGCCGTTTCCTTCTCGCGCTGGGGCTTGGTCTTCTCCAACTCGTCGTCCCAGCCCCAGGTCCCCTTGGGGGCGTCCTTGATGGTCAGGCCGTCCTTCTGCCACTTGGCGTACTGGCGATCGGCCTCGTAGTTGATGGCCTTCTCGACGGCCCGGAAGCTGTTGAGGTTCTTGATCTCGACGATCGGCGTGGCGATCGTCTTGCCGTCCTTGTGAATGTGCAGGTTGACGTTGGCGTCGCAGCGCAGCGACCCTTCCTGCATCTCGCAGTCGGAGACGCCCAGGTAGCGGAGCGTCAGCCGCAGCTCCTCCAGGCAGCCGCGGGCGTCGGCGGCCGAGCGGATCTCGGGCTCGCTGACGATTTCCAGCAGGGGGATCCCCGCGCGGTTGAGGTCGACCTCGGAATACTCGCCGACGCCGTGGGTCAGCTTGCCGGTGTCCTCCTCCAGGTGGACGCGGGTCAGCGTGCAGACCCCGCCTCCGCCGCCGTCCTTGCGGACGGGAATATCCAGCGAGCCGCCCGTGGAGAACGGCAGGTCGTACTGGCTGATCTGATAGTTCTTGGGGAGGTCGGGATAGTAGTAGTTCTTGCGGTCCCACTTCGTGAACGGCGTGATCTTCGCCCCCAGGGCGACGGCCGTCTTGAGGGCCAGCTCGAACGCCTTGCGGTTCATCACCGGCAAGGTTCCGGGGAGCCCCAGCGAGACCGGGTCGGTCTGCGTGTTCGGCGGCAGGCCGAACTCCGTGCCGCACCACGAGAACATCTTGCTCTCGGTCTGGAGCTGGACGTGGATCTCAAGGCCGATGACGACTTCGTAGGGAAGGCTGCTGCTCATGGAAGGGGGCCCGCCGGGCTTTCTCGATTCAGATCGGAATGGGCGTTCGAGGCTTCGTTCGCTGTTTCAGTGGGGATCGGCGGCCGAGGCGGAAGCGGGCTTCCGGTCGGCCCAGGCGGCGTCGATCGTCGACTCCAGGAAATCCGTCACGTCTTCCTCGTCGTCGTTTACGCGGAAGCTGGAGTAAAGTTGGTCCTCGTTCTCGATGGTTCGGATGACCAGGCCCACATGCCAGGTCGCATAGGGATCGCCCGCCTGCGTGAAGCTCTCGCGGAGCCGGGCTAGGATGTCCGAGTACCACCGCGAGCCGTCGACGTCCTTCGTCGTCCCGAGGACGAGACTGATCCGGCCTGTCCGCTCGCTCCAGGCACCGACGAGGGCGAATTCCGACCGCCGAAAGCCCTGGAGCGCGACGTAGTCGGCGATCTCGCGGCCGATCCTCCGCAACGTCGGTCTCATGTACGCTTTGAGAGCCATGCCAGCACTCCGGTGTCGGGCTCGTCGAGAGCCGCGTCGATCCGCGCCACGTCTTCCTGGGTCAGCTCCGTGCGAGGTTCGTATCGCAGGTCGTTGAGTCGGTCCCTGCTGTATTCTACGAGCGTATCCCAATTCTCCCGGACGAGCGAGCAAGAAGGGTCTTGCATCTCCCGCCAGGCGCCTGTGTAGACGAGCAATTCGACGAGGTTGTGCGACTTGCAAGCGGCCGGAAGGCTGGGCAGGTTCAGATGCTTGCAGATCACGACCTTGACGAGGATTTCCAGGGCGTAAAGTCGAAGCGCGGCGGCAGTCGAATGAAAGCCCAGGCCCGACAATCCCTTCGCCTCCTCCTCTCGCTCTTTCCAGGCCGCTTCCAGATGGACAAGGGTGGTGTCGATCAGGCCTTGGGGCACACGTCCCTTCGCACTGCTCATCCGATCGTCGGTCGCTTCTGGTGCCAGTCGGTCTCGCGTTCGAAGACGCGGGCGGTGCGGAGGAGGTTCTCCTCGGCGAAGGCCGGGGCCAGAAGCTGCAGGCCGATCGGCAGGCCGGACTTGGTCAGGCCGCAGGGGATGCTCAGGCCGGGGATGCCGGCGAGATTGGCGGTGATCGTGTAGATGTCCGAGAGGTACATCGCCAGCGGGTTGGCCGTACGCTCGCCCAGTTTGAAGGCGGCCGAGGGCGACGTCGGGCCGAGGATCACGTCGACGTCCTTGAAGGCGGCGTCGAAGTCGTTGCGGATCAGGCGGCGGACCTTCAGCGCCTGGTTGTAATACTGGTCGGCGTAACCGGCGGAGAGGGCGAACGTCCCCAGCATGATCCGCCGCTTGACCTCGGCGCCGAAGCCCTCGGCGCGGCTGGCCATCATCATGCGAACGAGCGGGTGCAGCTCCTCCTCGCCGGGGTATTTGGGCGACCAGTCCTCGGCGCGGTGGCCGAAGATCGTGCCGTCGTAGCGGGAGAGGTTGCTGGAGCACTCGGCGGGGGCCACGATGTAGTAGGCGGGGACGCCGTACTTCGAGTTCGGCAGCGAGACTTCCTGGATGGTCGCGCCGGCCTTCTCGTAGACGCGGATCGCCTCGCGGACGGCCGCCTCGACCTCGGGATCGAGCCCCTCGCCGAAGAACTCGCGGGCGACGCCGATCCGGAGCGACTTCGGCTTCTCGTCGAGGGTCGCCGAGTAGTCGGGGACGGCGTCGTCGACGCTCGTAGCGTCGCGGTCGTCGTGGCCGGAGATGACCTTCATCAGGAGCGCGGCGTCGGCCAGGTCGTGGGTGAAGGGGCCGATCTGGTCGAGCGAGCTGGCGAAGGCGATCAGGCCGTATCGGCTGACCCGGCCGTAGGTCGGCTTGAGGCCGACGATGCCGCAGACGGCGGCCGGCTGGCGGATCGAGCCGCCGGTGTCGGAGCCCAGCGACAGCGGGGCCAGGTCGGCGGCCACCGCGGCGGCCGAGCCGCCCGAGGAGCCGCCGGGGATCCGTTCTTCGTCCCAGGGGTTGAGCGTCGGCCCGTAGGCGCTGTTCTCGGTCGACGAGCCCATGGCGAACTCGTCCATGTTCGTCTTGCCGAAGAGGATCGCGCCAGCCTTCTTGAGCTTGGCGATCACCGTGGCGTCGTACGGAGGCCGGAAGTTCTTGAGCATCCGGCTGCCGCAGGTGGTCGGCTCGCCGTTGACGCAGAGGACGTCCTTGATGGCCACCGGCACGCCGGCGAGCGCACCCACCGGCCGGCCGGCCTTGCGGTCAACGTCGACGGCCTTCGCCTGGGCGAGAACCGCCTCGGGGTCGAGATGGACGAAGACGTTCAGCCGCTTGAGCGCGTCGGCCCGGTCGAGGTAACCCCGGACGACTTCCTCGCTGGTGACTTCCCCGGCTTCGAGCTTCGCCAGCAGGGACGTGGCGGTGGCGTCTTTGAGCAGGTCGGCGTTCATGTGAGGCGGGGTCTCGGCTCAGTGCGTTGCGGAGCGGTCGTTCAGTCGAGGACGGCGGGGACGAGGAAGCTTTCCTTGTTCCGCTTCGGCGCGTTCGTCAGGGCGGCCTCGCGGGGCAGGGCCTCGCCGCGGACGTCGTCCCGGAAGACGTTGCGGACCTCGACGCCGTGCGCCAGCGGTTCGACGCCGTTCGTGTCCGGCTCCTGGAGCTGGGCGACGTAGTCGACGATCGCGTTGAGCTGGCCGGTGAAGGTCTCCAACTCCTGGGGGCTGAGGCGCAGCCTTGCCAGCACGGCGACCTTGGCAACGTCCTGGGTCGAAAGCGACATGATCCGGCCTTCTCCTGAGAATCGAACTCGGCGCGGACCTTGCCCGCGTCCGGCGCTCGGGGCCAGTCTGACAGAATCGCCCGCGACCTTCAAGACGCGCGAAAACCCGCTGCGGTTCGCCCATCCGTTCAAGGAATCTTGGCGGGCGGCGAAGACATCCTCAAGGCCGCGCGACGTTGCGTGGGCGCTGGAAGTCTGGTGCCCAGAGCCTCGTTCGCACATAATGGCCGATCGAAAGGGGGCGCCGAACCGTTCGTTTCTCGCGAGGGTGAGGGCCGTCAGTCCGAGGCCGCCGACCGCGGGAGCGCATCGCCCATGCACGACGTCGATCTCATCGTGACCCTCACCGGCGGCCTGACCGCCGCGCTGGTCCTGGGGTACATCACCTTCAAGCTCCGGCTGTCGCCGATCGTCGGCTACCTGCTGGCTGGTATCGCGGTGGGGCCGTCGACGCCGGGGTTTCACGCAGACCAGCAACTCGCCGACCAACTCGCCGAGATCGGCGTGATCCTGCTGATGTTCGGCGTCGGCCTCCAGTTCCATCTCAAGGAACTACTGGCCGTCAAACGGGTGGCGATTCCGGGGGCGATCTGCCAGAGCCTGGTGGCGACGGTCCTGGGGACTCTGGTCGGCTTCTATCACGGGTGGGGCTTCCAGGCGGGACTGGTCTTCGGCCTGGCGATCGCCGTGGCGAGCACTGTCGTCCTCGTCCGCGTGTTGGCGGACAACGGAGACTTGCACACCCAGACGGGCCACATCGCCGTCGGCTGGCTGGTGGTCGAGGACCTGTTCACGGTCTTCGTGCTGGTCATGCTTCCCGTCGTCTTCGGGCCTGGCGACAAGACCTTCGCTTCGGTGGCCTCGGCGGTCGGCCTCGCGACGGTCAAGGTCGGCGTGATGATCGCCCTGACGTTTCTGGTCGGCGATCGCGTCATCCCCTGGATCCTGGACAAGGCGGCGGGGACTCGCTCTCGCGAACTGTTCACGCTCACCGTGCTCGTCACGGCGCTGGGGATCGCCGTTTCCGCGGCCAAGATCTTCGACGTCTCGATGGCTCTGGGGGCGTTCCTGGCGGGGATGGTGGTCGGACGTTCGCAGTTCAGCCTGCGGGCGGCGACCGAGGCCCTCCCGATGCGGGACGCCTTCGCGGTCATCTTCTTCGTCTCGGTCGGTATGCTGTTTCATCCGGCCTATCTGCTCAAGTCGCCCGGTCTGATCGCGGCCACGCTGGCGGTCATTCTGATCGGCAAGCCGTTGGCGGCCTGGCTGATCGTCCACTTCATGGGCTATCCCATGCGGGCGGCCGTCTCGATCGGCACGGTGCTGGCGCAGATCGGCGAGTTCTCATTCATCCTGGCTTCGGCGGGGAAGAGCCTGGGGATTCTCGATGACGAGGCGTCGAATGCGCTGATCGCCGCGGCGATCATCACGATCACCATCAACCCGCTGCTGTACCGGATGATCGGGCCGATGGAGAATCTCCTGAAGCGGTTCTTCGCCGATCCGGGTCCGGTCGAAAACCGCATCCATCACGAGCAGGAGGAGCCTGAGGAGTCGGGCCGACACCGCGTCGTGGTCGTCGGCTACGGGCCGGTCGGCAAGACCCTGGCCCGCCTCCTGCGGGACAACCAGATCGACCCAGTCGTGATCGAATTGAACATGGATACCGTCCGCCGCCTGGAGGAAGTCGGCGTGCGGGCCCTGTACGGCGACGCCATGCATCGGGACGTCCTGGAGCACGCCGGCGTCGACAAGGCCGTCGGCTTGATCCTCTCCAGTTCGACGATGAGCGGGGGCAAGGAGACGATCCGCCTGGCTCGTGACATCAACAAGGACGTCTTCATCCTGGCTCGAACGACCTACCTTCGCGAGGTCCCCGAGATGCGCGAGGCCGGCGCCGACAGCGTCTTCGCCGGCGAGGGCGAGGTCGCCCTGGCGATGACCGAGTCGCTGCTGCACCGCCTCGGCGCGACGCCCGAGCAGATCGACCGCGAGCGAGCCCGCGTCCACGCCGAGTTCTCCGCGATGATCGGCACGGCTGAGGAAGCCTCCGTCCTCGCCGCGGCCGAGGCCGACGCCAGCGGACCACCCGCCTCACAGCCCGTCGCCGGAGCGCCCGAGATGTCCTCGGCCCGTCGGGAAAACCCCCTGGGCGAATGAACCGACAACACGAAGGAAGTCGAACGTATCATGGCCATCGAAGGACCTGTGGCGATCATCCTGGCGGCCGGCCAGGGAAAGCGGATGAAGTCGGACCGGGCGAAGGTCCTGCACGAGGTCTGCGGCCGGCCGATGATCTCGTACGTCGTCGACGCTGCCCGTGGCGCGGGGGCGAAGACGATCGTGGTGGTCGTCGGCTACGCGGCTGATCAGCTCTACGCGGCCCTGGATGGTGAGCCCGACATCCGGTTCGCCGTTCAGGAAGAACAGCTCGGCACTGGCCACGCCGTGAAGGTCTGCCGGCCGCTGCTGGAGGGCTGCGAGGAGCCGATCATGGTCCTCGTCGGCGACGAGCCGTTACTGCGTCCCGAGCCCCTGGCCGACCTCCTCGACCGCCAGCGCAAGGAGCAGGCCGCCTGCCTCCTTGGGACAGCCGAGGTCGCCGATCCCATGGGCTTCGGCCGGATCCTCCGCGATTCGGCCGGCCGCTTCCTCCGGATCGTCGAGGAACGCGACTGCACGCCCGAGGAGAAGGCGATCCGCGAGGTCAACCCGAGCTGCTACGTCTTCGAGCCGGCCGCCCTCTGGGACGCGCTCGACCGGATCGGCACCAGCAACGCCCAGGGCGAATACTACCTGACCGACGCCCCTGAGGAGCTGCTGCGGTCGGGCCAGAAGGTGGTGGCCCTCAACGTCCTCTCGGCCGACGACATTCTGGGGGTGAACACCCGACAGCATCTCGCCCAGGCTGGGGCGATCATGCAGGCCCGTATCCAGGACCACTGGATGACCGAGGGGGTCTCGATCGTCGACCCGCCCAACACCTACATCGACGGCCGCGCGACGATCGGCCGCGACACGGTCGTCTACCCCTTCAGCGTCATCACCGGCGACGTGAAGATCGGCTCGCACTGCAAGATCGGCCCGTTCGCCCACATTCGGCCGGGCACGACCCTGGCCGAAGGCGTGGAAATCGGCGCGTTCGTCGAGGTCAACCGTTCGACGATCGAGACCGGGTCTTACGCTCGCCACCTCGCCTACCTGGGCGACGCCCGCGTGGGCTCGAACGTGAACATCGGCTGCGGCGCGATCACCGCCAACTTCGACGGCGTCCACAAGCACCCGACCGTCATCGGCGACGGCGCCCGCATCGGCTCCAACTCCGTGATGGTCGCCCCCGTCGAGATCGGTGCGGGAGCCGTCGTCGGCGCCGGCACCGTCGTCACGAAGGGGGACGACGTCCCCGCCGGCGCCACCGTGGTCGGCGTGCCGGCGCGGCCGATCTCCAAGTCCACAGGCTGATTCACGCCTCGTCGTTGAGGCGGTGGTACAGGTCGACGTATTGGGCGAAGAGGTCGTCGTAGACGGCGGCGTTCTTCGGGTCGGGTTCGACGACTCGCTCGATGGCGACCATCGCGCCGGCGGCCTCGTCGAAGTCCTTGTAGATGCCGGCGGCGACGGCGGCGCACATGGCGGAGCCCAGGGCGCAGGATTCGCCCTCGCGGGTCAGGTGGATTGGCTTCTGGAGGACGTCGGCGTGGATCTGAAGCCAGAGCGGCGACTTGGCGCCGCCGCCGCCGATGAAGACCCGCTCGACGCTCAGGCCGTGGCGGGAGCAGTCGGCGAGGATGTCGCGGGTTCCCATCGCGGTCGCCTCGTAGAGGGCGCGGAAGACGTGGCCGGGGCCGTGTGAGAGTGACAGGCCGACGATCGCCCCGCGGGCGTGCGGGTTCTTGTAGGGCGAGCGGTTCCCCTGCCAGTCCTCGCGGACGACAACGCCGTCGGAGCCCGGCGGGACGGCGGCGGCCTTCTCGTCGAGGATCGAGTAGACGTTGACGCCTTTCGCCTCGGCCTCGGCCTGCTCGCGGGCGGCGAAGTGACGGCGGTACCAATCCAGGATGGAGCCCGTGGCCGTCTGGCCGGCCTCGATGGTGTAGAGCCCTTCGACGGTCGCGTCCGGGCAGCAGCCGGCGGCGCCCGAGCCGAAGACCCCCTCGCGGGTCTGGGCCAGGTGGCAGGTGCTGGAGCCGACGATCAGCGCGACGTCGCCGTCCCCCGTCGCCCCCAGGCCGAGCATGCCGAGGTAGGCGTCGATGCCGCCCTGGGCGACGAGCGTCCCGGGCTTAAGCCCCAGTTCCTCGGCCGCCCTGGCGCAGAGGCCGCCGGCCGGTTTGCCCAGCGGCAGGATCGTCTGCGGCCATTTCGCGGGGAGGTCTTGCAGGCCGACGGCCGCGATCATCGCCAGCGGCCAGCCGCCGTCGGGTCGGGCGTAGTTCCACTTCACGGCCAGGTGGTTCAGCGAGAGCGTCCACTCGCCGGTCAGCCGGTGCATCATCCAGTCCGTACACTCGACGAGCCGCTCGGCGCGGTCGAAGGTCTCGGGCTCGTTCCGCTTCAGCCAGAGGGCCTTGGGGAGCATCCACTCGGGCGAGACCCGGCCCGAGACGTATTTCAGGACGGGGTCGCCGGTGGCGCTGATCTCATTCGCCTCGACGTGGGCCCGCTGGTCCATCCAGAGCAGCGACGGGCGGAGCGGCTCGCCATCCATGGTGCAGGCGACAACCGTGCAGGCCGTGCAGTCCAGCCCGATCGCCGCAACCCGAGACGGGTCGATCCCCGACGACGCCAGCGCCTTGCGCGTTGCCGACTTCGCGGCCGTCCACCAGTCCTGCGGCTGCTGCTCGGCCCAGGCGGGACGCGGGTAGGTCGTCTCGATCGGCTCGACGCCGTAGGCGAGGGTTTTGCCGCTCAGGTCGACGAGCGCGGCGCGGAGGCTCTGGGTGCCGACGTCGAGGCCCAGGACGATCGGTTGGCTGTCGCTCATGGGAGAGGTCTCGTGCGAGAGGTGCGACGGTTTCAGAACTGGCGGCGGCTGTCGAGCAGGAACGTGACCGGGCCGTCGTTGACCAGCGCGACGGCCATGTCGGCGCGGAAGACGCCGGTGGCGATCTCCAGGCCCGAGGCGTCGACCAGTCGGACGAATTCCCGGTAGAGGGCCTCGGCCGTCTCGGGCTCGGCGGCCTCGGAGAAGCCCGGCCGACGCCCGGCGCGGCAGTCGGCCATCAGGGTGAACTGGCTGACGACCAGGACGCCTCCTCGGACGTCCTGGACGCTCCGGTTCATCTTGCCGTCCTCATCCTCAAAGGCCCGGAGGTTGAGGATCTTCTCGGCGAGGCGGGCGGCGTCCTCGGGGCCGTCCCCCTTCGCGACACCCAGGAGGACGAGCCATCCGGCGCCGATCCGGCCGACGACCTCGCCGTCGACGGTCACTGAGGCTCGAGATACACGTTGAACGACCGCTCGCATCCGGCGTAGGCTCCCTGGGGTCGGGGGGGACGGGGCCATCTTAGCCGCCGCGGATTGGCCTTGGTAGGGACGGGCGGCCGTTCCGGGTGGCCGGGCGGGCGGCGAGTTGATAACCTTTGTGGGCGACGGCCGATGCCGACCGGGAAGGAACGAGGAGGGGGCCTTGCTAGACGCGTCGAAACCGCAGCGGCTCCGGGTCGGGGTCGTCGGCCTGGGCCGCCTTTGGGAGAGCCGTCACCGGCCTTCGCTCCTGCGCCTTCAGGACAAGTTCCGCGTCACGGCCCTGTACGATCAGGTGGCTCGCCGCGCCCAGATCGAGGCCGGCCAGCTTGGCTGCACAGCCTGCGAGGGGCTGGCCGGGATGATCGCCCGTCCCGATGTGGACGTGATCTACCTGCTCTCTCCCCAGTGGTTCGGCCTGCACCCGGCCTTCCTGGCCTGCGAGGCCGGCAAGCCCGTCTACTGCGCCCTGCCACTCTCCGGCGACCTTTCCGAACTGGAAAGGCTGGCTGAGCGGGTCGAGGCGACCGGCGTCCCCTTCATGACCGAGTTCGCCCGCCGCTGCTATCCGGCGACCCTCCGGCTTCGCGAACTGCTGGCGACGACCCTGGGAGCGCCCAGGCTCGTTGTGGGGTGGTCCCGGCTCTACAGCTTTGACCGCTACGCCCAGCCGGGCCCGCTCGTGCAGGTCGTCCCGCTCCCTTTGGCGATCGATCCCGGCAGCTACCTGCTGGACTGGTGCTCGTTCGTGTTCGGCGGGACGCCGCAATCGCTCGTTTCAAGCCGGTCGGTCGTGCTGCCGGCCCAATCGGGGAAAGAGGCGGACTTCGAGAGCTTCACGGCGGTTTTCCCGGGCGGGGCGACCGCCCAGGTTTCCTACGGCCGATACCATCGAGGCGAGTGGGGCGAGGCCAGCCGATTCCTCCCCCCCGCGGGTTTCCAGGTCTTCGCTGAGCATGGAGCCGCCTGGTTGGAGATGCCCGACCGGATCCAGTGGTGGGACGCCGAGGGGCCGCACGAGGAGCGGCTGCCGCTGGAGCCCTCGGTGGGCGACGCCCTCAACGAGCAGTTCCACCGGCTCGTCCACGGGGCTCCCTCGCTGGCCCCGACGATCCAGGACGCCCTGGACGTCGCCCGCCTCGTCCGCGACCTGGAGCAGAGCCGCGCTGAAGGGCGCGTCGTCGGCCGTGAAGAGGCGAGCGAGCCGTGAGCGGTCGGCAGCCCCTGGCCCTGACGACCGCCGCGGCGGTCGTCGGCCTGGCTCTGGTCTGGCAGGCCGCGGCGGCGTCCTCGGCGACATACGACGAGACCACCTACCTGAACGCGGCCGCCCGCTGGTGGCGCCAGGGGGATCGTGTCGGCGTGACGCGGATGGGCTCGCCCAACCTCTTCTGGAAGCTCCAACTCGCGCCGACGTTCGCGGCCCTCGACCTTATGGGGAGAGGAGCGCTGATCGACGACCAACCCGCTCGCCAGCCCGACTTGCTGCCGATCGCCAGGATCGGCTCTTCGTGGATCTGGCTGCTCGGCCTGGCGCTGACGGCCTGGTGGGCCCGACTTCTGAGCGGGCCTTGGGCGATGGCTCTGGCGGCCTGGCTCTACGCGCTGAGCCCGAACCTCCTGGCGCACGGCGGCCTGGTCACGATGGAGACGCCTGTGACCGTCGCCGCGACGGCCGTCTTCATGTCGTTCTGGGCTTTCCTTTGGACGGGGCGTCGTCGGTGGTTCTGGGCGTCGGCGGCGCTCTGCGGGCTGGCCTTCGCTTGCAAGTTCACGGCGATCGTCCTCCCCCCCATCCTGGGGGCAGTATGGCTCTTTTATGAGCCATTGAGCATGCGACGGCTTGCCCGCATGGGGCTCGCGATGGCCGGCTATCTCATCGTCATGCTGGCGGCCGATGCGGCGTTGAACGGCTTCGCGATCCTGCCCCTGAGCCCGACGTCCGGCGACCATCCGAGCGCCTCGGGGTTCGGGCCGCTGGGTGGAATCGTGGCCCGATTGTACGAGACGCCGATCCCCCAGGACTGGGTGGGCTTCGCTGGGCAGTTGCGGCATCAGGCGTCGGGAGGGCCGGGGTATCTGTTGGGCGAGCGTCGGATGGGAGGGTGGCGGTATTACTACCTGGTCGCGCTGGCAGTGAAGGTTCCGCCGCTGTTCTGGCTGATGGCCGCCTGGCGCGGGTCGATGAGCGGGTGGAGGCGGAGTCTGACCCAGGCGCCCGACCGCATGCTCTTGCAGTCGGCCCTGCTGTTCTTCGCGATCGCTTCGGCGGGCTCGTCCCGCAACTACGGGGTCCGCTACTTGCTGCCCGTAGCACCGCTGGCCGTGATGTGGTTGTCGGGATTGGTGCGGGGCGAGGAACGGGGGAGGCCTTCGAGATTGATCGGCCGGGCCGTGATTGTCGTCGGTCTGCTCGGTCAGGCTGCGGCCGTGATCAGCGTCCAGCCAAACCCATTGACGTATTTCAACGTCTTTGCCGGAGGTCGTGCCGGCGGCCGTCGAGTGCTGGCCGACTCGAACCTCGATTGGGGCCAGGGGCTCCGGGCTCTCGCCAGACTTCAACGCGGTCGGCCCGAGTTCCGCGACCTGACCATCTACACATTCGGAACCGTCGACCCATCGGTCTACGGCGTCGTCGGGACGGCCCACGTCATCGACGCCGACGAGGGGCACACGCCGCCTCCTCCGCCTCTTGAGAGCGTGGCAACGCCCTACGTCGCCGTGTCGGCCTCGCTCCAGTACGGGCCCTGGGGGCCGGCGGGCTTATTCCGACCGCTGGACGGTCTTGTTCCCATCGCCATGACCGATGACGGGACCATCGCCGTGTATCGCGTTCAGTAGATGTCGCGACCCCGCGAGAGGCGGTCTTCCAGGCCGTCGGCCGCCCGGGCGATGCGGCGGAGGACGTCGGCGGCGGCGAGGTGTTCGAGGAGGTCGACGGGGAGGTTCTCGACGAAGACGAAGTACTCCTCGCCCCGGAGGACGCGGATGGCGAAGCAGCCGTCGGTCATCCGGGCGTTGAGCTTCAGCAGGATGCGGCAGTCGCGATCGACGACCGGCCCGCAGACCGAGATGAAGCCGACGAGCGCCCTTCCCTCGGCGTCGAGCCCCGCCGGGCCCGCGTAGACGGCCTGTTTGCGATCCAGGTGGAGCGGGACGGTCGTCCGCCAGCCTCGACCCGAGGGGGCCAGCGGCAGGCCGGAGCGGGCGAGGAAATCGTGGAGGGCCCGAGTGACGTCCGGATCGGCGGGCTCCGGAGGCTCGTAGGGACCAAGGGCGTCGAGGCCGGCGTCGGCGTCGGGCTGCAAGCCGCCGATCGGCAGCCCGCAGCCCACGCAGAAGCGCTCCGAGCCGAGGTTCGGCGACGTGCAACGAGCACAGACGATCGTCACCGACATCGATTCGGCCCTCCGCTCGGTCTTACTTGCCCAGTTCGAGCGACTTGATCATCTCGTCGAACTGCGGGGCCAGTTCCTTCATGGTCTTGTCCGGGCCGACCATTCGGATGAAGTAGCCGGCGTCGTCCGTCAGGAGGATCGCACCCAGCAGTCGGGCGTTGGCGCGGGCGGGCTCGGCGGGGAAGCCGGGGCCGCTGCTTGGCTGGTAGTTGCCGGAGGTCTCCGCGCGGGTGACCTCGCCCCCCTTGGCCGCGATCTTCTTGGTCTCGATCTTGGGGGCCTCGCCGTTGGCGTCCTTGAACAGCTTCCGCCAGCGCTCCAGGTTCTGCTCGACCCCGCCGCCCCCGCCCGGGAAGACGAAGACGACCAGGTCGGCCGGGTAGGAGTCGCCGTCGACGGGCTCCACCCGAATCTGCGCGGCGCGCATCGGGCTGGCGGGGGTGACCTTCTTCCAGGTCGTGGGGGCCTGGATCTTGAGGCCCCGCGCCTCGATGGTCTGGGTCTTGGGATCCTGGGCGGCGGTGAGGGCCACGGCGACGGCGGCCAGGGAGGCGGCGATGCGAACGGGTTTCATGTCTTCGGCCTCGTGTTCTCTCGGCTGTTGGGGCTCGGGCGCTTGCGACGTCCCCGGGATGCGAATACGCTGGCCCTGGCCCTGGATCTCGCTCGATTCGATCACCCACCGCCAAGGAGCGTCGTCATGTTTCGGTCCGCGATCGCCTGGAGCTGCGCCTCGCTGTGGCTCATCGGCCTCTTCAGCACGCCGGCGATGGCCCAGAAGAAGAACCCGGACGGGGCCAAGGTGCTGCTCCTCTCGGGCGGCCAGCGCCAACATCACGGCTACCGCGATCAGGCATTCTACCTGAGCGCGGCGCTGGAGGACACCGGCCGCTACCAGGTGACCCAGACCGAGGACGCCGCCCTCCTTGAGACCCCCGGCCTGGCCCAGAAGTACGACCTCATCATCGGCCTCTCCGACCGCCGCGACCCCGAGTTCAAGATGACCAAGGGCCAGCAGCAGGCTCTCTTCAACTACGTTCGCGACGGCGGCGGCTATATCTCGATCCACGGCGCCGACAACGGCGCGGCCGACTGGGAACCCGAGTGGAAGCCGATGCTGGGCGCCATCTTCTCGCACTTCGGCCTTCCCGACGGTAAGACCAAGAAGGGCGAGTTCACCGTCAGGATCGTCGACACCTCCAGCCCCGTGACCAAGGGGATGTACGACTTCAAGCTCAAGGACGAACTCTACTACCACCTTCAGATCGAGCCCGACGTGAAGCCCCTGGCCGTCGTCAACTTCGAGGGGACCGACTGGCCCGTCGCCTGGACCCGCAACTACGGACAGGGCCGCGTCTTCCACACCGTCTTCGGCCACCGCGATTTCGGACCCGGCAAGGACGACCCCCTGCGAGACCCCAACTTCGGCCGCCTGGTCCTCCAGGGCATCGACTGGGTCGCCGAAGGCCGCAAGAAGTAAGCCCGACCCGAACCGCCGGTCGGATCCAATGGTCGGGTCCGATTGGCTTTCTTCGCCCGAGTCTTCTGGTCGAAGCCGTCGACGCAACCGTAATCCCGGATTCAGCTTCGGGGCGGAATTCGCCCCGGTCGCGGCGGCTTCGTTCGGCGATTTTTGGGATGTCGCGATCCGCAGGTCTTCTCGCGTTGCGGGAGCGATCACCGAATTGTCAAAGAGCGAGCCTCACAACTAAACAGGGGCCACGATCGCGATTTCGGAGAGTGAAATCGCGGAGGTTGGCCGACGAGGGATCGTTACAACCCGACCGTCTGGACATGGATCTGTGCGCGAAATCGCGTCCTGTGACCGCCGTTAAATCCGGCATGATCCGCAAGGGGGAGATTCGGACGACGTCGATCCCCCCCTCGGATTGATGCGGACTGTTCGCGGGACGCCGCGTCCTCAGTCGATGAAGAGTCCGCTGAGTACGGCGTTGGGGCCGCCGATGCGGGTGATGCGGAACGACACCTTGCCCGAGAGCGTCCACGTCAGATAGACGCCGCCGGAGAAGTCGGAGACGACGCGGGTGTCGAGCACGGCGCCGGTCGTCGCGTCCAGGACCTCGACGCGTTGGGAGCGTCCGCCGCCGTCGGCGTCGAGGAAGTAGAGCGACGCCTGCTTCGGAGCCGATCCGGCGTCGAGCGTGACGGTGAACGTGTCCTTGTACCAGGCGGCCAGCAGGCGCCCCGAGGCCAGCGGGTCGGCCAGGCCGCGGGGGTCGGCTGAGCCGGCCTGCCAGGTGTAGGCCGGGGCGTCGACGCCGAAGCCGGCCGAAGCGCCGAGGGTGTTGCCCGAGGCGGCCATGGCGTATCCGCCGGCGCCGTAGGCCGACGCCCAGTCGCCCCGGGTCGTCGCGTCGGAGCCCTTGTAGGCCGCCGTCGGGACGGATACCTGGGCGCCGTCGACGAAGACGCCGCTGAGGACGGCGTTGGGGCCGCCGATGCGGGTGATCCGGAACGACACCTTGCCCGAGAGCGTCCAGGTCAGGTAGACCCCGCCGGAGAAGTCGGAGACCGTGCGGTCGTCGAGCACCGCGCCGGTCGCGGCGTCGAGAACTTCAACCCGCTGCGAGCGTCCGCCGCCGTCCGCATCCACGAAGTAGAGCGAGACCCGTTTGGCCGTCGCGCCGGCGTCGAGTGAGACGCTGAACGTATCCTTGTACCAGGCGGCCAGGAGGCGTCCCGAGGCCAGCGGGTCGGCCAGGCCGCGGGGGTCGGAGCCGCCGGCCTGCCAGGTGTAGGCCGCCGTATCGCCCGAGCTGAACGCCGCGCCCAGCGTGTCGGCCGAGCCCGCCAGGGCGTAGCCGCCGGCGCCGTAAGCCGAGTCCCAGGCCCCCTGGGTCGTCGCGTCCGACCCCTCATACGAAGCCGTCGCGGACTCCTGGTGTCCGCCGTCGTCGAAGCCGCCGCCGACGAAGACGCCGCTGAGCACGGCGTTGGGGCCGCCGGTCCGGGTGATCCGGAACTTCGCCTCGCCCGAGAGGATCCACGTCAGGTAGACGCCGCCCCCGAAGTCGGAGACGTCGCGGGTGTCGAGCACGGCTCCGGTGGCGGCGTCGAGGACCTCGACGCGCTGGGAGCGTCCGCCGCCGTCGGCGTCCACGAAGTAGAGCGAGACCTTCTGGGGAGTCGCCCCGGCGTCGACGGCCACGGTGAAGGCGTCCTTGTACCAGGCGGCCAGGATGCGTCCCGGGGCCTGGGGCTGTTCCAGGCCCCGCGGGTCGGAGCCGCCGGCCTGCCATGTATAGGCCGGCGTACTGCCCGCGTCGAAAGCTGCGTCCAGCGTATTGGCCGAGGCGGCCATGGCGTAGCCGCCGGCCCCGTAGGCCGCGTCCCAGTTCCCTCGCGTCGTCGCGTCCGAGCCCTCGTACGTGGCCGTTGTAGGGGGAGCGTCGGGCACGTTGAACGCCATCACGAAGGCGTCGTTGGTGAGCACCAGGCGTCCGTCGACAAAGGCCATCTCCATGTTCGTGTCCATGAGATAACCATCCGTCCGGTTATCATAGGTCCAATCGACCTGGTTGGTTGCGAGGTTAATCGCATAGACGCGAGTGAAGTTATTACCCCCTGCTTGGACAAAAGCGTGGGTGTGTGTGAGTACGATCTGGTCGCTCAGTCCAGAAGGGGCTTGCCAGACGCCCCGTTGTGAGCCGGTTTCCTCATCGAGGAGGATGAGTTGATCACTGGAGGTGACCGCCACGATGCCATTCCCCACGGCGAGTCCACGTCGGTAGGAGGGAAGGAGTGTGGTCCAGATCGGCGTCCGCGTCTGCCCGTCGTATGACGAAACGCCGTCCCAAACGCTTTTACCTTCGAACCCTGACACGCTGAACAAGACTCGTCCTGAGCCCGAGACGACAGGGGAGCCGACCCGGTTCATACGCGCCGGCGGAGTGATTTCGCCGAGATAGGCCCCGTTGGACCGAGAATAAACCATGTCGTCGTAGGCATAGACGTAGCGTTCGGCTACCGCCACCGATGGGCTCTGGAGTTGCGGGCCGTTGTTGCTCCACAGGGAGGACATGATCGAAGCCATCCACGCGCCGAAGCCGCCGTAGTAGCCCTTCGGGGCGAAGAGCTGGTTCCCATCGATCACGGGGCGTTCATCCGAGTCCCACTGGGCTTCGTAAGTTTCGCGTTGCAGGACCGCGCCGGTGCGGGCGTCGAGGACGTAAATCCAAGGTCGATCTTCATCCTTGGTGCCGTCGATGTTTCTGGAGTGCCCAGAACGATTGACGTAGACCCTCCCGTTGACGACCGACGGGGCGCTGACAGGGCCGTTGCCGACGATGACCTGATTCCAAACCGCGGCCCCGGTCTTGAGATCGTAGGCGATGATATGATAGTCGCCCCCGAACTCAGAGCCATCGAGGCTGGTCCGGTAGACGTACATATCGTCGATCGCGACCGCCTGATTACCCGACTGGGCCCAGTTCCCGCTGGCGACGTATGTCAGCGACTGATT
The DNA here is from genome assembly GCF_011065895.1 of Paludisphaera rhizosphaerae. Lineage (NCBI taxonomy): Bacteria > Pseudomonadati > Planctomycetota > Planctomycetia > Isosphaerales > Isosphaeraceae > Paludisphaera > Paludisphaera rhizosphaerae. The sequence continues at coordinate 137,403 of NZ_JAALCR010000003.1, read as the reverse complement.
CCAGGCGAGCGTGATTCCGGCAGCGTTCACCCGCGCGTCCACGTAGCTCGAGTGCCCCGCATTCCCGCCGCGCTGGGTCCAGAGGGCGCCGGTCGTATCAGCGACGATTAAATTGACAGTCGCGAGCGCAGATCCAAGATCGCCGTCGTTCGCCCGGTAAGTGAAGCTGTCTGGGCCGGACCATCCGGTCGTCGGGGTGTAGGTGAACGAACCGTTGGCGTTGAGGGTCAGCGAGCCGTGCGCGGGCGGCGTCACGAGGGACGCGGTGATTGCTTGGCCGTCGGGATCCTTGTCGTTGGCGATGAGCCCGGGGGCCGCCACGACGAGCGTCGAGCCTGGCCGGAAACTGTACGCGTCGTCGCCGGCGACCGGCGGCTTGTTGACGAAGACGACGTTGATCGTGACGGTCGTCGTCGCGGTTGAGAGCTTGCCGTCGGTCGCGTAATACGTGAACGAGTCCCGGCCGAGGAAGCCGGCATTTGGCCTGTACGAGAAGGAGCCGTCGCTCTTCAAGGAGAGCCCACCCGACTTCGGGCCGACGGCAAGGACGGCGCGGAGCGGGAGCCCGGCCGGGGAGACATCATTGGCCAAAACGCCAGGGGCCGCCACGATCAAGTATGCGCCCGCCTCAGCGGTGTAGACTTCCGCCGTCGCCGTCGGTTGTGCATAGACCGAGATCGTCACGGTCGTCGGGGCGCTGCTCAGGTCTCCGTCGCTGGCCCGGTAGGTGAAGTGGTCGACGCCGTAGAAGCCGATGTTCGGCGTATAGCTGAACGAGCCGTTCGAATTCAAGACGAGCTTGCCCGACTTCGGTGCCGAATCGAGCACGGCCGTGATCGGCTGCCCGTTCACGTCGCCGTCGTTGGCGAGGACGCCGGGCGACTGGACCTGGAGCTGCGTCGTCTGACCCGAGACGACGAGTTCGTAGGAGTCGACGCCGGCAGTAGGCGCGTCGTTCGCGCCGACGACGCTCAGGGCGACGGTCGCGACGTTCGACGTGGACGTGCCGTTCGTCGCTTTGTAGGTGAAACTGTCGGGGCCGAGGTAGGTCCCGCTGGGCGTATAGACGAACGAGCCGTCCGCATTCAGGCTGACGCTGCCGTGCTTCGGGCCGGCGACGAGCACCGCCGTCAGCAATCCTCCGGCCGGGTTGTCGTCGTTGCCCAGCACGCCGGGGGTCGTGATGGCCAGAGTCGCCGATTTCTGGATGTTGTAGACGTCGTCGACCGCAGTGGGAGTCCGTGTACCCATGACCGTCACTTCGTCGTGAGCGCCGAGGGGGAGAGAATCGATGTAGGCGTCAATATAATATCCTGTCGCGGGGGCATAGCCGACGGCGATGATCCGCTCCCCATTCTGGAGGGCCATCGAGTTCACAGGTTTATCGGAGATCGTACCGAGAACGGCTCCGTTCGCGTCAAACCACGAGATTGATTCACCGCCGATGACGATCGTTCCATCCTCGAGGCCTACCATGGACACGGCAGCCCCGAAATCCAGGCGTACGGAACCATTCACGCCGAACGAGGCGTCCAAAGTCCCGCTCGTCGTGTAGCGAACCAATGACGACCCGTAGCCCGGAATCCCTGCGTTGCTCGAGTAGCCCGCCACGAGGATCTTCCCATCGGGCTGGATCAGGATGTCGTTCACTCTGCCATAGATGCCTGGGACCTTTGTCTCGACTCGGCCTGCAGAACCGAATGTGGAGTCGAGTCGGCCATCCGCTGTCCAACGAGCCAGGGCGAACGTCATGTCCCCGGTTCCTCCGCCCTTCGAACCCGCCAGAAGAATCTTCCCGTCAGGCTGCACCACCAGCGCTCTGCCGAGGTCGCTGCCGACGGAAAAGCTCGTCGTGGCGTAGCCGCCATTTCCAAAGGTTGTATCGAGCGACCCGTCTTCGTTAAGGCGTCCGACGGCGAAATCCTCGTCGCTGCCCACGTTCGATATGCAGCCGCCGAACAGGATCTTCCCGTCTGGCAGTACGGTTATGTCATAGATCTCGTTGTAGGAGCCCGAGGTGGGGGCGAGCGTCACCCAACCTTGCGTCCCGAATGAGTCGTCGAGTTGGCCGTCCGCCGTGAGGCGGACGAGCTGCATGCTCCATCGCGCGCCATAACGTGCCGTGAAGAAACCAGCGACGACGATCTTTCCATCAGGCTGCACCGCCACTGCCTCGAGCACGGAGTTACGCGCGGACAATCCGACGTTTGCGATACCTCCCTCATGGAATGTTGAGTCTAACGTGCCGTCTGAGTTGTAACGTCGAACGGAATAGCCGTAGTCGCTGTTTTCCATCGCATACGCACGAGCTGTGACGATCTTGCCGTCGGCCTGGGTCGTTACCACCCACCCGCCGACGTCCACGACGGTATGGAATGATGTGTCCTTGCTGAGGAAAGCATCAATCGTCGCCGAAGCGGTGATCCTGACGACCCGGTCCACGGGAGTTAAATCGTCGAGCGTGGTGTCGACGGTGAAGCTGGCCGACGTCTTGCCGGCTTGGATGACAACCGTGGCGGGAACGGAGGCTGCGTTCGGAGCCGAACTGGTCAGGGAGACCGTCAACGCCTGGCTGTTATCGGCCGAGGTGCGGGTAACGGTCCCGGTGGTCGCCCCGGGGCCGGCGTTGGCGGCGACCGAGTCGGCCACGATGTTGATCGACAGCCCGGGATTCGCGAGGAGCCGACGGTCCTCCAGCACGTCAAAACGAGGACGCCTTCGCGCTGCATGCCGAGAACCACGAGCCGGACGACGAAACGACGGATCCTGAGCCAGGATGCCCATTATAAATCCTTTTTAATGATCGGAACGCCTGGGTCGAGGAGGAGGCGAGGAAGGAGGTCGACGGGAAGGCACGACGCCACCGGTCGACGTGCGAGCAGGCGTAAATCCCAGCGGTCGAGGCCAACGTCGGAGTCGGTGCTCGATACCATAAGGGGTGGGCAGCATTCACTGCCACGTGCATGTATTAGAGCGAACCAATGCGCTCCTGTCAAAGGGGGGCCGCCTGGAGTGATCCGCAGCGCCCAAACCTCTCAGTTTGACATTTAAGGACTGAATCCGTTCTATCAAGGCCGGATCGGTTCATCATCGCCGTCGGCCTCGGCCGGATCGCAGCGAGCCGCGCCTCCGGGGGGAGAGTTGGCGGTTGTCGATCGCGAGCGGTCTGCCGACGCGCGTCATGCGGCACAATTTCAGGCTTAGGCTTTCGGCGAAGCCCGGCCGAAGGTATGCTTGTTCGAATATTATTAAACAGCGGTTCCCTGCTTGTTATGGACGCGGAGGGACGCGGCATGAAGCGGCGGATGGTCATCGGCCTCGCGTTGTCGTCGGTCCTCATGCCGGCGTCGGCTTCGGTTCGCGGCGAGACGCCCGACGCGGCGTCGGAGAACTTCTTCGAGCTGCGCGTCCGGCCGGTGCTCGCGAATCACTGTGTCAAGTGTCACGGAGAGACCAAGCAGAGCGGCGGTCTGCGCGTCGATTCGCGCGAGGCGCTCCTGAAGGGGGGCGAGAACGGCCCGGCGATCGTCGCGGGCGATCCGGCGGCGGGGTTGCTCGGCCGGGCGATCAGCCACACCGACGACGACCTCAAGATGCCCCCGTCGAAGCCGCTGCCGAAGGCCGCGCAGGACGACCTCGCGGCCTGGATCGCCGCGGGCTCGCCGTGGCCGGCGTCGGTGGCGTCCCGCCCGATCGAGGGCGACGCGCACTGGGCCTTCGAGCCGCTTCGGCAAGTCTCTCTCCGCGAAGACCCGACCGGATGGGCCGCATCGCCGATCGACCGCCTGATCGCCGAGGCGCGACGGCCTCACGGCCTCCATCCCGTGGAGCGGGCCGATCGTCGCACCCTGATCCGGCGAGCGACGGTCGACCTGATCGGCCTCCCTCCCGATCCCGCGCGGGTTGAGGCGTTCGCCGCCGACGACCGCCCCGACGCCTATGAGAAGCTGCTCGACGAGCTGCTCGCCTCGCCTCAGTACGGCGAGCGCTGGGCGCGCGGCTGGCTGGACCTGGCGCGCTATGCGGACACGGCCGGGGACAACTCGGACTATCCCATCCCCGAGGCGTACCTGTACCGGAACTACGTGATCGACGCGTTCAACGCCGACGTTCCGTACGACCGCTTCCTTCACGAGCAAATCGCCGGCGACGTGCTGGCACAGGACGGCCCGTCAGAGGACTACGCGCGGCGCGTGATCGCCACCGGGTTCCTCGCGCAGGCGAAGCGGTTCGGCACACGGAAGCTCGAGGACGGGCACCAGATCATCGAGGACGTCCTGAACACGACGGGCCAGGTGGTGCTCGGGCTCTCGCTCCGATGCGCCCGCTGTCACGACCACAAGTTCGACCCGATCACGTCGAAGGACTATTACGCGCTCTACGGCTTCTTCGCGGCCACCAAGTTCCCGTTCGCCGGCGCCGAGGAAGATCACAGGCCGAGCGAGTTCGCCCCGTTGGTCCCGCCCCAGGAGATCGGCGCGTACCAGGCGCGCTACGACGCGGCCCTCGCGAGTCTCACCCGCAAGGCGAAACGCGCCCAGGCCGAAGAGGGGAACGTGGTGGATGACCGGGGGTTCACGGCGGCCGTGGCGGCGTTTGTCGCCGACGTCGCCGGCCCCGCCGACAAGGCCGCCGCGGTCAAGGAATTGGAGGAGGCGCGGGCCGAGTACGCAGCCGCCCGCCGGAAGGCCGCGAAGACCCGGCAAGTTCAGAGCCAGATCACGAACCTGGTCGCGGACGGAGCCGTCGCCTTGGCTCCACGAGCGTACGCCGTCCGCGACGGCGAGCCGACCGTCGTGAAGTTGCAGATCGGCGGCGACCCGAACCGGCTCGACGCCGTGATCCCCCGGGGAGTCCCGAAGATCCTCGAGCCGTCGGGCTCGATCGAGCTGCCGTCGAGCGGAAGCGGCCGGCTCGCTCTGGCGCGCTGGCTGACCGAGGGGCGGCCCCAGCCGCTGGTCGCCCGGGTGATGGCCAACCGGATCTGGCAGCACCACTTCGGCAAGGCGATCGTGCCGACGCCGTCGGACTTCGGCCTCCGAGGCACGCCGCCGACCCACCCCGACCTGCTCGAATGGCTCGCCGCCGACTTCGTGGCGTCCGGCTGGTCGATCAAGGCGATGCACCGGCGGATCATGCTGTCGGAAACGTACCAGCTCGCCTCTCGGAACGACCCCGCGAACGCGGCGAAGGACACCGGCAACGCCTGGTACTGGCGGTTCGACCGCCGCCCCCTGGACGCCGAGGCCCTCCGGGACAGCCTGCTCGCGCTGGGCGGCGATCTCCGACTCGATCGCCCGGGCTCGCACCCGTTCCCTCCCGAGGAGTCGTGGGGCTTCACCGCTCACCACCAATTCAAGGCGGTCTACCCGTCCGACCACCGAAGCATCTACCTGATGGTCCAGCGGCTGCACCCGCACCCCTATCTCGCCCTGTTCAACGGTCCCGACGCGAGCGCCACGACGGCCGTGCGGGACGCCTCCACGGTGGCGATCCAGGCCCTCTTCATGGTGAACAACCCGTTCGTCCACGAGCAGGCCCGGAAGTTCGCCGGGAGGCTGCTGGAGTCCGATTCCGACGACTCGTCGCGCATCCAGACGGCCTATCTCCGTGCGTATGGACGGCCGCCGACAGACGCCGAACGCGCCCGGGCCGACGCCTTCCTGCGCGAGTACGGCCGCAGCCTCGCCGCCGAAGGCCTCCCCGCCGATCGGCTCCAGGGCGAGGCCTGGGCCGGCCTGGCCCGGGCGATGCTGGCTTCGAACGAGTTCCTCTACGTCGATTGATCGATCATATCTGGGGACCGAGCCATGACCGATCAACCTCTCAATCGCCGCACGTTGCTCCGCCGGGGATCGGCCCTCGCCGCGGCCGGCGGGCTGGGTCTTCACAGGCAGCTTTCGATCGCCGCGGCGGCGAGTGGGGCAAGCCCCCTGGCGCCCCGGCCGGGCCACTTTCCGGCGAAGGCGAAGCACCTGATCGTCTTCTTCATGACCGGCGGGCTCTCCCACCTGGACACCTTCGACTACAAGCCGAACCTCCAGCGCGATCACGATAAAAGGGTCAACGGCAGGAAGGTCCTCGCCTCTCCTTACTCGTTCCGCCCCCGGGGCGAGTCTGGCAAGTTGGTCAGCAATCTCTTCGAGCACGTTGGCGGCCTGGTCGACGAGATCTGCTTTCTGCACACCGTACACGGCGACTCGGCCGGCCATTCGGCCGCGACCCTGGGCATGCACACCGGGTCGGTCACGATCCCGTTGCCGAGCCTCGGATCGTGGATCAGCTACGGACTCGGGACGCTGAATACGAACCTGCCGTCGTTCGTGGTGCTCGCCGCCAAGGAGCCGTACAACGGCTTCCAGGTCTGGGACGCGAACTTCCTGCCCGGCTACCACAAGGGGGTGCGGGTGATCCCCGGTCCCGACCCGCTCCCGGATGTGAAGAGCCCCGTAACGTCGGTTCCGCTCCGCGACCTGGAGGCGCGGATGCTCCACGACCTGAACGACGCCCACCTCTCGTCCCGCGACGGCGACGAGTTGCTGGCCTCCCGGATGGCCACGTTCGAGACCGCCTACGGCCTGATGCGCGAGGCCCCCGAAGCGTTCGACCTCTCCCGCGAGAGCCGCCCCACGCTCGACCTCTACGGCGCATCGCCCAACGCTCCGGCCTCGTTCGCCGCCCAGTGCCTGACCGCCCGCCGTCTGATCGAGCGGGGCGTGCGGGTCGTCGAACTGTTCGACGTCGGCTCGAATACGAACTGGGACAGCCACAACAACATCGACGACCACGTCGGCCTGGCGCGAAACGTCGACCAGCCCATCGCTGCGCTGATCACCGACCTGAAGTCCCGCGGCCTGCTCGACGAGACCCTGATCGTCGGCTGCTCGGAATTCGGCCGCACGCCCTGGCAGGACCTGACCCCGCGCGGTCGCGGCCACCACAGCCGTTGCTTCACCTGCTTCCTCATCGGCGGCGGTACGAAGGGGGGGCTGAGCTACGGCGTCTCCGACGAGTACGGCAACGCCCCGGCCGAGAACCCGGTCCACGTCCACGACTTCCACGCCACCATCCTGGCCCTGATGGGCCTGGACCACACCAAGCTCACCTACCGCTACTCCGGCCGCGACTACCGCCTCACCGACGTCCACGGGAACGTCGTGAAGCCCGTCTTCGCGTGAAGTCGCCCGGCCGTCGCGCGGCCGGGTCGTTCCGATGCGGTGGACTCCGAAGTCGTGGCTGGGGTCTCGTCTCCCCCAATCGCCCCCAAGGACTCGGGAGCCGTAAGGGGGATCGAGTCGGCCTCGATCCCCCCCGCGGATTCGTGTGGACTGTTCCCTGGACCCCGGTTGATCTGTTGCGTCCTCAGTCGATGAAGAGTCCGCTGAGTACGGCGTTGGGACCGCCGATGCGGGTGATGCGGAACGACACCTTTCCCGAGAGCGTCCACGTCAGGTAGACGCCGCCGGAGAAGTCGGAGACGTCGCGGGCGTCGAGGACGGCCCCGGTCGTCGCGTCCAGGACCTCGACGCGTTGGGAGCGTCCGCCGCCGTCGGCGTCGAGGAAGTAGAGCGACGCCTGCTTCGGAGCCGATCCGGCGTCGAGCGTGACGGTGAACGCGTCCTTGTACCAGGCGGCCAGGAGGCGCCCCGAGGCCAGCGGGTCGGCCAGTCCTCGGGGGTCGGCCGAGCCCGCCTGCCAGGTGTAGGTCGAGGCGGCGACGCCGAAGCCGGCCGAAGCGCCAAGGGTGTTGCCCGAGGCGGCCATGGCGTATCCGCCGGCGCCGTAGGCCGACGCCCAGTCGCCCCGGGTCGTCGCGTCGGAGCCCTTGTAGGCCGCCGTCGGGACGGATACCTGGGCGCCGTCGACGAAGACGCCGCTGAGGACGGCGTTGGGGCCGCCGATGCGGGTGATCCGGAACGACACCTTGCCCGAGAGCGTCCAGGTCAGGTAGACCCCGCCGGAGAAGTCGGAGACCGTGCGGTCGTCGAGCACCGCGCCGGTCGCGGCGTCGAGAACTTCAACCCGCTGCGAGCGTCCGCCGCCGTCCGCATCCACGAAGTAGAGCGAGACCCGTTTGGCCGTCGCGCCGGCGTCGAGTGAGACGCTGAACGTATCCTTGTACCAGGCGGCCAGGAGGCGTCCCTGGGCCAGCGGGTCGGCCAGTCCGCGGGGGTCGTAGCCGCCGGCCTGCCAGGTGTAGGCCGCCGTATCGCCCGAGCTGAACGCCGCGCCCAGCGTGTCGGCCGAGCCCGCCAGGGCGTAGCCGCCGGCGCCGTAAGCCGAGTCCCAGGCCCCCTGGGTCGTCGCGTCGGACCCCTCGTACGAAGCCGTCGCGGACTCCTGGTGTCCGCCGTCGTCGAAGCCGCCGCCGACGAACACGCCGCTGAGGACGGCGTTGGGACCCCCAAGCCGGGTGATGCGGAACTTCGCCTCGCCCGAGAGGGTCCAGGTCAGGTAGACCCCGCCCCCGAAGTCGGAGACGACTCGGGTGTCGAGCACGGCTCCGGTGGCGGCGTCAAGGACCTCGACGCGCTGGGAGCGTCCGCCGCCGTCGGCGTCGACGAAGTAGAGCGAGACCTTCTGGGGAGTCGTACCGGCGTCGACGGCCACGGTGAACGCGTCCTTGTACCAGCCGGCCAGGATGCGTCCCGAGGCCTGGGGTTGCTCCAGTCCGCGTGGGTCGGAGCTGCCGGCCTGCCATGTGTATGTCGGCACGCCGCCGAGGCCGAGGCCGAACGCGGAGCCCAGCGTGTCGGCCGAGCCCGCCAGCGCGTAACCGCCGGCGCCGTAGGCCGAAGCCCAAGTCCCCCTGGTCGTCGCGTCCGAACCCGCGTACGTCGCCGTTGTCGGGGGAGCATCGGGTAGGAGGAAGGCCGCCAGGAAGGCGTCGTTGCGGAGAACCAGACGACCGCCGCCGATGGCCATCTCCATGGTCGTGCCCAGCCGATAACCCCTGGTCCGGTTCTCGTAGGTCCAGTCGGACTTCCCGGTCGCGAGGTTGATCGCGTAGACGTGCGAGGAGGTGGAGTTCGTCGCTTCGACGAAGGCGTAGTTGCGGGTCAGGACGATCTGGGAGTTCAAGTTATCGGGAGCGTTCCAGACGCCGAGCTGCGTGCCGGTCGACTCATCGAAGAAGAATACCTGTTTCCCCGCGGTGACGACGACCACGCCGCCGCCCACCGCCTTGCCGGCCGGGCTCGCCGGCAGCGTGACGGTCCAGCGTGGGGTCCGCGTCTGGGCGTCGTACGACGAGATCCCGAACTTCGTCGCATAGTTCTCGGAATCGCGCACGTTGAACAGGAGCCGTCCCGAGTCGGAGACGACCGGGGAGCCGATCCAGCCCATCCCGGTCGGCGGGGCGATCTTACCCTGATAGGCGCCCGTCGATCGCAGGTAGAACTGGTCGTCGTAGGCGTAGACGTACTTGGCGTCCAACGCGGCCAGCGGGTCTTCGAGCTGCGGCCCCGTGTTATTCCACTGGCGCGTCATGGTCGACGTCGACCAGGCGCTGAAGCCGCCGTAGTAGCCGTCCGGGGCGATGATCTGGCCGCCCTCGATTACCGGGCGTTCGTCTGAGTCCCACTGGGCCGAGTACGTCTGCCGCTGCAGGACCGCGCCGGTGCCGGCGTCGAGCACGTACAGCCAGGGCTTGTCGTTGTCGGTGCCGCCCGAGATCCCCGAGTGCCCAGAGCGATTAACGTAGACCTTGCCGTCGACCACCGTGGGCGCGCTGACGGGGCCGTTGCCGACGATGATCTGGTCCCAAACGAGGGCCCCGGTCGGCCGATCGAACGCCATGATGTGATAGTTGTTATACTTGTTGATGTCCAGCGAGGTCACGTAGACCCGAGCGCCGTCGATCGCGATCTCCTGGTTGCCGGCGAATCCGTTGACAACGTAGGTCAGCGGTTGGAACCAGGCGGCCGTGATGCCCGAGGCGTCCAGCCGGGCGTCGATGTAGCCCGAGTGCCCCGCGTCGCCGCCGCGCTGGGTCCAGAGCGCGACGGACGGGCTGGCGACGAGCAATTGCACGGTGGCGGCCGCGGACTGGAGCTCGCCGTCGCCCACCTTGTACGTGAAGGCGTCCGCGCCGGACCACCCGGCCGCCGGGGTGTAGGTGAACGAACCGTCCGAGTTCAGAGTCAAGGACCCGTGCGCAGGCGGCGTCACCAGGGCCGCGGTGATCGCCTGGCCGTTCGGATCCTGGTCGTTGGCAAGGACCCCCGGAGCGCCCACGAGGAGCGGCGTCCCCGGCCGGTAGTTGTAGGCGTCGTCGCCGGCGACCGGCGGCTTGTTGAGAAACGTCACGTTGATCGTGCTCGTCGCCGTCGCGCTTAAGAGCTTGCCGTCGGTCACGTAGTACTTGAACGTGTCCTGGCCGACAAAGCCGGCCTGGGGCGTGTACGTGAACGAGCCGTCGTCGTTCAGATTAATCAATCCGGACTTCGGGCCGACGGAGATGACGGCTCGGAGCGGGAGCCCGGCCGGCGACACGTCGTTCGCCACGACGCCGGGCGCAGGCACGCTCAAGACGGTGTCCTGGATGACTGAATAGGTATCCGCCACGGCCGTGGGTTGGCCGTAGACGGAGATAGTGACTGTCGTCGGGGGGCTGGTTAGCTCGCCGTCGCTGGCCCGATAGGTGAAGCGGTCGACGCCGTAGAATCCGGCGTTCGGCGTGTAGACGAACGAGCCGTCCGAGTTCAGGACGACCTTGCCCGACGCCGGGGCCGAATCGAGGACGGCTGCGATGGCCTGGCTGTTCGGGTCGCCGTCGTTGGAGAGGACGCCGGGCGACTGGACTTGGAGCTCCTTGGTCTGGCCGGACACGACCAGTTCGTAGGACTCGGCACCGGCCGTCGGGGCGTCGTTCGCGCCCACGACGTTTAGGGTGACGGTCGCCACGTTCGAGGTCGACGTTCCGTTCGACACCCTGTAGGTGAAGCTATCTTGGCCTAGGAAGGCCCCTTTCGGCCTGTACATGATATAGCCGTTTACACCCAGGCCGGCGCTGCCATATTTCGCGCCGGTGACCATCACGGCCGTCAGCGTCCCTCCGGCCGAGTTCTCGTCATTGGCCAGGACGCCTGGGGCGGCAACGGTCAGCTGAGTCGCCTTCTGCGCAGTGTAAGTGTCGCCGACAGCCTTCAGAGCCGGCGAGCTGGTCACGATCACCGTGTCGCTGGCGACGGCGGGGAACGAGGCGATGTAGCCGTCCAAGTAGCTCGTAGATGAAGAGTGGCTGAGGGCGACGATCTTCCTGCCTCCCTGAGTGACGATCGCGTCGACGAGGCTCGTGGCCACCGAGGCGAGCTCGTCACCGTTCTCGCTGAACCGGGACAGGTTGGAGCCGCCGACGACGATGCCCACATCGCTCTGGGCCACCATAGAGGTGGTGGATGTCGCGGAGCTCTTTGTGACGATCCCGCCAGTCCCGAAGGAGGCATCCAGGGTTCCGGCCGCCGAGTAGCGGACCATGGTCATCCCGTTGCTGGAAGAGCCGGCCACCAAGATTTTCCCGTCGGGCTGGACGGCGACGCCCCTCGCCTCGTCGTAGTTCCCCGGGACGTCGGTCGCGAGCTTGCCGCCCGAGCCGAACGCGGAGTCGAGCCGGCCGTCGGACGTCCAGCGGGCGACGGCGAATGTGGAGCTGGCGTTGCCGCCGAAGCTCGACCCCGCCAGGAGGATTTTGCCGTCGGGCTGCACCGCCAGCTTGTAGCCTCGATCGCTGCCGTTCGAGAAGCTGGTCGTGGCGTAGCCGCCACTCCCGAAGGTCGAATCGAGCGACCCGATTGAGTTCAGCCGTACGACGGCGAAGTCGTTGGAAGTGCTGGAGTTGTAGATGGAGCCGCCGATCAGGATTTTCCCGTCCGAGAGCACGGCCAGGTCCCAGATCTCGTTATAGAAGCCCGACGTGGGGATGAGGGTCACCCAGCCGCCGGTCCCGAACGAGGAGTCGAGCCGGCCGTCGGCGGTGAGCCGGGCGAGTTGCATGTTCCAGGTCGAGGAGCCCTGGTCCTGGAAGTAGCCGCCGACGAGGATCTTGCCGTCGGCCTGGACGGCGACGGCCTTGCCCACCATGGACCGTCCTGTCATCCCGAGGACGGCGGCCAAGCCGTTGTTGAACGTCGCGTCGGGAGAACCGTCCGCATTGAACCGCTGGACGGCGAAATTGGAGGATGTCGTGTACACCGACCCCGCCGCGATGATCTTGCCGTCCCATTGCGTGGTCGCCGCGGCTCCATTGAAAGAGAGGGCCCGGGTAGAAAAAGAAGAATCCTTGCTGAGAGGGTCGCCAATCTCTGCCTTAGCCGTGATCGTGACGAGCTGATCTCCGATCGTCGAGTTGCCGGGCGTGGCGTCCACGACGAAGTTGGCCGAAGTCTGGCCCGCCGGGATCACGACCGAAGCCGGCACAGAGACCGCGCTCGGGGTAGAACTCGTCAGGGAAACGGTCAACGCCTGGCTCGTAGGAACGCCACGGCTAACGGTCCCGATGGTCGCGGCAGGGCCGCCGTCGGTGGCGATCGAGTCGGCCATGATTCTCACGCTCAGCACGGAAAGCGTCAGGAGCCGACGGTCCTCTAGGGCGTCGAATCGCGGCCGCCTGTGCGTTGCATGCCGAGGACGACGAGTCGGACGACGAAACGACGGATCCTGAGCCAGGGCGCTCATTGTAAATCCCTTTTAATGATCGGTCGCCTGAGTCGAGGAGGAGCGACAGGCGAGGAAGGGGGTCGACGGGGCGTGCACGACGCCGCCGGTCGGTATGCGAGCAGGCGGAACCCCTCATAGGTCGAGCCCGACGACCGCGTCGGCGCTCGATACCATAAAAGGAGGGCAGCATTCACTGCCACGTGCATGTATTAAAGCGATCCATCGAGCCCCTGTCAAAGGGGGCGCGTCTCGCTGCAACGCGGTGGATTTCGGCGCGAGGAACCTGGGCGTAAGTAGGCGTCGGTTCGAGCCATGCCTGGCTCGCCGCGTTCCCCTTCGAGGCATCCTCATTCAGCCGGAATACGCTGGGAGAGCCAGGAACGAGTCTGCCCGGGCCGACGATCAGGCGCCGTTTTCATGGAGTCAATGGGGAGGCCGCCTGAGGGTCTCCGAGGGGGATTCTCCGAATTGCTCACGGTATCGGCAGGCGAAGCGACCGAATTCCCAGATGCCATGGTCGGCGAGAACCTTGGTCACCGTCGTGCTGTCCGCAGACGCGCGGCGCAGAGTTTGGCGAACCCGATGAAGCATGCGCATCTGCAGGTACTTGATGGGACTGAGGCCGAAGTAATCGTGGAAGGCCGCTCGAACGGTTCGATCGGAGACGCTCGCTGCATCGGCGAGCGCGGCCACCCGGATAGGACCGGGTCCTTGATCCTCAATGAATTCCAGACATCGGCGGATGATCTCGTGTCGCCGTAAGCGAGGTCGGCCGATTTCCGGAGGGGTGGGAGATTCTTCGGTCGCGATACAGGCGAGAGCTGCTTCGAGAAGCTCGAGCGAGGCTGCGCGGCGGGCTGGTTCCGGCAGCACGTCTGGAGACGGAGACATCGAGGCGATGCAGCTGATGAGATCGACGAGTCGACGGCGAGGATCGCTCCCCGGGCGTACGACACGGCAGCCGGCGACTCCGAGAGTCTGTGCGGAGGGCGATGGATGTTCCGCCGCCCATGGAATGAAGATGGAAGTCCAGTCATGCGCCCGACGTCGTCCCGTGATGCAGAACTCGCTTCCGGGATCGATCACCACGAGCGACTCGTCGTCGAGCCGCTCGCCGTTGACGGAGCTGAATTCCACACGCGTCAACGGCAGATAGAGGATGCGCCCTCCCAGGCGGCGAGCCCCCTCACAGAGGTTCCCACCCCCCTCACGGCCCAGTTGGAGTGAAATCCCCGTGAAATCCCAGTTTGTGAGCTGCCACTGGGGTATTTCAAGACGATCGCACATCATGTACACATCCGCGTGACGGACGGCCGCGGCATAGGCCTCGAAGTCGTCGAACTCCTGGAATCTCATGGCGCGATTCCTCAGTGCGATCGATTTTTGTTTGAGCATCGTCCCGATGGACGGTTTGGCCGTGGCGACCGATGAAACAGCTGATTTCGTTCAGAGCCAAGATGCGACACTCAGATTTGCAAAGTCTTGGGGGCTGGATCAAGCCGCGCCGCAAGAGGCGCCCTTGTCAGCGTTGTACATCGTCCCAACTGGGCTTTGAAGGACGACGTCGGTTTTTGCCGAAAATGCATTGCGAATGCCCGCGACCATATCCGATGCTGGTTTCGTTTTCGACCGACTTCTTCCCCCGACGGTTTTCGAAGCGTGATCACCTCTTGGCCCTTTCGGCCGTCTGCCGCCGTGAGGGGGGTCGCCAGAACGAGATTCCTCGAGCCGGAGTGCGGGGGAGCGAGAGTGATGACGGGCAAGCCAGGAGCGTTCTGTCAATCGCCTAGCTGGTGTTGGTGACGTACGCCATGCGTTCGACGGCCGGAGTGAGGTCTCAACGACCAGTCCGGTAGTCGATCGTAACATGTGTTCGCGCGAGACCGGCTAACGCCGAAGCTTCGGCGGACCGAGCCGGACGCCGGCGTTGTTGCACGCATCTTGTTTTCGCACCGTCGACGCCAATCGATATTCCATTCCCCTGGAAAGCTCAGGGAGATTGTCGGCCATGAGATATGTCGATGTGGTCGATGTGTTGAAGTGTATGATCGATGTGTCAAAGCGCGTTTGAATTGTCCGTGTGCCGGTACGTGGATGTTCATCCCGTCGGACTACGGTCGGGATCATGTCTTTCGACGAGTTCGTCGCAGCGACGACGCCGCTTTGCCCCTTGTTGGAATACCACGGGGCGGGGGCGGAATCCCGGAAACCCCAGGTCCGCAGTCGGCTCGAATGAGCCGGGTGCATTTTTCAGTTCCGTCAGTCGTCAAAAGGGGCCCGCAGATCAAGGAACGACCACTGGAAGGAGCAGCTGATGCGACAGTTGACGATCATGCTCGCGTGCGGCGTTTCTTTGCTCGGATCGCGACTTGTTCAAGCCGAGGACGGCAATCTTAAGGCGCTCGGTGAAACCGGGACCGCGTTCGTCAACGCCTACAACGCCAAGGACGCCAAAGCGCTTGCCGCTCTCTGGGTGGAGAACGCGGACTACCGAGACGACACCGGCATGGACGTCCACGGACGCGATGCGGTTCAGCAAGCGTACGGAGCAGTGTTCACGGAGCATCCCGACTGGAAGCTGGACCTTCAGAACGTGTCCAGCCGTCAGGTGACTCCAACGATCGCGATCCAGGACGGAATCGCGGCGATCTCCCCGCCTCCGGCCGGACGCCCAGGGCCGAACTGTTACACCGCGACGCTCGTCTTGCAGGACGGCAAGTGGATGATCGCCAGCGTCCGCGAGTTGCAGGTCGCCGTGGCGTCCAACTATCCACAACTCCAGGTTCTTGAATGGATGATCGGCGATTGGGTCGTGGAGTCGCCCAAGAGGACCAGCGAATCGACGGTCGTTTGGACGAAGAACAAGAACTTCATCAAGCGCACGTTTCGAATCACGTCCAAGGACGAGAAGGATTCCTCCGTCACGACCGGGATGCAACTGATCGGGTTTGACCCGGCGTCGGGCGAAATCCGATCGTGGCTGTTCGACTCGGAAGGTGGGTTCGCCGCGTCTGTCTTCACGGCGGAAGACAATCGACTCGTCGGCCAGACGACGAACATTCTCTCCGACGGCAGCTCGGCGCATTCGACGGACGTCCTGACCCGGATCAGCGACAACGAGTTCAGCGTCCACTCCACCAATCGTTCGATCGAAGGCGAGAGCGTTGAGGACGGCGATGAGGTCCACGTCAAACGCGTTCCTGCGATGAATTCGGTGGCAAAGGCCAAGTGAGACGTCCAGGTGCGAAGACCTTCCGATCCAAGATCATGAGGAGTACGACGCCATGACCCGAGTTCATGCTTGTGGAATCCTGATTCCGGTCGTGTGGGGATTCGTGTTCGCTGTGGACGTTCCCGTCAAGGCTCAAGGTCTGGGTGGGGCCGCCCGAGGCGCTGTCGCCGGCGCCGCGCTCGGGGGCCAAGGCGGCGCGGCCAAAGGCGCCGCGATCGGCGCGGTGGCAGGCGGGGCCCCTGCGCAAACGGCAGCGGGCGGCGCCGCCCGAGGAGCCGTCGCCGGCGCTGCGGTCGGCGGATCGGCGGCCCAGGGCGCCGCACTTGGGGCAGTGGCGGGCGCCGCTCCCGCGCAGACGGCAGCCGGCAGCGCCGTGAGAGGGGCCGCAGCCGGCGCCGCACTCGGCGGATCGGCCGCGAAGGGAGCTGCTCTCGGCGCAGTGGCGGGTTCTGGACCCGCGGACACGGCCGTCGGTGGGGCCGCTCGTGGAGCCGTGGCTGGAGCCGCCCTGGGCGGCGGCGCGGCGAGAGGTGCCGCCCTCGGCGCCGTCGCGGGCCGAGCCCCCGCGCAAACAGCGGCAGGCGGCGCTGCAAGAGGCGCCGTGGTGGGACAGGCGCTTGGCGGACATGCGGCTGCGGGGCCGCGGTCGGGGCTGTGAGCGGAGGTTCGCGGCGGTTCCCAACCGGGTACTAGCCTCGAAACCCTGACACGCTCGTCGACGATCGGGCGCGCGTCTGGCGTTCGTCGAGCGTGGCCCCTGAGATCTCCGGTAAGGCGACTCGAGCCGATATCACGTGCGGCGACGCCGTCGCCGCGAGCATCATGACACTCAGACGCGATCGGAGTCAGCTAACATGAACATCGATGTGTTAGGGTTGTTGCTCGCGCTGCTCATCGGTGCAATCGCCGGCTACCTCGCCGGCCAGATCGTGAAAGGGCACGGCTTCGGCACGGTCGGCAACATTGTCGTGGGGATCGTCGGCTCGCTCCTCTTCGGCGTTCTCTTCGGGAGTTTCAACTTCCTGAACTCGGCGATGCTCAACGAGATCGTCGGTGGGACTCTGGGAGCCGTCATTCTGCTTTTCGCGATCGGTCTCGTGAAGAAGACTGTCTAGCTTCCGCCGGACTCTCGATCGCCTCACATCCGCTCACGGAGCGCGCCCGACATCGGATCGGGAAAGGCGGAGTCATCGGTAAGTCGTCGTTGAACAGGTCCTCCGCACTTCTTGCACCTCCTCGGGAGTGCTACCGTGTTGGAAAGGTCGGCGTTCGTCGAAGTCGTGCCGCCCGGGTGAGGAGGCGAGGATGATCCGCGGAATCGGCTGGGTGTTCGCCGGGTTGTCGGTCCTGGCTGCTTCGATCTCTCGGGGGGCCGACGACCTGCCGGCCGGGTTTCCGGTGCAGGTCCGCGTCGACGCTTCAAAGCCGCGCGGGGCGTTGCCGCCGATCTGGCGGTTCTTCGGGGCGGATGAGCCGAACTACGCCTATATGAAAGACGGCCGGAAGCTCGTCGGCGAGCTTGGCCGGCTCCGACCTGGCTCGGTCTATTTTCGAGCCCACAACCTGCTGACCTCCGGCGACGGCACGCCCGCCCTCAAGTGGGGATCGACGGGGGCCTACTCGGAAGACGCCCAGGGGAATCCGAAGTACGACTGGTCGATCGTCGATCGGATCTTCGGCGTCTACCTGGAGAACGGGGTCAAGCCCTATGTGCAGGTCGGATTCATGCCCCGGGAGATGTCGATCCGGCCGGAGCCGTACCAGCATCACTGGACGCCCACCGCGAAGTACGACGAGGTCTTCACCGGCTGGGCCTATCCACCGAAGGACTATGCGAAGTGGGCCGAACTGGTCTACCAGTGGGCCCGGCACTGCGTCGAAACCTACGGTCGGGCCGAGGTTGAATCGTGGTACTGGGAGACCTGGAACGAGGCGAACATCGGCTACTGGCGGGGCACGCCCGAGGAGTTCCAGAAGCTCCACGACTACACCGTCGACGCCATCAAGCGGGCGTTGCCGACGGCTCGCGTCGGCGGCCCCGATTCCGCCGGCAGCGGCGGGCGATGGACTCGCGAGTTCCTGGAGCACTGCCTGCGCGGCAGGAACCATGCGACGGGTCAGGTCGGCACGCCCATCGACTTCGTCTCGTTCCACGCCAAGGGGGCGCCCACCGTGGTCGACGGCCACGTTCGGATGGGGATCGCCGAGCAGTTGCGGACCATCCAGGACGGCTTCCGGATCGTGGCGTCCTTTCCCGAGCTGAAGGATAAGCCGATCGTCATCGGCGAGTCCGACCCCGAAGGCTGCGCAGCCTGCCAGGGGCCTCGTTTCGGCTACCGCAGCGGCACGATGTACTCCAGCTACACGGCCGCCGTCTTCGCCCGCAAGCACGACCTCGCCGAGCGGACAGGGGTGAACCTCGAGGGCGCCCTCACCTGGGCCTTCGAGTTCGAGGACCAGCCCTATTTCGCCGGCTTCCGCGCCCTGGCGACCAACGGCGTCGACCTCCCCGCGCTAAACGTCTTCCGGATGTTCAGCCTGATGGGGGACCGTCGGCTGCCGGCTTTCAGCACGTCGGAGGTCGGTCTCGACGCCATCCTCCGCGACGGCGTTCGGGGCGCTCCCGACGTCTCGGCGCTGGCTTCGCGCGACGATCGCTCCGTCTCCGTCATGATCTGGCACTACCATGACGACGACGTTCCCGGCCCGCCTGCCGAAGTCGCTTTGGAGATCAGCGGTCTCCCCGTCTCGGCAAACCCCACGCTCCTGCACCACTACCGCGTGGACGCCGATCACGGCAACGCTTACGAGGCGTGGAAGCAGATGGGCTCTCCCGCACAACCCTCGCCGGAACAGCACGCCGCGTTGCTGCGAGCCTCGGGCCTCGCGCTGGTGGAGCCGCCGGATTGGCATCGCATCGACGGCGGCGTCCTGGGGCTTCAGATGAGCCTTCCGCGTCAAGGGGTCTCTCTGCTGCGGCTGGAGCTGCCCTCTAGCAAGTGAGGAGCTGAAGTCGGCTTCCATGAGACGAGCATGGAGCCAGGCAGAGCATGCACCGAAGGTCGTGTTCCATCGATTCGACCCGCTTGACGGCCCTTTTCACACCTTGGCCCCCGTCGGGTCTGCGATCGTGTCTGTAGCTCGTCGGCGTTCGTCGGAAAGGAAGATCGTATTATGAACAAGCGGACGTTTCTCGGGCTGGGGGCGGCGATCATGGGCGCGACTTCCCTGCGGAGTCTCTTTGGTGGAGAGGGGGGCGCGCCTCCACCGGCGGGCGGGCTCACCAACTGGGCCGGAAATCTTCGGTACAGCACCGACAACCTGGTCGTCTTCGATTCGGTGGAGAAGGTCCGCGAGTACGTCCGGACTCATGATTCCATGCGGACGCTCGGCACGCGTCATTGCTTCAACACGATCGCCGACAGCTCGCACGCCCTCGTCTCGGTCAAGCCGATGGACCAGGTGGTCTCGCTCGACCCAACGGCGAAGACCGTGACGATCGAGGCCGGCATGACCTACGGCCAGCTCGGGCCGTATCTCCATGAGAAGGGGTTTGCGCTCCATAACCTGGCCTCGCTGCCGCACATCTCGGTTGCGGGGGCCTGCGCCACCGCGACGCACGGCTCGGGCGTCGGCAACGGGAACCTGTCCAAGGCCGTTTCGGGGATGGAGTTGGTTACGCCCGACGGCGATCTGGTGACGATCTCCCGAGCGAAGGACGGCGAGGCCTTCCCCGGCGCGGTCGTCCATCTCGGCGCTCTCGGCGTCGTGACGAAGGTCACGCTGGACGTTGAGCCGACCTTCCAGGTAAGCCAGGAGGTGTATGAGAACCTCCCCACAGCGCAGCTCTCGGAGCACTTCGACGCCGTCATGTCGGCCGCCTACAGCGTGAGCCTGTTCACCGACTGGCAGAAGGGGCGGATCTCCGAAGTCTGGGTGAAGCGTCGTGTGGATGGAGGAATCGCGGCGGCGGACCTGACGCGTTACGGAGCGACGCGCGCAACCCGCAACCTGCATCCGATCGTCGAACTCTCCGCCGAGAACTGCACGGAGCAGATGGGCGTTCCCGGTCCCTGGTACGACCGTCTGCCGCATTTCCGCATGGGCTTCACGCCCAGCAGCGGCAAGGAGCTTCAAGCCGAGTATTTCGTCCCCCGCGAGAACGCGGTCGACGCCATCCTCGCGATCGAGCGGCTGCGCGACCGGATTACGCCCCATCTCTTCATCTCGGAGATCCGCACGATCGACGCCGACGACCTCTGGCTCAGCCCCTGCTACAAGCAGCCGAGCGTCGCCATCCACTTCACCTGGAAGCCGGAATGGGACGCCGTCCTCGGGCTGTTGCCGTTGATCGAGAAGGAACTGTCGCCATACAAGGTCCGTCCCCACTGGGGCAAGTTGTTCACGATCGAGCCGGCGGTCCTCCAATCGCGATACGAACGGCTGGGAGATTTCAAGAATCTGGCTGCGAAGTACGACCCTCGCGGCAAGTTCCGCAACGAGTTCCTGTCGCGAAACCTCTACGGCTGAGATCTGGGCGGGACTGGACGCGACGCAGACCAGGATGCTCGGCCGGTCTCTTGTTTTCACCTGACGGCAGGGCCAGAATCAGGACCGTCGGCCCTGTCGCCGACGTTGTCGATGCTTCACGCTTTTCGGTCGTTGGTTTCGTGGGGCGACCGACTCCTGGCTGACTTTTTCGGCCCGCCACGCTCCAGCGGCTTGCTTGGATTCTTCACATGTTATGGGCATGTGAGGAAGCGGTGATTTCTGAAACGTCGCCTCTTCCAGCACTGGAGAAATCACGTGGCCGTCGAAACGAAATGCCCGTTCCAACATGTCGCCGGCGGCGGCATGTCGAATCGCGACTGGTGGCCGAACGAGTTGCGGCTTGACCTTCTGAATCAGCATTCCTCGAAGTCCGACCCGATGGGCGAGGATTTCGACTACCCGGCCGAGTTCAAGACCCTCGACCTGGCGGCGGTGAAGGCCGACCTCGCAAGGCTGATGACGGACTCCCAGGACTGGTGGCCGGCGGACTTCGGCCACTACGGCCCGCTGTTCATCCGGATGGCCTGGCATGCCGCGGGGACGTACCGCATCGCCGACGGTCGCGGCGGCGGGGGTAGGGGCCAGCAGCGGTTCGCGCCCCTCAACAGTTGGCCCGACAACGTCAGCCTGGACAAGGCCCGTCGGCTCCTCTGGCCGATCAAGCAGAAGTACGGGCGTAAGATCTCGTGGGCCGACCTGATGATCCTCACGGGGAACGTCGCCCTGGAGACGATGGGGGTCAAGACGTTCGGGTTTGGCGGCGGCCGCGAGGACACCTGGGAGCCGGACCGCGACGTCTACTGGGGCGTTGAGAAGACCTGGCTGGGCGACGCTCGGTACACCGGCGACCGCGACCTGGAGAACCCTCTGGCCGCCGTGCAGATGGGCCTGATCTACGTGAATCCCGAGGGACCGAACGGGAACCCAGACCCCGTCGCCGCGATCCGTGACATCCGCGAGACCTTCGCTCGCATGGCCATGAACGATGAGGAAACCGTCGCGCTGATCGCCGGCGGCCACACCTTCGGCAAGACCCACGGCGCGGGCCCCGCGACCGACGTCGGCCCCGAGCCGGAAGCGGCCGGGCTTGAGTTGCAGGGCTGCGGCTGGGCGAACAGCTTTGGCACCGGGAAAGGCGCCGACGCGACCACCAGCGGCCTGGAGGTCACCTGGAATACGACCCCCACGCAATGGGGCGTCGGCTTCCTTCGGAACCTCTTCGACTACGACTGGGAACTCACCAAGAGCCCGGCCGGCGCCCACCAGTGGCAGCCCAAGAACGGCGCGGGCGCGGGGACCGTCCCCCATGCGTTTGATCCCTCGAAGCGGATCGCGCCTTCCATGCTGACCACCGACCTCTCCCTGAAGGCCGACCCCGACTACGAGAAGATCGCACGCCGGTTCATGGAGAACCCCGACCAGTTCGAGGACGCCTTCGCCCGCGCCTGGTTCAAGCTGACGCACCGCGACATGGGGCCCCGCGCCCGCTATCTCGGCCCCGAGGTCCCCGCCGAGGAGCTCATCTGGCAGGATCCCATCCCGGCCGTCGATCACCCCTTGATCGACGCCCAGGACGTCGCTGCGCTGAAGGCGAAAATCCTGGCGACGGGGCTGTCGGTCTCGGAGTTGGTGTCGACCGCCTGGGCGTCGGCGTCCACCTTCCGCGGCTCGGACAAGCGCGGAGGGGCCAACGGCGGACGCATTCGACTGGAGCCGCAGAAGGATTGGGCGGTCAACAATCCCTCTCAGTTGGCGAAGGTGTTGAAGACGTTGGAGGGCGTTCAGACCGACTTCAACAAGTCCCAGACCGGCGGTAAGAAGGTATCGCTGGCCGACCTGATCGTGCTCGCCGGTTGCGCGGGCGTCGAAAAGGCCGCCAAGAACGCCGGTCATGACGTTACGGTTCCGTTCTCGCCGGGGCGGATGGACGCCTCGCCAGAGCAGACCGACGTTGAGTCGTTCGCTGTGCTCGAACCGTTCGCGGACGGCTTCCGCAACTACCTCAAGGGGAAGTACAGCATCCCTTCCGAAAAGCTGCTGGTCGACAAGGCGCAACTGCTTACGCTGACAGCGCCCGAGATGACGGCGCTCATCGGCGGCCTGCGCGTGCTGGGCGCCAACGCCGGTGGGTCGAACCATGGCGTCTTCACCCAACGCCCGGGCTCGTTGACGAACGACTTCTTCGTCAACCTGCTCGACATGGGGACGGAGTGGAAGCCGACCTCGCAGGAATGCGAGCTGTTTGAAGGTCGCGACCGCAAGACCGGCGCGCCGAAGTGGACCGGTACCCGCATCGACCTCCTCTTCGGGTCGAACTCCGTGCTCCGCGCCCTGGCGGAGGTTTATGGGAGTTCCGACGGCGAGAAGAAGTTCGTAACGGACTTCGTCGCGGCCTGGAACAAGGTGATGAACCTCGACCGTTTCGACCTCGCCTGAACCTCCCGGCGGACCAGCGTTCATCAACACGGCGGGAGGATGCGACCTGTCCGCGACGGGTCGGATTCCTCCCGCCGTCGACTGCGCGATGCGACGATCTTTGAGGCCAGGATCCCCATGGAGAGTTCAAGGCGCGGCGGAAAAGGAGTGATGACGAGCCAGCGGCCGATTAACCTGACGGGGATCGAGGAACTGTCGACACACGAACATTGAGGACCGCGCGATGGGACTGAACGATCCGACGATCTCCCGGCGGAGTTTCGTGAGAGCCGGAGCCGCGATCGGCGGCGCGGCGGCCTTCTCCAGCAGCACGATGGCCGACGATCCGCCGGCCGCCGCGATTCCCCAGGTCGTCCTGGGGCGGACCGGCGCGAAGGTGTCGAAGTTGGGGATCGGCTGCGCGTACCTCCAGCGCGAGACCGTCACCCCCGATGACGTCCGGACGATGTTCCACCGGGCGCTTGAGCTGGGCGTCAACTACCTGGACACGGCCCCGGCTTATGGATCGGCCCAGGAGAAGATGGGGCCGGCGGTCAAGGAACTGCGGGACAAGGTCTTCCTCGTGACGAAGACGCCGAACGCCACGTATGAGGGGACCTGGAACTCGTTGCGCCAGAGCCTCAAGCATCTCCAGACGGACCATGTCGACCTCGTCCATCTGCACAACTTCGGCGACGACAAGGTGTGGGGCGACGACGCGATGGTCTTTGGCGACAAGGGAGCGATGGGGGCTCTCCGCGAGGCGAAGAAACAGGGCGTCGTGCGGTTCATCGGCGCGAGCGGGCATCTGCACCCCACTCGATTCCATCGGGCGATGGATTCGGGCGAGATCGACGTCCTGATGAACGCCGTGAACTTCGTGGTTCGCCACACCTACGACTTCGAACACAAGGTCTGGTCGCGCGCCCAGCACATGAACCTGGGTCTGGTCGCGATGAAGGTCCTCGGCGGAGCGAAGAGCCCGAAGGGGGGATTCAAGATGGACGACGAGCACTACGAGCGCGCCGTCCGCTACGCTCTCTCGATCCCCGGCCTGGCTGTGGCCGTCATGGGGCTGGAGAACGTCGCCGAGTTGGAGAAGGCCGTCGCCGCCGTGGCCAACGCTCGGCCGCTCTCAACCGAAGAAGAGCAGGAGATCGCTCGCCTGGGGTTGCAACTGGCCGCTTCTCCCCAGTGGAAGACGGCCTACGGACAGCCCTTGACCTGATCGAAACGCCCCGTCGGACGCCTCTCGCGGGCGGCTCCGACGGGGCCGATCGTTCTCGGTTGCACGCGGTCTCCGGATTCAGTCCGTGACCTCCAGGCGAATCTCGTCGGAGTTGCCCTTCAGTTCCGGGGCGTACATGGCCTCGCCTCGGGCGGGGAGGGCGTGGAACTTGCCGGGGATCTCGGCCCGCAGGCGGTAGGCGACTGAGTGCTTGCCGCGCGAGAGAGTCGGCGTGAAGAAGGCGACGCGTTCGTCGCGGAACTCGACGTAGGCGTGCATGTCGTTGCCGTTGTAGCCGGAGCGGACCTCGACGGGCTCGAAGCCGGCGGCCTTGAAGTCCTCGAAGACGAGGTACTCGTAGTCGTTCTTGGAGTCGATCTCCAGCTCGACCTCGACGAGGTCGCCGCTCTTGAGAGTCGCGCCGTCGGCGAGGGGTTCGCGGCGATACTTCTCGACGCGTTGGGAGACCGCCTGGCCGCGACCGCCGGCGACGTCCGCGGTCTTATCGTCGCGGATCAGGCGGTAGACCTTGCGGTCGACCTTCACCTCCAGGCCGGCCCGAGTGATCGGGTCTTCCATCGTGAAGTTGGTCAGGTAGGTGTTGTAGTAGAGCGGGCCGTTCCCCTTCTTGGTGAAGGTGATCGTGTGCTCGCCCGAGTCGAGGTCGGCGCCTTGCAGGACGACGGAGGCGTCGAACCGGAAGAGGTTCGCCGCGGTGATCGAGACCTCCTTGAAAGGCTTGCCGTCAACGGCGATTGTGACGGCCAGGTCGGGGCGATCCTCGCCGCTGGCCTTGAGGAAGTCGGCCAGGGCCTCGACGTTGTAGGCGGTGTCTCGGGTCGATCGCCAGTACGAGCCGTGCTCGCGGTTGTTGAGGATGTACTTCGCGAGTCGCGAGGCAAGTCGTCCCTTGGGGTCGGTCCGCGCCAGGAGCTTGAGGTAGAAGGCGTCGGACTCGGTCTCGCTGCCGTACCAGTACCACCAGTATCCCTGGCTGGGGAGCTTCAGGTAGGCGGTCTGATTCTCCTCGTCCTCGACCACGTACTGCGAGACGTTTTGCAGCACCTTGGCCAGTTTGTCGGCGTCGCCGAGCTTGTGCAGGGCCAGGCCGAAGAGGCACTTGCCGTAGACCGAGAGACCGGGGCGGTCACGGTCCAGGAAGCCGAGCATGTCCGCGTTGGCCACGTCAGCGTCGGTGAGGACCATGAAGACCAGGGCGTCCAGGTCGTCGGCCGTCTTCTTGTAGGGCTTGGTTTCGGTCAGCCCGTTCTTGAGCAGGCGGACCTGCTCGGCCTGATGGGAGGTCAGCCAGGCGACGCCCCGTTCCAGCATCTGCGGCGGGACGGCCTGGTCGTTGGCCCGAGCGAGTTGCAGCCCGTGGACGACCTGCGCCGTGGTGTGGGCGTACGAGCGCTCGCCGAAGCCGGAGAACCAGCCCCAGCCGCCGTCGGAGAGCTGCATCTCGGCCAGTCGGTCCAGCCCCGCGCGGGCCATCCTGGACACCTCGGCCGAGTCGAAGACGGGATTCTTCGGCTCGGGGCCGTGCTGGAAGAGCGGCCGGTTGGGGCCGATCTGCTGGGCGTTCAGGTTGGTGTGGGCGGCGTGGATCGCATTGAGATCCAGGCCCATGTTGATGAGGATTTTCTGGGTGATCACCGTGGGCAGGAACCGGTTGAGGGTCTGCTCGGTGCAGCCGTAGGGGTAGTCCGCCAGGTAGGGGAGGGCGTCGACGAGGGCCCCGGCGAGGGTCGGCGAGTAGCGGATCTCCAGCCGGGTCTGCTCAGGGCGACGGTCGGCGGGGACCTTGATCGTGACCTTGGCCTCGGCCTGATCGGGTCGGATCGCGCCGGCGACGGCTTCCAGCTTGAGCATGCCGTGGACGTAGGCGGGGAAGGTCATCTGGGCGGCGTCGGAATCGGAGTCGGCCACGGCCTTCATGCGGACGACGGCCTGGCCCTCGTGCGCGACCTTCACACGCCAATCGACGCGAGCCTCGCCGCCGGCGGCCAGCTCGATCGTCTTCGAGGTTTCGGTCGTCGGCTCAAGCACGCTGCCGTCCAACTCCAGCGAGACCAGGACGGACTTGGCCTCCTTGAGCTTGCTGTGGACGACGGCCGAGAGAACGACCTCGTCCTTCTGGACGAAGAACCGAGGCGCCTGAAGCCGGACGAGTAGATCCTTCGAGACGATGAACTCCCCCTCCGCCTGGCCGACGCGGGTGCCGGGGCCCATCGTCCAGGCTCGCGTCTTCCAGGTCGTGAGGCTGTCGGGCAGGGGGAATTCAACCGTCGCCGTCCCGTCCGGTCCGGCCTCGACGGCGGCCGCCCAGAAGGCGGTGTCGGCGAAGTTGGTTCGGACGACGGGCTGCGGGCCGGCGGGTTCGCCGCCGTCGAACGCGTCGGCGGAGATGACGGTGTCGGCGGCCATGTTCAGGGCCCTTCCTGGGGCCTCGGCCTTGAGCATCGCCCCGCCCATGCCGCCCATGCCTCCCGCCATGCCGCGCATCATTGGGGCGGCGGCGGGAGCGGCCATCGGCGCGGGGGCGGCATCGGCCCTCATCATCATCATGCGCGATCCTCTCACGCCACCTCCCCAGCCGAAGGGCATGCCGCCGCCGTTGGCGCCGAGGTCCCCCATCGGCGTTTCGCCGTCCTTGAGCAGGTTGGAGAATCGGCGCGAGAGGCTCGATTCCGTTCGCGGGTTGTGCGAGTGCTTCCACTTCCAGAAGACGTCCTTGATCGGCGGGACGTTCGAGCCGCCCGAGATGTACTCAACGGCCTTGTCGTAGACCGCCACCACCGTCGAGCCGACGAACGGGGCGCCGTCGGGGCCGGTTAGCTTGAGGGCGAGCTTCGCCTTCTGGCCGGGCTTGTACGTCTCCTGGGCGGGCTTCACATCGACGTTCACCACCCGCGATTCGGGAGGCACGGCGATTTCGCGCGGCTGGATGTGGACCTTGCCGTTGGAGATCGTGACGGCCTCGACGAACAGGTTGGGCATGTCGGCGGTCGCGACCTCCAGGTCGACCGTGGTCGACTTGCCGTGGATCGCCACCGTCCTCGGCGCGGAGTAGACGCCGTTGAGCGGACGGACGAAGAGAAGGACCGTCGAGTCGACCCGGTCGGTGTTGAGCATCAGCCGGATCTTCTCGCCGGGGCGGTACTCCTTCTTGTCGGGGATGACCTCCAGGTCGGCGAACCGATAGCTCGCCCCTTCGAAGCCCTGGCCGGCGACCGTGACGAGGTAGCCTCCCTCGATCGTGTGGCCGTGGCCGTCGTCGACCTTGGCGGAGAGCCGATACTGCCCCGACTGCGCGGCCTTGATCGCCTGCGAGGCGGCTCCCTCGGCGTTCAGTTCGAGCGGCCAGCTTTCGACCTCGGTTTCGACGGGCTTGCCGTCGGCCTCGTAGCTCACCTTGAGCAGCCGAAGCGTCCCCTTGCCGACGACTGGCTTGCGGTCGAGCGTCTGGGCGCGGACCTGCGCCTGGATCGTCTCGCCGGCCAGGTAGTGGCCGCGGTCGACCCAGGTGTAAACGGCGAACGGCTTGCGCGAGACGAGAACGCCGCCCGAGCCGTCGATGGCCCGACGCGACTGGTCGGTGACGGTGGCCTCGATCTCGTAGCGGTGGTCGTGGTCGGGGTGGGCGGCCTTGGCGAAGGCGGTGTCGATCTCGACCTCGACCTTGCCGTCGGGGCCGATGGGGACCTCGGCGTCGGCGACGACCTCGGGCGGGCCCTCGGGCCGATGCCACCACCAGGGGCTCGGCGCTCGCATCCCCCAGGAACTCCAGCCGGGATACCACGAAGCGTCGGCCGCGAACCACCAGTAGCCGGCGCCGTAGAGCCAATCCCACGGAGAGATCGGGAACCAGCGGTCGTCGGCGTAGCGTCGCGTGACCTTGTACTTGACCGTCGCCTGAGTCACGGGGCCGCCGAAGTAGTAGTCGGCCTTGATCGTGGCCTTGAGCTTCTCGCCGAGTGCGACGGGATCCGAAGGGGCGTCGACCTTCACCTGGAATTCGGGCTTCTTGTACTCCTCAACGCGGAACGTCCCGCCGCCCCCCTGGTCTGGAAGAATCAGCGAGTAGTGGCCGAGCGTCGCGTCGGAGGCCAACTCGAACTCGCCGCTGATTCCGCCGAGAGCGTCGGCCCTCAGCTCCTTCTGGTAGGCCTTCTCCCCCTTGGGATTCTGGATCTCGACGCGGAACGGGCGGTCGGCGAACTCGGAGGCTTCCGGTTGGTCGTAGCGCGAGCGGGCGACCCAGAACTTGAACTTCACCGTGTTCCCGGGGCGATAGACGGGGCGGTCGGTGAGGGCGATCACCTTGACCTCGTCATAACGCTCGCGAGGCGACCTGAAAGTCCAGATCGGCGAGAAGCCCATGTAGGCGAGCCGGCCCTGGGGCGTGCTGGCGACGGTCAGCCATTGCATCGGGCCCCCGTTGCCCTCGGGGTTCGCGACTGCCGCGGTGAGCTGGCCCTGGGCGTCGGTCCGGCCTCGCTCCTCCTTGACGTCGACCGTGAACTGATTGCCGTTCCCCACCTGGATGACGCGCCAGCCGAAGAGGTCCAGCGTCGCATCGGCGACGGGAGCCCCGGTGCGGGCGTCGGCGGCGAAGTAGAACGAGCCGCCGCCCATCGGCTTGCGGACGAGCGCCGTGTCGTCCAGCCAGGCGATGATCCGTCCGACGTTGCCCCCTTCCATCTGGGCCGTCACCAGGTAGGCTCCGGCCTGTTGAAGCGGCGTGGCGACGGAAATTCTGCGGTCGAAATGGTTCGCGGGAGGGTCGAGATCCAACTCCCACTTCGCGATCGATTCGCCGAGATACTGCCGCTCGTTCTGCGAGACGAGCCGAACGCCGATCTCGTTGACGTTCGTCTGCTGCCAGTCGAGCTGAGCCGGCTTGCTGCGGATGTAATTCTTGACGTCACTCAGCAGCTTGTCGACGAGGATCCGCTGAGCCTCGAAGCGGACCTTGCGGCCGTTCCGGAAGCTGAAATCGAGCTCCGCGCCGCGGCCGGCGGGGCGGGTCATCGTGCTTTCGAATCGGCCCCAGGGCTTCTCGATCTGGTCGATGCGGGCCTGGTAGTTCTTGTCCTTGTCGTCGTACTTCTCCTTGGCCAGCTTCCAGTAGCCGGCGGCCTTGGAGAACTGGCGGCGGTTCTCGAACATCTCGGCGAGCACGACGGTCGCATCCTCGCCCTGGCCCGTCCTGGGGTCGTCGACGATCGCCTGGTAGATCTTGATCGGATTGAACTCGTCGGGGAGCGTGAACCGCTTGAGGCCGGAGGCCAACCGGGCGACCGTCTCGTCGTCGCGGAGCGTTTCCAGGGCGTAGATGCTCGTCTCGGGCCGATCGGGCTCGCCGTCGTCGTCGTCGTCGCCGTCGAAGATCGGGAACCCCGGGTTGTCCCCGTCGATCGTCTCCGTGCCGAACTGACTGAGGAAAAAGGCGGCGAGGGTGATGCGGGCGGTGTTGAGCAGCCCGGCGTCGGCCTCGACGGCCTGCGCCAGGGCCCATCGCCAGCGTTCGCCGTCGTTGGCCGCTTTCTCAAAGCTGTCCGGCGTGTGGAAGTAGACCGGGGAGCCGTCGGGATTCACGGGGGCTCCCGTCGATTCGCCTCCCCAGTGGGGGGATGACTCGTCGAAGTCGGGGAGGACGTCGAGGGGGGTCAGCGTCTGGAGCCGCCAGGCCTGATCGGGAATTCGATTCTCGGCCAGAGCCTCGGCCAGGCGCAGGAAGAACCTCCCGGCCCGGTTTCGATCCGGGTCCGGCTTCATGGCGGGAATCGCCGCGCTCAGCAGTTGGAGGGCTCGGACGCGGTCCCGCTCCGTCGCGTCGAGGTATCGCCCCTCAGGTCGTCGCGGACGCCCCCGCGTGAACTCGCCGGCGACGATGAAGCCTCCGTGCGCGACGGATTCCAGATAGCAGCCCGCCACGGCCGTCGCGATCCGGGCGTCCCCCTTGCGCGCGTCGAGAGCAGCCTCCAGGAACTTGTCCGATTCCGCCGACCGACCGAGTCGGTCCAGGCAGACGATCCCCTGCTTGAGGGAATGTTCGACGTCCGCCGGATTGGTCCCCGGAGCGAGCGAGAGTGCCCGGTAGCCCTCGTAGGCGTCCTTGAAGTTTCCCTGGTTGAAGAGGGCGTCAGCCGCCTGGCGTGACCCAGGAGGCCCCTCCGCGCCGGACATGACTCGGGACGCGCCGAAGAGCAGCAGCAGACCCGCGACGGCGAGCACGATGAGCGTGGACATTTTCATGACGGCCTCGCGCGAGACAGACGTGATCGCATGCGGCGTCCCTGCCGACGTGACGCCCTTAATCATAACGGCGCAGCGACGGGTTTCTTAGGGGCCGGTCGGAATCCACCTCAGCCGAAGGCGACCACGACCCGATACAACTCGCCGGCCATGAGGTCGAGCCAGACGGCGTCATTTTCGACGGAGAGGTCTCCCTGGGACTCGCCCTGGAGGTCGTACTGGCGGGCCCAGGTGGGGGGGCGGAAGAACTGGAGCCGGCAGCGGGCATGGTAGCCGACGGTTTCCACAAGGTGGACGTCGATCCCCCAGCCGCGGCTGTCGTAGGTTTCGGGAGTGAAGCCGACGTGGATGACCGCCGGGGCCTGGCTGTCGATCTTCATCAGCCAGCCGCGGTCGCCGGCCGGGGGCGGGCCGAAATCCGAAGGGACGACGACCGCCGGGGTGACGAAGTTCGCCGCCGATCGGTGCGGGTGGTCGTCGTCCAGGACCACGGCCAGGCGGAATTCGCGGGCCTGCTCCGATCCGGCGACCAGGATCGTATCCAGCATCCGCTGGCCGACCTTCTTGTGATAAGGCAGACCGCCGAAGACCACGGCCGTGCGCTGGCGGCGGGTGGAGATGTCGACGGCGTCGGGCGTCTCGGGACGCTCGGAATCAGTCGTCTCGGGGGAAAGGAACGTCAGGCGGCGGATCATCGACGAGGAGTCCGGCCAGGCCCAGCGGCAGGCGAGGTGGTTCGACCACGGATCGCCCTTGACCGCGCGGGCCGCCCAGTCGGCGTCAACGTCGCTCAACTTCACGTCCAGTTCCACGACCGAACGACCGGCCCAGAGCCGGCATCGCTGCTCCACCTTGGCGACCGTCGTCCCCGACGACGGATCGACGATGGCCGATTTCGAGACCGCCTGCACCAGCGCCGGGCCGGCGAACTCGACCTCGAACGATTCACCTTTCATCCGCGAGGCGACCGCGCGGTCGTTCCCCGTTCCCAGCCCGGTCGCGACGACCTGCTGGCCGAGCCGGGCGGTGGACTCGCCATGCGCCATGATCCCGCGGATCCCGCCGGTGTCCTTGTCGAACTCGACCTCGATCTTCTCGTTCTTCAGCACGCGACCGTTTGCCGAGACCTGCCCCGCCTCGGCGGCGGGACGCTCGGGATCGGTGTCGCGGGGCACCCAGGCGAAGCCGAAGGCGGGGAGGTCGACGACCGCGACGACCCCTTCGTCGGTGAGCTGCGCGGCGACGAGCGGACCCTCGGGGCGAAGGTCCGGCGAGGCCCCCGGCAGGATCACGGCGACCTTCCGCGCGACGGCCAGCGGGTTGAAGACGAGGAACCCCGGCCGGGCGTCGGGCTTCGCTTCGGCCGAGCCGTTCATGCTCCGGGCCAGGGCCTGCGACCATTCCGATTCGAGCGCGTCAATCGCCGACGCGGCTTCTTCGAAGCGGCGGGTTTCCAGCAGAGCTTCGGCGTCCTCGATGGCTCGCTGTTCGAGTCGAACGGCCTCGGCGTCGACGACCGCATCGGGTTGGGAGGCGGAGACGGCGCGGGACATCGTCCGCATCCAGTGGACGGCTTCGAGCCGGGCGCGGAGGCGGTGGTGGGTCGAGAACCGCGAAATCCCGGCAGGCTCGCGGCTGGCGGCCGCCTGTGCGAGGTACGGCGAACCGTAGTCGTCGGGCTCGGGGCGGAACGATTCGTAGGGGCGATCGGTGCGCTGGAAGTAGTCGTCCAGCGTCACCCAGCGAGCGAGGACCGGCGAGTGCGTCGACGCCCGCCTCAGGTCGCGATACCAGCCGGCGGTCGGCGCCGGCCAGTGGATCAGGGTGACAGTTGCGGCATGATCGGCGCGCATCGTCGCGGCCAGTTTCCAGGGGAACAACGGCCCCTGCGACGGCCGGTCGGCGGCGATGGGGAGTCGGAAGAGCGTCTCGAGAGTCGATCCTTCCGGGCTTTCCCAGAGCCGCTTGGGCTCGCGACGGACCGGGAACCGGCCGCCGTCGAGGGCGAAATGGACGGCGAAGCGGTGGCCGAACTTGCGCGAAAGCTGAGGGACCTGCGGCCAGAGGCCGGAGCGCCGTCGGGCGTAGGTTTCGACGTTGCGCTCGTCCAGGTTGTCGCGGTAGACCTCAGCGCCTTTGCGGAACTGCCAGAGGGTCGATTCGACGGGGAGGAGCGGGTCCTCGGCCTCAGAGTACGTGCCGCCGATCACGTCGACGAGCCCATCGGTGATCGCCTGGCCGAGTTTGGGGACGACGTCCGGGTCCAGCTTCGCCTGGGCCTCGATCGCCTGGGCGGACGCCAGGAAAGTGACCGGGACGGGGGGCTCCAGCATGGACGCCGCTGCGCCGGCGGGGAGGGCGGGGTCCAGCAGGCAGATGTCGATCAAGTAGGCGTCGATCGAGTAGACGGCTTCGCGCGCCTGGGTGAGAACTTCAAAGGCCGCCTTGAGCCGGCTTGCCGACGCCTCGGAATCGCCGGCGACCCAGGCGTCGGCCGCGGCGAAGGCTTCGCGGGCCAGCATCTCCTCGTTCATGGCCTCGGGACGGCCCATCGCGGTGATGAGGTCCTGGACCAGCCAACGCGACAGGCCGAGCGCCAGGAAGTCCTCGGCGTGCGGTCGTTGGGTCTCCGCAGACGGCGCTGCCACGCGTTCGAGAAGCTCGGCGATGGTCTTGTCGCGGTCCGAGCCCGATTCGATCAGGACGGCGCCGCAGTCGGCGGCCTGGGGGGCGAAGCCCGACGGGAGCCTGTGCATCAGGCCGTCGACGACGATGCGGACCTCGTCGCGGGCCGGCGACGATGGGGCGTCGACCGACTCGATCCGGGGCAGGGCGGCGGACTTCGCCAGCAGGGCCGGATGCCAGGGAGCCGTTACGGCGCACCAGGAAGCCTCGGCCTCGGCGTCGGTCAGGCCCGGCGAGGGTTCGCGGCCGGCGTTGGGGATCTGGGCCGTCATCCTCCAGCCGCTGCGCTTCGGCAGCGGCGGCGGGGGCTCGGCAGGCGGGGGCTCGGAGTACGGTTCGAGGATTCCCGGCGATTCTTCGGATTCGGGCGTCGACATTCCATCAGGCTCCGAGGGCGGTCCGGAGTTCGCGAAGCTCGGCGGTTAGCGTGTCGATTCGACCGCGAAGCTCCTCGACCTCCGCTCGCAGGCCGGCGACCTCGTCGCGCCAGCCGGGGGACGAATCGACCCGAGGCGACGCCGACCGCGGCGCGGGTTCGTCGTCGATCGGTGCCATGTTGGCGTAGGCCTGCCGGACCTTCTCCAGCTCATCGGGCGGATACAGGCCGTGCGTGACGATCACCCCTCGCTTCTGGCCCCGGGGCGACAGGTAAACGACGAGGTTGCGATCCGCGAGGGCTTCCAGGTGGGTTTGCAGCGCGGGGAGTTCGGCGAGCGCGTCCTTGTCCATCCGGCTCGCTCGAGCCCGCAGGTCCCCCTCGGTCTGGGGGCCCCGGAGGAGCAGCTCGGTGATGATGGACAGCTCAACCTTGCTGACCTTCAGCCAGTCGTAGAGCGTATGCTTCCAGCGCGGGACTCGGCCGCCGGCCTCAACGAGGATCGCCGCCCCCTTCTTCCGCAGGGCGGTAAGAATATCCTCGACGTCGTCGGCGTCGTAGTCGACGACGGGGTCGCGATTGCTCTTCTGGTTGCAGCCCGAGACGGTGGCGGCGATGGTCATCGGGTAGTATTCGGGCGTCGTCTTGGCCTTCTCGGCCAGCACGCCCACCACCCGTCGTTCGCGGGAAGTGAGCGGAACCCAGGAGGCCGCCGGAGGGGGCGGCGTTGTGTTGTCGGTCATGGTCGGTCCCGTCCGGGTCGTGATGCGCGGGGCTCGCCCCCCGCGGGGCTCGCCCCCCGCGGGGCCTATCGTAGCCGCCTCGGCGACGTCGGGCCAGACTCAGGAGATCTGGGCGACCCGGTCGACGACCGCCTTGAACAGCTTCGCCGGGTCGGTCGGGGGCTCGGGCCAGACGGTCAGGGCGCTGTGGTAGGCGATCTCTTCAAGGGCCCCGACGTACTCTTCCCAGTCGAGCGCGCCCGGCGGAAAGCCGACGCCCCGGGGGTTGCGGGCGGTGGTCGAACCGCCAGTGGGATCGCCGGCGTAGGCGTGGGCGACCCAGGCGTGCAACTCGCGGGCGGCGGCGACCGGATCGATCCCCGCACGGAGCATGGACGGCGGGTCGATGCTGGCGGCGAGCGCCGGGCTGGCCAGGCCGTCGAGGAACTCGCGGAGGGTTTCCGGCAGGTCGGCGCCTGCCTCGATCGCCAGCCGAACTCCTCGATGGTCGGCGCGGTTCGCCAGCGAGGCGAGCGCGTGGGTAAAGGCTTCGCGACGGGGGGCCTCATCGACGGGAGGGACCGGGCCGACATTCGTCAGCACGAGTCGCGTGCCCATCTCGAAGGCCAGGGCGAAGACGGAATCGGCGCGCCGGATGCGGTCGTCAAGCTGGTCGGTCGTGTCGAAGGCCCGGCGGGTCGGCAGGGCCAGGGCGGTCAGGGCGACCTCGACGGACCGCAACTGGTGTTTCAGGTCGCGTCGGCCGGTTTCGCCCAATCGGTGGGGGGCGAGGTCGCCCGACGCTTCCAGTACGACGGCCTTGGCCCCGATACGGGCGGCCTGCTGGATCTGGTCGCGAATCGGTCGGTTGGGGTCGAGTCGGAGGCCGAGAGGATTTCGTATCATCGTTCAATCGGGACGAGTCTGGGTTGAAGCCGGCGGGGGTCCTGGACGATCATCGACTCCCCGCGGCTCCGACGTCTCCCCACCAGATTACGTCCCGCCGCCCCGTTTGGAGAGGCCAATCCCCGTTGGGAACGACTCAGGAACCCACAAGCGTCCGAATCCCCCTCGACCTGCCGGTCGACCGGCTGACGGCCGCCGTCGGCTGCTGGCCCGAGCCCGCGATCCTCGCGGGAGGCGCGGGGTTCGGCGAGGCCGGCCGCTGGAGCGTGCTTTCCGCCTACCCGCGGCTCGTCTTCGAGTCCATCGGCCCGAGGTGGTCGATCCGAACCGACGCCGGGCATTTCATGTCCGGGGACGGCCCGATGGCCCGGCTGGATACGCTCGCCCGCGAGTTCCGCCTGGCCGAGCCGGCCGACCCTTTCGCCGACGACCCTGACGCCTGCCCCTTCCGAGGCGGCCTGATCGGCTTCTTCGGCTACGACCTGGCCCCCGCGCTGGAACGACTCCCCCGAAAGGCCGCGCGGGATTCAAAACTCCCCGACGTCCGCATGGCCCTGCACGACACGGCCGTCCTCGTCGACGAGCGCACCGGCGCGGCCGCGATCCACGCCTGGGACCTGCTCGGCGAGGGTCGCACCGAGGTCGAGCGCCGGGCCCGGTTCTGGCGGCGGGCGATCAAGGACGCCGCGGCCTCGCCCCGGCCGCTCGGCACGACGCAGCTCGGCTCGCTCACGAGCAACTTCACCCGCGACGAATACCTGACGGCGCTCCGCCGCACGCTCGACTACATCGAGGCCGGCGACGTCTTCCAGATCAACCTCTCCCAGCGATTCTCGGCCCACGGGAAGATCGACCCGCTGGAACTCTTCCTGCGACTCCGCCGCGAGAGCCCCGCGCCGTTCTCGGCGTTTCTTCGCTGGCGGGACCTGGCGGTCGTCTCGGCGAGTCCCGAGTGGTTCTATCAGACTCGCGGCGATTGGATCGCGACCCGACCGATCAAGGGCACCCGCCCTCGCGGGGCGACCCCCGAGGAGGACGACGCCCTCGCCGCCGAGCTGCAATCCTCGGCCAAGGACCGCGCCGAGTTGACCATGATTGTCGACCTGGAGCGCAACGACCTGGGCCGCGTCTGCCAATTCGGTTCGGTTCAGGTCGTTGAGGCGATGAAGCTCGAAACCTACGCGCAGGTTCATCACCTGGTGGCGACCGTCGAGGGCCGTCTGCGCCCCGACGTGGGGCCGATCGATGTCGTCCGCGCGACGTTCCCGGGCGGCTCGATCACCGGCGCTCCCAAGATCCGGGCGATGGAGATCATCGACGAATTGGAGCCCACCCGCCGCAGCCTCTACACCGGGGCAATCGGCTACCTGAGCCGGGGCGGGACGAGCGGGTTCAATATCGCCATCCGGACGGCTCTGGTGGAGGGCGACCGCGTCAGCTACCAGGTCGGCGGTGGGATCGTCGCGGATTCCGTTCCCGAGGCCGAATACGAGGAGACGCTTCACAAGGGCCGCGGCATCCGCCGAGTCCTCACCGGGGAGGACGCCCGATGATCTGGTATCAAGGCGCGATCGTCGCCGACGACTCCCTGAGGATCAGCGTCTCCGATCGGGCTTTCGAGCACGGCCTGGGCCTGTTCGAGACGCTCCGCACCTGGAACGGTCGGCCGACGCTCCTGCCGAGACACCTCGAACGCCTCACGCGGTCGGCCCGGGAGTTGGGAATCCCGCTCGAAGAAAGCGATCTGCCGGGGCCCGAAGACGTTCAGGCTTTGCTCGCCGCCGATGGTCGGGAAGGGGACGCGGCGCTCCGGATCACGCTCAGCGGCGGGGCTTCGGCGGAAGGCGGTTCGACGCTCTGGATGCGGTCGTCGCCGCTCCCTCCGTCGCCGCCTTTGGAAGGATTTCGCCTGGGGACGATCGGCCCGGCGCGGCAGGATCCGCTGACGGCCTTCAAAAGTCTGAATTACTGGCCATATCGGCTGCTCTTCGAACGGGCTCGCGCCGAGGGTTGCGACGAGGCGCTGCTGGTCGACAGGGCCGGCAAGGTGCTCGAGGGGAGCCGCACGAACGTCTTCTTCGTCATCGACGGTCGACTGACGACGCCCCCGGCGGACGGCCGGATCCTGCCGGGGGTGATGCGGGGATTGGTCGTCGAACGGGCCCGGGCGCTGGGGATCGATGTCGACGAGGAGGCGCTTGGGCCGCTGGATCGGCGGCTCCGGCCGGAAGAGATGTTCCTGACGAACGCCTTGCGGGGAATCGTGCCGGTCGGCGTCTGGGGAGGCGCTCGTTTCCCCGCCCCGGGATCAACGACCCGACGGCTTCAGGACGATCTGGCGCGCTGGCTGGCAGTGGGAGGCGAATCGTGAAGACCGTGGCCGAGGTGGTTCGCTGGCTGGAGGGGTTCGCCCCGTCGCGGCTGGCCGAATCGTGGGACAATGTGGGGCTGCTCTGGGGCGATCCAACGGCGGCCGTGGAACGGGTCATGACGTGCCTGACCGTGACCGCGGAGTCCGCGGCGGAGGCCGTTCGCGAGGGTGCCGGGTTGATCGTCAGCCATCACCCGATCCTCTTCCGCGAAACCAAGAAGATCCGCGCCGATCTTCCGGCGACAGCCCCGCTCTGGGCGCTCGCCCGGGCCGGCGTGGCCGTGGCGAGCCCGCACACGGCCTTCGACAGCGCCTCGGACGGGATCAACGTCGGGCTCTGTCGTCGGCTGGGGTTGGTTGACGTGTCGCCGATCCGTTCCGAGTCCCCTCGGCCTGCGTTCAAGGTCGTTGTGTTCACTCCCGAAGCTGATCGTGAAGCCGTGCTGGCCGGGGCCTTCGAGGTGGGGGCAGGGGGGGTCGGCGATTACTCCGAGTGTTCCTTCATGATCCCCGGCCGGGGGACGTTCTTCGGCGGCGAGTCGACCGACCCCGCTGTCGGCGAAAAGGGCCGGCGTGAGACGGTCGAGGAACTCCGGATCGAGTTCGTCTGCCCCGGCGATCGGTTGGATTCGGTCCTGACGGCGATCCGGGCGAGGCATTCGTACGAGGAGCCGGCGATCGACGTTTATCCGGTCGAGTCGCCTTCCGGACCGCTGGGTGCAGGACGGATCGGCCGGCTGGAGGAGCCGCGTCCGCTCGGCGAGTTCGCGCGATCGGCCTCGCGGGCCCTGGGTGGGACCATGTTCCAGGTGGCCGGCGACCTCGACGCGACCGTCGAGCGCGTGGCCGTCTCCTGCGGGGCGGGGGACGATTTCCTGGGTGATGCGTCGAAACTCGGCGCGCAGGTCTTATTCACGGGGGAGGCTCGGTTCCACCGCGTTCTGGAGGCGAAGGCGCTGGGGATGGGACTGATCGTCGCCGGGCACTACGCCACGGAACGACCCGGCGTGGAAGACCTGGCCGATCGGATCGCGCGGGCGTTTCCCGAGTTGACCGTCTGGCCGAGTCGGGACGAGGTCGACCCGCTGGCGGTCGTAGTCGGCTGAATTGAAGGCAGGGGTTCGAAATGAAAGACCCCCCGGGGAGGCCGGGGGGAAGAGTGAGGAAACGTCGGTCGGCTTTTCGCCGAAGTCTTAGTTGGTCTTCGAGTTGGAGCCGCCGGCTTCCAGAAGGTCGCCTTCTTCGTCCTCGACCTCGGAGTCGACCGCGACGGCAACGCCGCCGTCGAGTTCCCCGTCGATCTCGGATTCGCCGTCTCCATCGCCGGCGGCCTTGCCGGTGCGGGTGGCCGGGACGGTCAGGTAGGTCTGGTGCTCCCACTGGCCCGACCAAAACTGGCCGCTCCAGCGCTGCAGGGAGATGGCTCGCACGGTGGGACGATCCTCGTCCCGGATCACCTCGCCCCAGGCCCCCGCGTAGGCGGCGCGAACCTGCGAGGAGCTTTCGCCCACGCAGAGGAGTCGTTCGCCGTTGGGGGCGAGACACGCGATGGCTCGCCAGTCCTGAGCACCACTCGTTCCGCTACTCATCGTCGATTATTCCCCGCCCGCCGCGATCGCGCCTGCATCCTGCGTCCTGGGACGTCGCCTCGGGACTTTCACAATACAACCCGCCGGAGAGAGAACCGGCTGGGTGGAGTCATACTTAGGTCGTCCACCATTAAACTCAACCCGCGCCGAACCGCCGTCCAATTCCCTTGAGCGATAAGAAGACACGAAGAACCGGCGTTAGCGGCCGAACCTTCATGAAGCCAGCACGATTAGGGGGGCTATGGCGAGGCCGGAGATGGCGGGTTGCTCACGGCGACGAGACGGATGATGAGGTCGAACCGGCCCCGAGGGGCCGACGCGGCTCGTTCCTGAAACCGCTCGCGCTGTGAAGGACTCTACACCAGGAAATTGTAGCGTCCCTACCAACCCCCGGCGAATGAATTCCGAAAAACTCCCCCCGTGCTCCGTCAGGAGGCGGACGGCGATTGGGATCCCGACATCCGCAGCAACACCTTGCCGCCTCGACCGACCTGCGCGGCCTCGCGAACGGCGTCGCAGACCTGGGCCAGCGGGTAGGTTCGGCCGATGTCGGCCGAGAGGACTCCTTCACGGATCAGGGCGGCGATTTCGCGGAAAAGCAGCAGGGCGCTGGGGATGGAGCGTTCAGCCATCCAGTGGCCGAGCCAGAAGCCCTCAACGCTCGTTCGGGTACTGATGAGCGATCGCGGGTCGACCTCGATCGGCTCGCCGGTCAGAGAGCCGTACACGATCAGCCGCCCGCCGGGGCCCAACGATCGGAAAATCGCCGTGCCGGCCTCGCCGCCGATGGGGTCGAGCGCGTACTTCGGGCCGGCGTCGCCGGTCACGCGCCGGACTTGCTCCGGCACAGGCCCCTCCGACGAGCTGATCACGGCGTCCGCACCCAGGTCGATCAACTCCTGCTTCGCCTCGGACCGGCGCACGACGCACAGCGTTTTAAAGCCGTCGTGCCGACCCAGCTTGATGATCATCTTGCCGAGCGTCGACCCTGCGGCCGAGAGGAGCAGCCATTCCCCCTTCGGCACTTTCAGGACGTGTCGGACCATCGCCAGGGCGGTCGCCGGGTTCACGAAGAAGGTGGCCGCCTGTTCGTCGGGGATGTCGTCGGGGATCGGCCGGGCCTGCTTCCACGGAACGACGGCGTATTCGGCCCAGTTGCCCCCTTTGTTGTTGATGACGACCACCCGCTTGCCGACCACGAACCGTCCCATCAGCCCCGGCCCGGCCTCCTCCACGACGCCGACCCCCTCGAACCCCGGCGTCGCCGGGAGCGTCGGCAGGACGCCGTAGCGGCCCTCCACCACCATCGTGTCCGAGGGATTGATCGGGCTGGCGATCATCCGGACGCGGACCTGTCCCGCCCCGGGCTTCGGGACGGGGACTTCGCGGACGTCCAGAACCTCGGCGGGCTCTCCGAAAGTCGAGAAGACGGCGGCTTTCATGTCGAATCGTTTCTCTCTGGCGGGCGCGAGGGCTTGGAGCAAAGTTCGTATCCCGGTTATCTTAGGGCCGTCGCCCGAGAAAACCCACCGGGAGCCCCCCATGCCCGACGTCGAAATGCTCGTCACGCCCGAATGGCTGGAAGCCCATCTGAACGACCCGACGGTTCGCGTCGTCGACATCCGCGGGTACGTCGTCACCCGCCCGCTGGAACCCGGGGTCGAGGAGGCCGACTACAAGGGGGCGCCCGAGGAATACAAGGCCGGCCACATCCCCGGAGCCGTCTATGTCGACTGGACCCGCGACATCGTCGACCTGGACGACCCGGTGAAGGCTCAGATCGCCCGGCCGGAGGCCTTCGCGGAGGCGATGGCTGTCCGGGGGATCGGCGACGGCACGCACGTGATCGCCGTCGACCACATGGGGGGCCAGTACGCGACTCGCCTCTGGTGGGCGCTCGCCTACTACGGCCACGATCGCGTGAGCGTCCTGCAAGGGGGCTGGAACCGCTGGGTCGAGGAAGAGAGGCCGACGACCGCGGAGGTCCCCACGCCTGCCCGGGCGACGTTCACGCCCCGCGTCCGCCCCGAGCTTCGGCTCACGGCCGATCAACTCGCCGCGCGGCTGGGCGAGCCCGGAATGCAACTGGTGGACGCCCGCGACGCCGGTCAGTACACGGCCGCGCGGCGACGAGGTCCGCGCGGGGGACACATCGCGGGGGCGGTCAGCATTCCTCGCGAACGGTTCTTCGCCGAGGGGGGCGGGTTCCTGCCGATCGACGAATTGAAGGCCCTGGCCGAGCGCGAGCGCATCGACCCGGCCCGGCCCGTCGTCGCCTACTGCAACGGCGGCGTGGCGGCGACGGTCGTGCTGTTCAACCTGGCGCGGCTCGGCTACAAGAACCTGGCGAACTACGACGGCTCGTGGAACGAGTGGAGCGAACGCCTGGACCTTCAGATCGAACCCTGAGCCAGGCGGAATCGCTCAGGCCTCGACCTTCACGACCGCCGCCTTGAACTTGGGGGCGGACTTGAACTTGGGCTTCGGCGGGGCCTTGGCGACGACCGTCTCGGCCGCGGCTTCCACGTCGGTGTCGGGGTCGTCCTCAACCTGCAGGGGGTCGGACTGCTTGATCGCGCACTGAGGATGGATGCCGGCTTTGGAGTAGACCGACTGGCGGCAGACCGGGCAGCGGCGGCGGCGGTCGTCGGGGAGGGGGGAGTGGGAATTCCTGGGGTTGATCATGGTGCGGCCCGCCTTCCTTGGAACGGGGTCGTGGGATGCGAGTCGACGCCAAGCGCCGACGGGCGAGGAACGTACCAGGAAGCCGCCGATGGGGGAAGGGCGGTTTCGGAGCGGCAAAGGGGGGGAGGTGCACGGGACGGCGATTTTTTTGAAAGAATCGCGTGGGTTTTCAGCCTCTTCGTCTTGAACTCGTTTGACAGTGAAGGCATCCTCAAGAACGTCGCCGCCTCCTTCGACGGCGACGTCCCTTTCCCGACGGACTGTTCAGTCCAGATTTCCGAAGGAGTGCGAACGATGGGTGACGCTCGCGACATCGCCAAGAAGAAGAAAGCCGACGAGAAGAAGGGCAAAACCGGCAAGGGCGCGCCCGCCAAGAGCGACGCCAAGGCGCCGAAGAAGTAATCGCCTTTCCCCGAAGTTTGCGGGCCGGCCGTCGCGCGATCATGTCGTCGAGCGAGGCCGGCCTTGTCGTTTCGAAACGAGAAGCCGTCAGCCTCGGCGAGGATCCTCGGCGGTTCCTAGCCGTCGCTGG
This sequence comes from Paludisphaera rhizosphaerae, assembly GCF_011065895.1. NCBI lineage: Bacteria > Pseudomonadati > Planctomycetota > Planctomycetia > Isosphaerales > Isosphaeraceae > Paludisphaera > Paludisphaera rhizosphaerae. Next base: position 95,193 of record NZ_JAALCR010000003.1, on the reverse strand, counting down.
GCCTCGTGCAGGCTGCGGGTGGAGAGGGCGACCGTGAAGGGGTGCGAGGGGACCGCGTACTGAGGGTCGGCAAGCTGCCCCGAGAGGACGCCCGCGGCGGACGCCAACTCGTTCTCGCCGGCGGCGTCCCAGAAAAAGGCCATCCAGAGAAGCATCCGGCGGTACAGGTCCAGGCGATGGAGGAGCCGACGCTCGAAGAGGAAGCGGTAGGCGCCGGAGTCGCGGAGCGGATCGGCGACGGCCCGGCGCTCGCGGACGGTGATCTCCTCGGCGAGGTCGAAGGTGAGCGACGAGCGATCGACCCAGGTGGGGCAGGCTGCCAGGATTCGCCAGGCGCGATCGGCGAGCGTCGCGGCGTCGAGGACCCCGGGAGCCCATTCGGGTCGAGCGGCCGGCAGAAGCCCGGGATGAAATCCGCGGCCGAGGATCGCGTCCAGCCATTCGCGGACGCTCGGCGGAGTCTCGCGTCCCGAAAGCATGAGGCTGCCGGCCAGCAAGCCCACCGCCAACTCCGGGACGTCCTCGACGTAGGGTCGCAGCGACAGCTCGGGGAAACGGGCGAGTGGGTCGACGTCAGCCTCGGGGTCGTCGTCGACCTGGCCGAGCACGTCGCGGATGCCTGCGCGGACGTCGCAGAGGAACGCGGCCGAGGAGATTCGCCCGCTCTGGACGCTCACGACCACGATCGTGGCCAGCCCCTCTCCATCGACTGCCGTCGCCAACGATCGAACCAGCCGGGGAGGAGCGTTGTCGACGACGGCCGGAAGCGTCGCCGCCCTGCGCAAGGGGACGGATCGGTTCGTCCCCAGGGCTTCGCGAGCGGCGCTTCGGATTTCGTCGTCCCGGCTGGCGCCCAGAAGGTGGAGGAGTCGGAACAGACCCTCGCTCAGCGGGGCCGCGATCAACTCCCGGACGATCGGCCGGCTGATCTCCGGGTCGAGCGATTCCAGTCCCAGGAAGGCGTTCCACGACTCCTCGGGGTCGTGCTCCAGACCGTCCAGAAGGTCGTCGATCGGCGAGCCGGGGTCATCCGGATCGGGCTCGATCGGCGGCGAGACGTCATCGAGCACGAGATCGATCGGTCGGGTGGTGGATTCCATTCGTCACCACGGTTGCGGGGGGCCCGGATTCTTCCATGCGCGGCCGACGGGCTGCGGCGACCGCCGCCACCCATCCATCGCTGGAGTCGATTCGGGGGCGAACGTCCGCTGTGAGCTTCCGTCCCTGGAGTATTCGTAGATCGGCGTCGTTTCCGCAAGCCGGGAATCGGCGGGAAGCAGGAAGAACCGAGGCGCTGAGGCCCCCTCAGCAGGCCTTGCCCCCGGCTCCATCAGGGCGAGCGTCCGGCATCCCTGCCCATCCTGAACCTCCACGACCGGCCGATCGGCCAGGCCGGGACGATCGGGGGCGTAGAAGGCGATCCTCTTACCGCGAACTTCGTTCTTGAGTTCGGGCCCTGTCGCCAGGCCGCCGGGAGTCTCGGATTCGTACACCGCGACGGGTAGGCCGAGCCGAGAGTCGGCCAGGTCGAGCCGGTACATCAACTGGTTGTACTCGTAGCGAGGGGTCTGCTCCTTGTTGCCCGAGAAGCTGGCCGTATACGTCCCCTCGAAGTAGATCAAACGCCCGCCTTCCTGGTCGAAGAAGGGGTGGTGCTTGGGGTTGTAGAACGAGTAGTTCTCGTGCGAGGCGATCTTGCGGGCGAACGTCCAGGGGCCGGTCGGGGAGTCGGCCTCGGCGAACCAGACCTCGCCCAGCAGCGACTTCTCCCCGCCGATCTCGACGAATATGGAGACCCACCGTTTGCGGAAGTCGTTCCAGTAAACGGACCCGCCGTGGGCGACGACCTTTTTGCCGTCGGTATCGCGCAGCTGAATTAGGGCTTCGTCGGCCTTGATCGCGCCGGATTTGACGAGCTTTTCCTGCCCCCGCTGGTCGACTCGCCGCCCCTGCTTTTTCCACGAGTACTTCAGCCGGCCGTCGGCGTCGCGATCGACCTTTTGCGCATCGGGACTGGCGTCGGGGATCAGGCAGGTGAAGGCCTCGACGGCGTTCTCGTCGATCAGGGCCTCGGGCGTTGCGGGGATCCGGACGAAGGGGAGGGGGGAGCAGTAGTAGACGTAGTCGACGCCGGCGTCGCGATGGAGGAACGTGTGGCCCAGGAGGGTGGAGCCGGTACTGGTTTCGGGCTTGCCGGCGAAGGCGACGCGTTTGACGAACTCGTTCTTTTCCGGGTCCCACTCGACGGCGCCGACCTCGTAGGTGCTGAGCGGGGGTTTGATCTTGGCGTAGTTGGCGAACATCCGCTCGCGGCCCTGGGCGTCGGTCAGCGTCACCAGGCCGGTGACCCAGGTGGGGCCGTCGCCGGGCATCTTGCAGGTCGGCCGGGCGAACCTCTTCTCGTCGACGTAATACGTCAGGTCGACTCCCTTCGACGGGTCGAGGCCCCCCCGAGCGGGGAGGTCGGAGACGGCTCCCGGGGTGTGGAAGTTCCCCAGCGGGTAGTCGGGCCGGTTCGTGTCTCCCCAGAACCAGTGGATCTTGCCGCCGTAGACGGCGCTCAGGACGCTGTCCTGGCCCAGGACGCGACCGTTGAGGACCGGCTCATGCAGCGGCGTCGGGACGCCCGTCTTGACGCTGTCGCTGTAAATACCCGCGCCGGTGACTCGGTAAAGCCGTTCGGCGATGTTAATACGCTTGATCTTGATCCGAACCTCTCCCCCCGGCTTCGTCTCGACGGCTGTGCCGCGGTTGCCGAAGCCGTCCTTCGGATATTCGTAGCCGTGGCTCTTGATCGAGAAGAAGACTCGATCCCCCAGCAAACCCGGCTCGTCGAAGGCGACGACGCCGTTGGAGTCGGTGACGAACTTGAGCTGGTTGACGGTTTGCAGTTCGACGAGCGGAACGCCGCGGCCTGTGGCTTCATCGACGACGATGATGCGGCAGGACTTTTGCGGTGCGGGCTCGTCGGCGACGGTTTGGGGGAAGAGAGCCGCGAGCACCAGGCAGGCGAACGCGCAAGCTCGCTTGGCGACGTCGAGGCCGTCGTGAGAAAGCGTCTTCCCCCCTGGAGGGCGAAGACAGACCGCGAAGCGGTCAGTTGAGGGGGACGACCGGCGACGGATGCGCATCCGCGCGTCGGACTCTGGACGCGACGCCGATCCCCCCTCATCCGGCCGCTTCGCGGCCACCTTCCCCCGCGAGGGGGGAAGGCCGTTATGGGCCGGATTTTGAACGCGCGGGTCGCTCATCACTTCGCCTCCCGTTTCTTCTTCGCCTCTTCGAGAAGTCCCGGCATGACCGCGTCGGCTTCCTTCGGGACAGGGATCTCGAACTCCTCGAACTCGTGCTCAAGCTCGGCCCGTTCGTAGAGGTCTCGGTCGATCTCGGTGATGAAGCGGCTGGGGGTGGAGAAGGTCGTCGGGCCGTAGCCTCGGCTGACCGTGGAGGGATAGGTCAGCATCAACTCGTCCTTGGCCCGGCTGACGGCGACATAGAAAATCCGGCGCTCTTCTTCCTCGCCGCCGGGTTCGTCGACGGCTCGTCGGTTGGGGAAGCCGTCGTCGACGAGTCGGATGACGAAGACCTGGGACCACTCCAGTCCTTTCGCCTGGTGGACCGAGCTGAGAACGAGCAGGTCTTCCGGTTCCTCGCCTCCCGACGACTCGACGCCGTAGAGGTCGCCGGCGAGCATAAGGTCGGCGACCAGACGTTCCAGGCTCTCGTACTTGGCGGCGAGAACCGCGAACTGCTCGACGTCCTTGATGCGGTTGTCGGGCTTGTCGTAGCGCTGGCGGATCACGGCCGGGTAGCCGCCGGCGAGCACGGCCTGGATCGCGGCGGCGGGACGGTTCTCGGGGTCGGTGACGCGGATCAGGTTCAGGTCGTTGACGAACGCCGCGAACATCCCCCGGCTCTTGGCGGGGACGGTCGCCATCGTCTCGGCGGCCACGACGGCGGAGAATGGATCGCCGGACGCCGCCAGCTTGCGATAAACCGCGCCGGCTTTCGCGGGGCCGATCCCCGGCAGCAGCAGCAAGAGCCGCCGCCACGAGGCCTCGTCGCGCGGGTTGAGGACGACCCGCAGGAACGCCAGCACGTCCTTGACGTGGGCCTGCTCGAAGAACCGGATGCCGCTCCGCACGTTGTACGGGATCCCCCGCGCGAGCAACTCGCCCTGGAGGACGACGCTGTCGTAATGGTTGCGGTAGAGGACCGCTGTTTCGGTCAGGGGGATTCCCCGGTCGCGCGACTCCATGATCTGCTGGCAGACGAGATCCGCCTCTTCATAGACGTCGGCCGTGGCGACGACCGCCGGCTTGAGCCCATCGGTTCGCGCGGAGACGAGCTGCTTCGGGAAGCCCGACTTGTTGTGCGTGATTGAAGCCTGCGTCAACGCCACGATCTGCGGCGTCGATCGATAGTTCACGTCCAGGCGAAAGATCCGCGAGCCTGCGTGGCGGTCGGGGAACTTGAGGATGTTGTCATAGTCGGCCCCTCGGAAGCGGTAGATCGACTGGGCGTCGTCGCCGACGGCCGTCAGGTTCCCCGCGCCGGCGGCGGCGATCTTCTCCACGACCTCGATCTGAAGGGCGTTGGTGTCCTGCATCTCGTCGACGAGGATGTGGCGGAACATCTTGCCCTGCTCGGCGAGTCGAGCCGGGTGTTCGTTCAACAGCTTGAGCCAGAGGACGAGCAAATCGTCGTAGTCCATGCAGTTGCTCGCCCGCTTGCGCGCGGCGTAGGCCTCGGCGACGCCCCGGACGTGGTCGGTCCAAACGATCAGGTTGCCGGCCGTCTCGGCGATGACGTCCTCGATGGTCTTCCGCGTGTTGACCGCGAAGCTGATCAGGTGCTGGATCTGCGACGGCTTGGGCGCGAGCTTGTCCTTGGAGGCCAGCCCGGCGTCGTCCATGGCCAGGCGGATGAGGTCGGTCTGGTCCTCACCGTCAAGGATGGTGAAGTTGGGCTCGAAGCCCAGCTCCTTGGCCGAGCGTCGCAACAGCCGGTTGCCGACGTGATGGAACGTCCCCGCCCAGACTCGCCCGGCCTCATGCCCGACCAGGCCGCCGAGCCTCCCCACCATCTCCCGCGCCGCGCGTCGGGTGAACGTGACGAGCAGGATCGATTCGGCCGGTATGCCGCGAGCGATCAGCCAGGCCACGCGATAGGTGATGACCCGCGTCTTCCCCGACCCCGGCCCCGCGAGGATCAGGTTGTACCCATCCGGCGCGGTCGCCGCCTCGCGCTGGGAGGCGTTCAGGTCGTCCGCCAACTGCCGGGCGAGGGCCGGCGGCGGCGTGTGCTTCAGGGTGATCTTGCGCATGGCGTCCTGCGACGAGTGGCGGCTCGGGTTTCCGGCTTCCTCTCGATTCTAACAGGAGCCCAGGCCGCACTCCCACCCGTCTGATGTCCGCTTGATCAGGGCGAGGCTTTCGGCAGGACCGTGTCGATCAGCGCCTCCAGGGCGCCGGGCGTCCTTAGGCTGGCGCTCCCCGCCACGACGCCGTCGGGACCGATGACCAGGGTCGTCGGGAAGTTGAGGATCTCATATCGGGAGCAGGTCACACCGTGAGCGATGCCGGGCTCGTCCTTCGGGATGTCGGGAGCGGGCGTGTCGACGGCGACCCGGAACGGCAGGTCGCGTCCGTTCCAGATGTTCCGTTTCACGTTTTCCAGCTTGACGTCGTAGGCCTCTCTCGTCTGAACCGACTGGTCGTGGAGCGCCAGGACGACGACCGGGCGGCCTTGGTATTTGTCGTGGATCTTCATCAACCCGGGCATGGCGCTGACGCAAGGACCGCACCAGTAGCCCCAGAAGTCCAGAACGACGACCTTGCCGCGGTAATCGGCCAGCCGGATCGGGCTGCGAGTATCAAGGTCGCGAGCCTCAATCTCCGGCGCGGGTTTGCCGACCAGCTTCACAATGTAATTGCCGGTCAGGAGAAGCTTCGGCAGGATGAGTGGGCCCTCGCCGGACGGTACGTCCACTTCGATCGTCGTCTCCTCGAGCCCTTTGTCCGCGACGGGATCCCGCGAAGCGATGTTTAGGCTGTACTTCCCTTCCGGCCAGTAGGCCTCCAGCCAGTCGCCGTCGGATTGACGCGGGCCCACGCCGCCGCTCATCACGCGGATGCTCTTTCTAGAATCGCTGCGATCCACGAGTGCATAGATTCCCCATTCCACCTCGTACTTGCCCGATGTCGACGCAACTCCGTGATCTAGCGGAATCCGGACGTGTCTTGCAGGCTTCAGCACCACCTCATACATCGGAAGCGGGTTCTTCAAATCGACGCCGAGGAACGCCATGTTTCGAAGGGTTGAGTCTGCGAAACAGAGAGGTTCGAGGGGTAGCCGGAACGTTCCTGACCTGTCTCTTCCGCGGTTGTCGAGAGTGATCTTCGGCCTCAGAGCGAAGCGTCCCTGGTCGTCGGTCTTCTCCGGTTCGTAGGGGTTCGGGAAACCATTGACATAGAGCGAAAGCTGGCTGTTCGGGATGTTGGCGTCGTACTCGCTGCCGATCGAGCCGCCGATCTCCACTCTCTTCTGGGGAGTGCCTGCTGGGTCGATCACCCGGCCGCGGATCGGGTCGAACATGGGAATGACGACCTCGGTTGGGTCGTCCGCGCCCCCCGAGATGCTGCACTCGATCGGCAGGTAGTCTCGCGAATCGACCAGGATGCCTGCGGATTTCCTTGGGGGCGACACGACACGACAGATGCCCTCACGATCGCTCTTGAGGGTCGCCCAGACGACGTTGCGGGCGATCTGAACGTCGACGTCCACGCCAGCTACAGGATGATTCCGCTGATCTACGAATCGCAAGCTCGTAGTCTTCCACTCCGCCGGCGACAGCCGGAAATCGAGCGTCGCCGCCTCGACTCCGGCCGCGAGCAGCCCTTGTTCGGCCTGGAAGCCTGCCGCAACTACGGTGTATCTGCGTGCGTTGGAAGCCGGCACGGACAGATCGCCGTCTTTGTAGTCCTTCAACTCAAGGTGGTACATCCCGTCGGGGCCGAGTTCCGCCGTCCCCTCGTTCGTGTATTTTGGGAACCAATCCGAGATCGAGAAGTAGACCTTGCCCTGGGTCACGGGCCGGCCGTCGGCATCGACGACGCGGCCCTGGATCGTCCGCGTTATCGGCGTTGTCGGGTTCTTCGCCGGCTCCTCGGCGGTTGCGTACGTCGCGAAGAGGAGGAACAACACGGTCGTCACAAGCTTGGGCATCGGGCTCATCCTTCAGCTCGACGGCGGATCGCGGCAAGGGTCGATGAGAAGAATTCGTAACCTAACCGCCATCTCGGTCGGTCGCAACGATCTGTACTCCGAGGATCTGACACTCCGAGCTGAAGGCCGCCGGCTTGACATGCAACCCAAAGGTTGCATAATCCGGTGATGGAGACGGACTCCGACAAGGTGTTCAAGGCCCTGGCCGACCCGGCGCGGCGGTTGTTGCTGGATCGTCTGCATGCGGAGAACGGGCAGACGCTGGGAAGGCTTTGCGACGCGATGGGGATGACGCGGCAGGCGGCGACGAAGCACCTGAAGGTGCTGGAGGAGGCGTCGCTGGTCGTCCCGGTCTGGCAGGGGCGGGAGAAGTTCCACTACCTCAACCCGGCGCCGATCCACGAGATCGCCGAGCGCTGGATCCACAAGTTCGAGCGGGGGCGCCTGCGCGCGCTCGCCGACCTCAAGTCCAAGCTGGAGGGAGAGAACGATGGCTGAGTCGAGGTTCGTCTACGTGACCTACATCCGCACGACGCCCGAGAAGCTCTGGCAAGCGCTCCTGGAGCCCGAGTTCACCCGCCAGTACTGGGCCGAGACCTGGCAGGAATGCGAGTGGAAGCCCGGCGCGTCCTGGCGGATCATGGCCCCCGGCGACCTCGTGGCCGACACCGGCGAGGTCGTCGAGATCGTTCCCAACCGCAAACTCGTCCTCAAGTGGCGGAACGAGTTCCAGCCCGCCCTGCGCGAGGAGGGCCACTCCCTCCTCACCTACGAGATCGAGCCCGCCGGCGACGCCGTCAAGCTCACCGTCATCCACGAGATGGACCGGCCCGAATCCAAGCTCATCGGTGCCGTCTCCAACGGCTGGCCCGCGATCCTCGCCAGCCTCAAGAGCCTGCTGGAGACCGGCGAGTCGCTGGAGATGACCCGGAAGTGGCGCGTGGCGGCGAAGGATTGAACGGCTTCAACGCGCCGCCGTGTCCGTCGCCCAGACGGCCTTGATGGCGGCCTCGTCGCCGAAGCCGTCGGGGACGGCGGGGCTGGGGTTGTTGGCGTAGTACCAACGCTTGCCGTCGACGGGGGCGTGGAGGACGCGGCCGCCGGGCATCTGGAGGAAGGCGGCGGGGTCGTGTTCGCGGGTCCACGACCAGGCGTATTTCAGCCACTCGGAGCGGCGGTCGGCGGGGAGGTGGGCGAACCAGCTGATCTCGTCGTAGCCCCAACTCCAGATGCCCCCCTGGCCGAACTGGCCGGGGTTTCGGCCGCGGCCGAAGTTGTCTAGCTCGGCGAGGTAGGGGAGGTGGTCGCACGACCATCCGCTGTAGGTCGTCCCCCCCTTGCTGCGGCCGTAGAGCCCGTCGCTGTGGCCCATTTCCAGGATGCCACCGAGAGGCGGGTCGGGGATCTCCTTGATCCGCAATGGGAACGAGTGGAAGTCGAGCAGCAGCTTGCCCTCGCGGACGACCCCGCCGGACGGGACGTGGGCGTCGCACAGGAGCATCCCGCGCCGGGCTTTCTTCGCAGCGTAGGCGCGGGCGCGCTCGAAGACCTTTGCGTAATGGGCCAGGTCGCGGTCGTTCTTGTTCATCAACTCCACCTGGCCGTAGTGGATCGCCTCGACGCCCGCATCGATGTACGAGGCGGCCAGGAACTGGAAGTAGAGCTGCGTCTCGGGCCGGCTGACGTCCGGGACCGTCCCGCCTCCTCGCCCCCAGTGGTTGCGGAACCGGCCGTCGGCGAAGCTCATGTCGGCGAACCGGAAGTTCCGAGTTTCGACGGGCATCCCCATCATCTCGAACGCCCACGCCGGGATCGGCACCTGCTCAACCTGGGGCGTGATGATCTCGAAGATGCACGCCTGCGCGACAATCTCCGGGTCGGCCGCGTGGACCTTGGGGATCAGCGTGCGGACCTTCTCCAGCTTCTCCAGCAGGTGCGATTCATCGGCCCAGAAGCAGAGGCTGCGGCCGAGGAACTTCGCGCCCACGCTCGTGAGCATCCGCAGGTTGTCGTCGAAGTTCCCCTGGCCGATGAACAGGTCCTGCACGGTGATGGCGCGGGAGAGGTAATTCTCCAGCACGGGCCGCGAGATCGTCTTGTCGAACCGATAGTCGCGTGTTTCCGCCGCCGGGGCTAAGCGGGAAGGGACGACGGTGCAGGTGCCCAGCCCGAGCGCCAGGCGGGAGAAGTCGCGGCGGGTCCACGAATGGGTGGCCATGGTGGGGCTTCCGGGGAGGGAATGAAGCCGGTCTCGAAGATCCGGCGATTCTCCCGCGCGCCGGGGACTGTCGCCAGCCACTGTCGGCGAGGGGTTGTCGACGACGAGGGTCGACCGTTAACCTCGGGGCTCGCCCGGAGAGGGCATGGATGTCGAGGCGGCGTCGGACTCCGTGACGTCGCGGCAACGAGGATGGGGCGATCATGAGCAGAGGATGGCGCATCGCCGTCGCGGCGGTCTTCTCGGCGTGGGTCGGCTGGACGGCCTGGGACGTTCGTCGCTCCGGGAACTATGACGAGCGCGACATCGTCCGCGAATGGGCCGTCGCTCGCTACGTCCAGGAGGGACGCGATCCTTACTCGCTGGCGAAGGACATCCTGATCGCCCGCTACGGTGTCGCCAACCCGAAGGGCGAATGGGTTTCGCGGATCCCGACGGAGGTTCCCGAGGAACGTCGGGCCGACGTGATCCCCGAGTTGGGCCCTCCCGAGGCCACATATCCTCCCGGGGCGATCGGTTTCCTGACGCCGACGCTCGCCCTCCTCGGCGATCCCGCCTCGGCCCTGGGGGCGTGGTTCGTCCTGGACGTTGTGCTCATCCTGGTGCTCGCCGCCTTGCTGGCCCGGATGTGGCCGACTCCCCCGAGCCCGCTGGAGAGGGCCGGCAATTTCTGGTGGATCCTGATCGTCGCGATCCTGTACACGCCGGTCTACACCACGTTGGAACGGGCTCAGTTCTCGCTGGTGGTGATGACGCTGATGCTCGTCGTGGACGATCCCCGCTTCTCCTGGCCGGCCCGAGGCGCTGCGCTGGGGTTCGCTCTGATGAAGCCGAGCGTCTGCCTGCCGCTGTTTCTGCTCCCCGTCATCCGTCGCGAATGGCGGGTCCTGGCGACGGGGGTGGTCGTGCATGCGGCGGCGACGCTCTACGTCGCCTACCGGATCGGTCGCGAGCCTTTCTCAATGTTCCGCGACTGGCTGGCCGTGGCCCGCTATTTCCTATCCGCTGGGATGTATACGATCCAGGAATGGGTGCTCCCCCTGAGCACCCGTGTTCCCTGGGTCGTCTCGGTCGTACCGCTTACCTTGCTGGCGGTGTGTGCGATCACGCTCTATCGCCATCGCAACGCCCCCCGCGCCCGCCTGTTCTCGCTCGCCGGAGTGACGGCCGTCTTCTGGACCTACCACGGGACCTATGACGGCATCTTCCTGCTGCCGATGCTTTTGCGGCGGATCGGGTGGTCGCCGGACTCGTCGCCGAAACGATTCTCCTGGGTCGGGCTGGCGATCTTCGGCGTGCTCTCGGTGGCGTACATGGACCGAGTCGTCGGCAGCCCGCTCCCCGTCTGGCACGCCTTCCGGTGGAGCGTTCGACTGGGCATGATCGCCCTGTTCGTCCTCGAATACGTCGAGCTGGAACGGGACGCCCGCCGCGGTTTCCTGACGACCCCCGCGAAGGCCGAACCGGCCCTCGCTTGAGCCTCCATCTCCACGCCTCCGTGTTGACGGGTTGAAACCCGTTGTCATCGTGGATCCCACCGGCTATAATTCTGTAGTTGAGATTCGATCTCAATTTCCCTCAGAAGGCTCGGGGTCTGAGCATGAAGACGCAGGCGGCGGTGCAGAGCGAGGAGACCGGGGAGATGGTTCCGCTGTCATTCCTGCGCGCCGGGGAGACCGGCTGCGTGGGAGGCGTGATGGGGAATGTGGAACTCGTGCATCGCCTCCGCGAGATGGGTTTGATCGACGGCGCGAGGGTTCGGATGATCCGCCCGGGGAGCCCCTGCATTATCGGCCTGGCCGGACAGCGTCTCGGTTTCCGCGGCGACGACCTGGCCCATGTGCTCGTTCGCCTTCCCGTTCCCGCGATGGCTTCCTGAGCTTCGCGGACGCCGCCTTTTCCTCTCCTCTTTGCGAGCTTACCCCTCTGCCATGGCGGTCGCCTCGGACAAGACGACGTGGACGATCGCCCTGGTGGGCAATCCGAACACCGGCAAGTCGACCCTCTTCGGAGCCCTTTCCGGGGTGGCCCAGAAGGTGGGCAACTATCCTGGGGTGACGGTTGAGAAGAAGGTGGGCGAGGTCGTCCACGACGGCCGCCGCTGGCTGCTCGTCGACCTTCCCGGGACCTACAGCCTCGCCCCGCGGTCGCCCGATGAAATGGTGACGGTGGACGTTCTGCTCGGCCGTCAGTCCGACGTCGCCCCGCCGGACGTGGTCGTCTGCGTGGCGTCGGCTGGGAACCTCTCGCGCAACCTCTATCTCGTCGGCCAGGCCCTGGAACTGGGTCGGCCGGTGGTCGTCGCTCTGACGATGAACGACCTGGCCGAGGCCGAGGGGACGAAGGTCGACGCCGAAGGGCTTTCGCGAAGCCTGGGCGTCCCAGTCGTCCCAATACAGGCCCGCCGCGGCGAGGGGCTTGAAGCCCTCAAGGACGCCGTGGAGAGCGCCGGGGCCGCTCCGCCGCCGACGGTTCCTCAGGTCTTTCCCGAGCCCTTCCGCAACGAGGTCGACCGGCTTGCGGATGTTCTGAACGGCAGGCAGCTTCCACGTTACCTGATCGAGCGTCTGCTTCTGGACGTGGGGGCGCACATCGAGGACCGCATCGGCCTGGCCGAACCCGACCGCCTGCAACTTCGGGCGCGGATCGACGAGGCACGCAAGCGACTGGCCGAGGTCGGCTGCAAGACGCCGGACGTTGAGACGACCGCGCGATACGCCTGGATCGCCCGCGCAACCGAGGGGGTCGTCACCCACGCCGGCGAGACCGGATCGCGGTTCGCCGATCGGCTGGATTCGGTGCTGACTCACAAGCTCTGGGGATCGCTGATCCTGGCGGCCGTGATGCTGCTGACCTTCAGCGCCGTCTTCTCGTGGGCGACCGTCCCCATGGACTGGATCGACGCCGGCTTCGAGGCCCTTGGCGGCCTGGTCGAAGGGGCCTTGCCCGAAGGGCCGGTCCGCGACCTGCTGGTCGGTGGGATCATCGGCGGCGTGGGGGCGGTCGTCATCTTCCTGCCGCAGATCCTCATCCTGATCGGCCTGCTGACGATCCTGGAAGAGTGCGGCTACCTGGCCCGCGCCGCGTACTTGATGGACCGGATCATGGTCCGCGTGGGCCTGAGCGGAAGGTCGTTCATCCCGCTGCTCTCGTCGTTCGCCTGCGCCATCCCGGGCGTGATGGCGACGCGCGTAATCGAGAACCGTCGCGACCGGCTGACGACGATCCTCATCGCTCCCTTGATGAGCTGCTCCGCCCGGCTCCCCGTTTACACGCTCATGATCGGCGCGTTCATCCCCGCGCGGGCGTATCTGGGGGGCTGGCTCCAGCTTCAGGGGCTGACGCTGCTGGCGATGTATCTCGTCGGCGTGGTCGTCGCGGCCCTCGCCGCGTTGATCCTGAAGCGGACGTTCCTCCGGAGCGCGACGCCCGTCTTCCTGATGGAGATGCCCGCGTATCAGTGGCCGTCGCCGATCGTCGTCGTGCGGCGGATGCTCGATCGCGGCTGGGACTTTCTCTACAACGCCGGCACCATCATCTTCGCCGTCTCCGTCGTGATGTGGGGCTTGCTGTATTACCCCCGACTCTCGCACGAAGACCTCGCGCCGATGGTCGCCGACCGGGAGCGGGCCGAGGCCCGTCTCGAAGCGGCGAAGGCCGCCAACGACGACGCCGCGGCGGCTGACGCCGAGGACGCTGTCGCGGCGGCCGAGAACCATATCGCCGGCGCACAGCAGCGTCAGAGTCTGCTTGGCCGGGCCGGTCGCCTGATCGAGCCTCTCGTCAAACCCCTCGGCTGGGACTGGCGGATCGGCAGTGCGGCGCTTGCCTCGTTCCCCGCCCGCGAGGTCGTCGTCTCGACGCTCGGCGTGATCTTCGACGTGGGAGAGGACGTTGAGGACGAGGGCGAAGGACGGCTCTCCCAGGCCCTGCAATCGGCGACCTGGCCGGACTCGGGGAAGCCGCTGTTCACGATCCCGGTCGCGCTCTCGGTCATGGTCTTCTTCGCCCTCTGCGCCCAGTGCGTCTCGACGTTGGCGGTCATCTGGCGCGAGACCGGAAGCTGGACCTGGCCCGCCCTCTCCTTTGCCTACATGACGGCCCTGGCGTACGTCGGGGCTTTCCTGACCTATCAAATCGGGACCTGGCTCGGCGCCTGATCGCGGAGGTGCTTCATGGGCTGGCAAGACGTTGTGGCGATTGGGGCGGTTCTGGCGGCCGCCGGTTATCTCGCGAGCCTCGTCTGGCGAGGCGTCGGCGGTGAGAAGTCGGGAAGCTGCGGGACGGCTTGCGGCAAGTGCTCCTCGGGAGCCCAAGGCGAGCCGGAGCAGATCGTGACGATCGGTGCCGCTCCTGCGCTCGGGCGCGCCGAGGCGACCAAGGTCCGCTGACCGTCCCACAGTCGATCGGTCGCCTGATCTCAGAGCGTAATGCGACCGCGTTGCGGCCAGTTCACCTGCCAACGCCGCGCTCGCGTGGCCATGGCACTCAGAGCCGCCTCCCCTCGTGGTGTTGGGCGACCAGCGTTGATATTTTCCTCGTCCGCCCCGGACTCCGGCTGTCTCCTACTTTTCTCGGCGCGACTCCTCGCATAGAGTTCTTCGGAGGGCGACGCAGCCTGGATTCGATCACCCGCCGCGCCGCGGGTCTCGCTCGTCGATCCTACCTCGATCATCGTCGTGTCTCACGTCCAAAGAACAGGCGGCCCGCGTTCGTCGGGAAACGTCGCCTGGTCGTGAAGGGAGATCGCTCGCCATGGTCCTGCGACGCACCGTCCTCCTCGCCCCGGTCGTCTTGTCGCTCGCCCCGCTGTTCGGCGTCCTCGGCTGCGGCAAGGCCGAGGAGGCTCCGAAGAGCGAGCCCACCGCCGCCAAGCAGCACCTGATCACGGCCCTCGACGCCTGGAAGGGCGGCAAATCCAAGGACGAACTGACCAAGGGGACGCCCCCGATGCTCGTCGTCGACGGCGATTGGGACAAGAAGTCCAAGCTCACCGAGTATGTGGTCGAGGGCGACGGCGAGCCCGTCGGCGCGGGCGTTCGCTGGAAGGTCCCAATCACGATCACGACCAAGGCAGGCAAGACGGTCAAGAAGGATGCGATCTACGTCGTGAACATCGCCGGCACGATCGTCGTCACGCGGGAGGACACGAACTTCTGAGGCTCAGGCGTCGGGCCGACGCTGCAGCACGATGTATCGGGCGTCCACCAGATTGTCGGCGTCGGCCGGCCAGTCTTCCTCGTGGACGATCCGCCAATCGGGGGAGTCGAGCGGGTCGATTGGGAAGAAAGCATCTCCCTCGAAATCGCCGGCGACCAGGGTGAGGTGAATCGTCCGACATCGATCGAGGAACTCGCGGTAGACCTGACCGCCGCCGATGACCATGGCCTCGGCGGCGCCTTCGCGACGGGCAAACTCCAGGGCCTCCGACGCGGAATGCGCGAGCAGGACTCCTGCAGGCGTCGTGATCGAACCTTTCGACAGGACGATGTTGAGACGGCCCGGGAGGGCCCGACCGAGCGATTCATAGGTCTTGCGGCCCATGATGATCGGCTTACCCATCGTCAGCCGGCGGAAGTGCTTCAGGTCGCGGGGCAGCCGCCAGGGGAGGTCGCCCTCTCGGCCGATCACCCGATCCTTCGTCATGGCGACGATGAGAGACACGTCCACGCCCGGCTCCTTCCCGACAGGCTCAAACGGCGACCTCGCCCCGGAGTGCAGGCCAGGACCTGTACCCGACCAGCCGGATCTGGTCGCGCGTCACGTGCGCCAGGTCGCGGACCTCGGGGGCGATCTCCAGCATGGGAAGTGGTAGGGGCTCGCGGGTCAACTGCTCGTCGACCTGGTCGAGGTGGTTCGTATAGATGTGGGCGTCGCCGAAGGTGTGGACGAACTCGCCCGGCTGAAGGCCGGTGACGTGGGCCGTTAGGTGGGTGAGCAACGCGTAACTGGCGATGTTGAACGGGACGCCCAGGAACAGGTCGGCCGACCGCTGGTAGAGCTGGCAGGAGAGCCGGCCCTCGGCCACGCTGAACTGGAAGAGCGTGTGGCAGGGGGGGAGGGCCATCTCGCCGACCTCCGCCGGGTTCCATGCCGAGACGATGAGCCGCCGACCTACGGAGGCCGTCGGATCGGCGATCACCGCACGGATGCCGGCGACGACTTCGGCAATCTGGTCGACGACCCTGCCGTCGGGGGCCAGCCACGACCGCCACTGTTTGCCGTAAACCGGGCCGAGTTCGCCATCCTCGTCGGCCCACTCGTCCCAGATAGTGACGTTGTGCTCGCGCAGGTAGGCGATGTTCGTGGAGCCGCGAAGGAACCAGATCAGCTCGTGGGCGATCGCGTTGAAGGCCGTTTTCTTGGTCGTGACCAGCGGGAACCCTTCCGACAGGTCGAACCGGATCTGCCGGCCGAAGACGCTCAGGGCGTCGATCTTGGTCCCGGTCGAGAGCAGCACTGCCCGCGTCGGCTTGCGCAGGCCGTTTTCGCGGACGTCTCGGAGAAGTTCCAGATACTGTCGCATGGTCAGAGCGAGCCCGATTCGCGGGATTGTCTCGGGTGGCATGGCCACGCTTGCGTGGCCATGAACCGGCATCGGATCAGACAGCGACCGTCGCCGATCGCATGCCCACGACGAGCCTGGGGATGGCACCCAGCGCCCACCGGTGAGCTTGGAATTATGCGCTGGAAATCAAGGCCCCGCAGGTTGGGCCTGTGGCGGCGCCTCGGTCGTTGCGACGGCGGTGAGGAGGATCAGGCGCTCTTCGTAGCTTTTGCCGCCGAGTTTGCCGCCCCGCGAGTGCGGGCCCATGCTGACGAGGAGGAAACCGTTGGACGGAATCAGCCAGTCGCCTTCGATGCGACGAGAGGCGACCTCGGGGATCTGGATCGTCGCACGGATGGCGGTCTTGTCGGGCTCGGGACGAAGCTTGGCGAGAAGCGACGTCTTTTCGACGGCGTCGTCGGTTTTCGCCTGAACGACGCTTTCCGTGTACCCCGTCGAGATGAACCCCAGCAGTTGGTTCTGCTGGATGAGGACGTGGGCGGAGAGAGCCGATCCCCTGAGCTGCGTGTTCGTGAGTTCGACGCGGACGCCGTTGTGGACCTGGGCCGTTTCAGGCTTGAAGGCGATCTGCGTCCCCTCGTTGGGAGGACCGTCGGAGACCCGCTCGACCCGCGCGACGTAGGTCGTCTTCTCTTCGTTGGTCATTCGGACGGGGTCACCCACCTTGGCCCACATTTTCGGAGCCTGGACGATGTTGACCTTCGGATCGGAAAGCAGTTCGCGGAACGCCTCGAAGTCGACGGTCCAGGCGGAGACCGCCTCCTCGCGGGCGATCGGCTGAAGCCTCGGCTGCATGCGTCCCCGCCAGTCGGGGCTGGAGACGGTGACCTCGCGGATCTCGAACTGGATTATCGGGATCACCGGCGGCTTTATGAGGTCAGCCGCCGCAGCCTGGGCGAGCGACGAGGGCGCAGGCGCCGGGGACTGCTGCCCGACCATGACAACGGTCAACAACGCGGCCAGGAGCGGCATCCTTGCCTCCTCGCGTCCAGTTCCTCCCGATCGGCGCGGACGGTCCGCGCGGCCGCGATCGTGCATCAGCCGCACGAAACCGTCAAGCTCGTAATCCGACGGTTATTGCGACCAGGAGGTCGGCGTCCGGTCCCATCGGTGCTCGCGAAGCTCTGTCTTCAGGTTCGCCGACAGCCGGTGGCCGTCGCTCGCCGCGATGTTGGCCTCCACGTTCCGGATCTTCCGCATTCCCGGGATGATCGTCGAGACCATCGGCTCGTCCAGGATGAACCGCAGCGCCAGCTCGGGCATCGTCATGCCGGCGGGGATCAAGGGGCGAAGGGCCTCGGCGCGGTCGACGCTTCTCGACAGGTTCTCGGGGACGAAGTACGTGTTCCGCCAGTCCCCCTCGGGCCACTTCGTCTCCTTCGTCAGGGTGCCGGTGAGCGTCCCTTCATCGAACGGGACCCGTGCGATCACGGCCACGTTCAACTCGCGGCAGAGGGGGAACAACTCGTCCTCGGGGGCCTGGTCGAAGATGTTGTAGATCACCTGGACCGCGTCGATCGCGCCGGTTTTGAGGGTGCGCAGGACGTTCGTCGGCTCCCAGCGATTGACGCTCACGCCGAAGCCCCGGACGAGTCCCTCGCGCTTCAGATCCTCGACGGTCCGAAGCCAGCGGTCGTCGTCGGCCCAGGCGTCTTCCCAGACGTGGAACTGCTGGAGGTCGATTGTGGAGACGCCCAGGTTCGTTAGGGACTTCTCGGTGTATTCCCGGATGTGGTCGGGCGGGAAGCACTCGTCGAGCGTCATCCCCCGGCGCGAGGGCCACTGAAAATTCTTGGGCGGGATCTTGGTGGCCGCGTAGAGACGCTTCTCAGGATGCCGCTTGAGAAGGCCGCCGAGGATCTGCTCGCTCTTCCCCGCGCCGTAACCCCAGGCGGTGTCGAAGAAGTTGCAGCCGAGGGCCACCGACCGCTCCAGGGCGGCGGCGGTCTCGTCGTCGTCGTTCCCCGTCCAGCCGGCGAGGCCCCACATTCCGTAGCCGATCTCGCCGACGTCCCACCCCAACCGGCCAAACACGCGCTCTTGCATCGTCGTCGCTCCCTGGCTCGAACTGTCGACCCGGACTGGATTGTAACGCTCGGGAAGGGGACGGTCAGCCTTGAGCCGTCGCCTATGATTTAGGTTGAGATCCGCAATCAAGCCTGGGCGGGGTGAACGTCGACGAGTAACCTGAAAGCATCTCAGTTCACCGACGCGTAATCGTGACGAGACTCGGACCATGAACGGCGATGCGCCCGACGAATACGATCTGGTCGACTCCCCAGAGGACGATCCAGCCGACGCCGAATCGCCGGCGCCCCCGAAGCCCAAGGCTCCTGGCGGACCCGGACAGCCCTTGCCTCGGCTCTGGAAGACCGAGACGGACGACGAAGAACCGCCCGTCGCGAAGCCGGCGCCCAAGGCCAAGGCTGAATCCCCGCCGCCTCCTCCCCCTCGCAGCCGCACGCGCAGTCGCGACGAGGCCGAGGGAGGCGCGACTCGCAAAACCGGGTTGAAGCCCAAGCCCGAGTTGAACGAGAAGGGGGAGAAGAAGGTTCTCGTCGAGGATACGCCGGTCCTCGACACCTACGAGACCCGTCAACGCGTTCGTCTGGCGACGGGCGGCCTCTTCGTCTTCGTCCTGGGGCTGCTCGGCTACATCGTCTACAACACCTTCATCTACGACCCGTTCCCGATGGACGCCGACGTCCCCGACGAGGCCGCACTCGTCGAGGCGACGCCCGTCCCCGAAAAACCGGACCTGGAGTCCGAGGCCCGTGCGATGCTGGCGCGAGCGAAAGGCGCGGCCCGACGCGGCCGGACGGACGAGGCGGTCGCGCTGCTGGAACAGCTCTCGAAGACCTATCCCAAGACCCGGACCGCCGCCGAGGCGCTGGAAGCGCTGAAGCGGCCCGCCCAGAATCTCCCGCTGTTTCTGGAAGGGCCGACCGTCGCCGCCGCGACTCCCGCGCCAGCCGCTCCCGTCGAGCCCACGCCGCCGCCGGCGGTGGTCGACGCCCGAACGCCCACGATCGAAGCTCGTGGCAACGCCAGCCTCGTGCCGCCCGTCAACCCGGCCGAGGCGAACGTGGTCGCCCCTTCGACGCGTCCCGCAACCGTGCAGGCTTCGCCCGGCGAACCAGTGGATCGACGGCTGCCCAATGGGTTCGCCTCTCGTCCTGAGGCCGGCCTTGACCCTTCCGGCTGGCCCCTGGTGATCGTCGGCGACCGCGACGGCGCGCCGATGGTCTTCGTCCCCGGCGGGGTTTTCCTCATGGGAGAGGAACGCGACCCTCAATTCGCCTCGCCCGAGCACAAGGTCCGGCTCTCCGCCTATTACATCGACCAGCACGAAGTGACCGTTGGCCAGTTCCGCCGCTTCCTCAGCGAGACACGTTACCGCGGCAAGCCGGCGACGACCTGGCCGGCGGTCGACGACAAGACGGCCGACATGATGCCGATGGTCATGGTCAACCAGGCCGATGCACTGGCCTTCGCGGAGTGGGCCGGCAAGGCCCTGCCCACAGAGGCTCAGTGGGAAGCCGCGGGCCGAACCACCGACGGCCGCATCTACCCCTGGGGCGACGACCCGCCGAAATACTCCCGCAAGAGGGTCCCGCGCCAGGTCGACCCAATCAAGTCGTTCCCCGAGGATCGATCGCCCTACGACGTTTTCGACCTCGCCGGCAACGTCCTGGAGTGGACGGCCGACGCCTTCGACCGCAACTACTACCGGACGCTCGCCGGCCAGGTGAGCGACGATCCGACCGGACCGGCGGCGAAGGCCGGCAAGTACGACGTCGTCGTGAAGGGGGGGAAGCTCGGCGCGGCGTCGAGCCGCGAGCCGATCGCGCCTGAGAAGCGGCTCAACTACGTCGGCTTCCGGTGCGCTCTGCAGGTCGAGCACGCCGTCCCACCGGCCGTCGCGGCTCCCGAAACGCCGGCTACGGCTCCCGCGACGACACCGCAGGCGACCAATCCCTCGGCCCCGACGCGGAAGCCCGCTCAGCCGGCGGTTCCTGCCGAGCCGTTCTGACCGATCCCCCGAGCGCCCGACGGACGGACACCAGCGTCGGCGTCCGGCGGTGGGGGATTCGCGCGACCTCGTCTTCCAGGAACCAGCGGACCGTCCTCCCGAGGCTCTCCTCATAGGTCAGGGCGGGCGTCCAGCCGAGCTTACGCCGGGCTTTCTCGGTGCTGTAGCTCAGGCGACGCCCCAGCAGCCACGCTCCGTAACGCGTCACTCGAGGGGGCTTCGGACTGCGCAAAAGCCGCTCGCGAAGCTCCAACGAAAACCCCCCGTAGAAGGCGTACCAGTAGGGGTATCGCCAGGTCACCCGGCGCACTCCGATCGCGTCGGCCAGCATGTCCAGGAACTGCCGCTGGGTGATGGCGGAATGGCTGGTGACGTTGTACGCCTCGCCGATCGAGGCCGGGTCGTCGGCCGCCAGGATCATGGCGTCGGCGACGACCCCCGCGTAGACCGCGCTCAGCGGGTTGTCTCCCCGGCCCACGATCGACACCCGCCCCCAGCGGAACTCGCGGATCATCCGGGGGATCGTCGTGCGGTCGCGCTCGCCGAAGATCCAGCTAGGGCGGATCACGGTCAGGGGCAGTCCATCGTCCTCGGCCATCTTCCAGAGGAGTCGTTCGCACTCGACCTTGCTGCGGGTGTAATGGTCGAGCACCCACACGTTCTCGCCCAGCGGGTTCGACTCGTCAACGGGCTCCTCGCGGTCGCGGGGATGGCCGTAGGCGCTCGTCGAGCTGACGTGGACGAATCGCGAGACCCCCGCTCGGAGGGCGGCCTCGGCGAGCGTCCGCGTCGCGTCGATGCAACCGACCTGGAACTCCGACCAGCCTCCCCAGTCGCCGACCTTCGCGGCGCAGTGATAGACCACGTCCACGCCTTCCAGGGCACGGTCGAGGGCCTGGGGGTCGAGCAGATCCCCGATCGCGGGCTCGACGCCCAGCCCGTCCAGGAAGCTCGTCTCGCTGGAGGGGCGGACGAGGGCCCGGACGTGGTCGCCCCGCGCCCGCAGACGCTCGACGAGGTGGCTTCCCAGCAGGCCGGTGGCTCCCGTAACCAGCGCATGAGCGGGCGAATGGGGACGGCTCATGACGACGTTCTCGATCCGTCCTGGAGGATGCTCAATCTCGACCTCGGCCAAGCGGTGTCTCGATCCGATGGGGCTCTTCGCGTCCCCGATCCGAACCAGGAATTATCGACATCGCCGCTCAAAGCCTCAAGCCGCCTTCGCCGCGGCTCTCGGCTCAGTAGTAGAGCTGGCCGCGGATCCAGAAGAGGTCGTTGCGGAGGCTGCGGAGGTTCTCATTGAGCTGGACGGGGGTGTCGTAGTACGACCGCTGCCAGTCAAGGTAGATCTTGATGTAGCTCGTCAGGTACCAGTTCAGGCCGATGTCGGTCATGCCCATGCCGTTGGTCCACTTGTTGGGGTCGGCCAGGCCGGCGCGGAAAAGCTCGTCGCCAAGCTGAAGCTCGCTGTAACGGGCGAACAGCTCGATCGCCCCGGGCCCCCACGAGTGCTTCGCCGGATCGAAGGGATGGAGGGGATCGACGCGGCTGCGGTCGCGGACCTTCTCACCGGTGAGGAAGTAGGCGAGCGTGAAGTGGTTCCCCTTCACCGGGACCGACAACGGGTGCAAGGGCCCGCCGCTGAGGGCGTAGCGGTCGCGGCTCCCCTGCCACTCCGCCTCGAAGGAGAGGCCGCCGACGTACCAGGCGATGTGGGCCGCCAGAGCGCTGTGGCCTCCCAGCAGAAACGCGCGGTCGTCCCATTCGAGGAACACGGAGCTGGCCCGGGCGGCCGCCTCGTCGTTCTCGGACGACTGGATCGAGGTTCGCATCGGCAAGGGCGCCTGCGGCGCGATCTGCTGGCCCATATAGCCGGAGATGCCCAGGTTAAGGTCGCGCAGGAGGGGGAATTCCTCAGACCTCAGGAATGGCCGGGTGTTGATGTACGAGACGACGTCGCGGGTGGTGTTGTCGTCGGCCAGACCGACGAGGTGGCCGTCGAAGCCGCCGACGGCGTACTGCAGCCGGCCGTCGAAGAGGCGTCCATGCGCCATCAACCCCACTGATCGCGAGAGGCCGAAATTGAGCGGAAAGAGCGACCGCTCGGGGGTGATGAAATACTGCTCCAGGTGGTCGTACCAGTCGTAGCTGTAGGGGACCAGAGTCCGGCCGAACTTGAGTCGGAAGCGAGGGTCGATGTTGATGTCGACGTTGCCGTCGAGCAGGTCCCAGACCCCCTCGACGCTGCGCTGGATGGAGACCTCGTAGTCGAACAGCCGCGTGAGGTTTCCCTCGAAGTAGATTCGGACGCGGGGGATGTACAGGCCGCTAGTGGCCGGCACCTGGTTGCCCGGTGAGAAGACCTTGAAGTCGGTCTGATCGAGGACCCGGAACCGAAGCTGATACTCGTCATCGAGGCTCTTGAAGCCGAACCCCTCGCTGCCGAAGATCCCCTGGAGGTCCAGGTCCTCCACGCCGGGCCTTCGACTTCCCTCGGAGGCCAGGTCGCCGCTCGGCTCGTACTCGGCCCGATTCGACCGCCGGGCTTCGACGGCTTCCGGCACCGCGTCCGGCAGAGCCTCCAACGACGTGCCGGGCCCTTCCTCATCGGTCCCCTCGGCGCTGACTCGACGGCGAAGCTCGTCGTACTTTCCTTCCAGGGATCGATAGCGTTCGTCGGCCGCCTCGCGCTCGCGCTCGGATCGGTCGAGGCGTTCGAGGATCGCCCGGTTCATGGCCTCCAGCTCTCGAAGGCGAGCGTCGACGGCCTCCGCATCCGTCCGAGCGCGACGGGCCGCCGGATCGCGGGGCGGCTTCGGCTCCTCGGCCGCCGCTCCGATCGCGATGCATCCCAACGCCAGCGCAAGGAACAACTGGGACCGCATGTGTCCGCCGATTCCCCCTCGTTTTCCTGGTTTAGCTGGGCCTCCTGGTTGAGGCCCTCTGCGGCAGATTTTCGATGTGGTGCGTACGCGGCGATTCATCGGCCCGCTAGCCGTCTCCACTTGATCGGCTTTATTTCTTTTTTGATGTCGATTTCGAACTCAACCTCCTGGACACGATTGGGTTTGCGTCGCAGATGCGGTCGGGCGGCAGGAAAACTGACGATGACGTCAGGAACATGGTCGAAGTGGTCGTCCCGTTGTCTTCGTCAAGCGGCCTCGCGCGTGGGACCGACCCCGCCGGGGAGGACGCCGACCCCGGCCCCTTAACGAACTGGTGGCACCATGCCGGAAGAAACCATCGACGCCGGTCTGCTCGAGCAGACGAAGAACCAGATCCGTAAGTTGGTGGCCGAGATCGCCGACCTCGCCGAGTCGGACGTCCAGCCGAACGAGTTCTACGGCGAGTTCCTCAACCGGGCTGTGGCGGCCACCGCGGCCTCCGGCGGCGCGTTCTGGCTCCTCGACGGCCGGGGAGGGCTCCGGCTCCAGTATCAGCTCGAATTCGCCCAGACCGGCCTGATGGACGGCCGGGTCAAGACGGCCCCGCACGACCAGTTGCTGGGCTGCATGATCCAGGCCTCTCAGCCGCAGGTGATTCCGCCCGGTGCAGTGATCGAGGGGATGCCGCAGGCGTTCAACCCCACGCACCTGGCGATCATCCTGGCTCCCCTTATTGTTGATAAGCAGGTCGTCGGTCTGCTTGAGATCCTGATGGATCCCAACCGGCGGGCGGCCCAGCAGAAGAGCACGCTTCGGTTCGTCGGCGACCTCACCGACCTGGCGGCCAACTATCTGAAGAACCGCCAGATGCGGCAGATGGTGTCGCAGCAGCGGCTCTGGAACCAGTTGGAGACGTTCACCCACCAGGTCCACCACACGCTCGACTTCAAGGAGACGACCTACGCCGTCGTCAACGACGGCAAGCGGCTGGTCGGTTGCGACCGCCTCAGCGTCGCCATGAAGGTCTCGGGCCGGACGATGGTGGAAGCCATCAGCGGTCAGGAAGTCGTCGAACAGCGCTCGAACCAGGTCCGCGAGCTGACCAAGCTCTGCAAGGCCGTCATCCGCTCGGGAGACGACCTGGTCTACACCGGACACACCGAGGGCTTCGCTCCGGACATCCGCGACGCTCTGGAGCTTTACGTCGACGAGTCGGGCTCCAAGGCCCTGGCGATCGTCCTCCTCTACAAGCCGGAGAAGGAAGAGGGGGCCGAACGCAAGGAGAAGGTTCCCTACGGCTGCCTGGTCGCCGAGCAGATCGGCGACGAGATCGCCCCGACCGACATGCACGCCCGGACCGAGGTCGTCGCGCGGCACTCGTCGACGGCCTTGTGGAACTCGCAGGAGCACCACCGGATCTTCCTCCGGCCGGTCCTCAAGGCGATGGGTTCCCCCTGGCGGCTGCTGCGGGGGCGGACGCTGGCCAAGATCCTCGCCGTCCTGGCTCTGGTCGTGACAGTGATCGGCGCGTTGACCCTGGTCCCCTGGAACCTCCGGATCGAGGGCCGGGGCTCGCTGCTGCCGGAGAACCGGAGCATCGTCTACGCCCCCAACCCGGGCATCATCGCGGAGGTCCCCAAGGAGCACGGCGACCACGTCGCGAAGGGCGAGATGATCGCCCGACTGGACAGCCGGGAGCTTGAGAAGGAGCTGAAGAAGCTCCAGGCCGACTTCGGCAAGGCGGAGAACCAGGCGAACATCCTGGGCCGCCAGATCGAGGCGACCAACCGGACGTCGCAGAACAACAGCGAAACCTATCAGTTGATGGCCCAGCATTCCGAGGCCCTTCTCACCGCCCGGAGCGCCCGGGAGCAGATCGAGATCACCAAGGAACAGATCCAGGCGATGACGATCACCTCGCCTCAGGACGGGATCGTCACGACCTGGGAGGTGAAGAAGAACCTGATGGGTCGTCCCGTCGACATCGGCACCGAACTGCTCCAGGTCGCCGCGACCGACGGCGAGTGGATTCTGGAGGTCGAGGTCCCCGACGACGACATGGGGCCGATCCTGGCCGCCAAGTCCAAGCTCGACGCCGAGGTCGCCGCCGGAACCAAGCCGGCCGGCTCGGCCCTCCCGGCCTACTTCGTGGTGATGACCGAGCCCGAGCACCGCTACCAGGGCTACATCCGCCGGATCGCTTCCAAGGCCGAGACCAAGACCGAGAGCGCTGAGCAGCGGCACACGGTCAAGGTGACCGTCGGCTTCAGCGACGCGGTTCGCAACGAGTTCCTGGCCCGCAACCAGGAGTTCCGCCCCGGCGCCGAGGTCCGCGCCCGGATCGACTGCGGCGACGCCCGCCTGGCCTACGTCCTGTTCCGCAAGGTCGTCCAGGTGTGGCACGAGTCGGTCCTCTTCCGCTGGCCGTTCCTTCAGTGAGACCGCACTCACCCGAACCCACCGCGGCCCGGCGCGTCGGCCGGGCCGCCTTCCCCCACACCGCATGAATCGATCGACCCGAGTGGAGGTTCGCCCCTTATGTCGCCCCTGAAGACCGCAGCGTCCGTGGCCCTGAGCGCTCTGGCGACCCTCTCCGTCGCCTCCTTCGGTCAGGGAGGGGCCGGCCAGTCGCCGTCCGCCGCCACCCTCGTCCTCGACTCCCACGATCAGCTCGCCACCATCGACTGGATCGAGAAGTCGGACGTCGCCGCCCTCCGCGAGGGGGTCATCGAGAAAATGGAGATCACCTACGGCGACTCCGTCCAGGAGGGGGCCGTGATCGGAGCGATCCACAAGGAGATCGCGGAGCTGACCGTCGCCAAGGCGAAGCTCACGGCCGAGAACGAGGGGCCGGCCATGAAGGCCAAGGCCGCCATGGAAGTCGCCGCGTCGGTCGTCGCCCGCAACCGCCGCCTCATCAAGTACCGTCCTGACAGTGTCTCCCAGGAGGAGATGACCAAGGCCGAGGGCGAGGCCAAGGTCGCCGAGGCTCAGCTTCGCGAGGCCATGGAGCAGGACGCCATCAATGAGGCCGAACTGGCCCTGGCCGTCCAGATGCTCAAGGAGCACACCATCGCGGCCCCGTTCGCGGGAATCGTCATCAAGCGCTACAAGGAACCGGGCGAGAGCGTCCGGGCCAATGAGGCGGTCGTCCAGATCGGCAACCTGTCGCGTCTTTCAGCCACCGCGTTCGTACCGATCGACTATTACTCCCGGATAAAAGTCGGCCAGGTGGTCGAGATCCAGCCGCGTCTGGAAGGGAGCCGAGGCGACCAGCCGATCGAGCGAAAGACATTCCGCGGCGTCGTCAAGTTCATCGACCCCAACGTCCAGGCCGTCGGCGAAAGCGCCGTGCGGATCCGGGCCGAGTTCGAGAACTCCTCCTTCGAGCTGCGGCCGGGCATCAAGGCGGCGATGACCATTTACCTCGGCGACGACGTCGCCGCCCGACCCACGGCCCCGGCTCGCTGAGACCCGCCGCGACGCCGGGAGCGGGACGCGGAGCACCCCGAACCGAACCGCCAAGGAACGCCGATCGATGAGCGCAGCACCTTCCACAACGCCGGCGCCCTTCGGGCAGGCCGCTGAACACCTGCGGGTGAAGTTCCGCCCCGACCTGGTGGTGCAGCCCCAGTTCTACGAGGGGATGACTCACTACGTCGTCAAGGACCCGCTGGCGCTGAAGTACTTCCGATTCAAGATCGAGGAGTACTTCCTGCTCCAGCAGTTCGACGGCAAGAACAACCTCCAGGACGTCAAGCGGGCCTTCGAGCGCAAGTACCGGCCCCAGACGATCTCGATCGACGACCTGACGAGGTTCGTCGCCCAGCTTCACGAGGCGGGCGTCGTCATCATCGACAGCCCCGAGCAGGCTTCCGCCCTGATCCGCCGCCGCCGCAAGAACAAGTGGAAGAAGGTCTGGCAGTTCCTGGCCAACATTCTGTTCATCAAGATCCCGGTCATCGACCCTGAGCGGCTCTTGACCTGGATGTACCCATACTTCCGCTGGATCTACACCCCCTGGTTCGTCTCCGCGAGCGTCGGCCTGATGCTCGCGGCGATCACCCTGGTGATCAGCCAGTGGAGCCAGTTCTACGGCAAGCTCCCCGAGTTTCAGAGCTTCTTCAACTGGTGGACGATCTTCACGTTCTGGATCAGTCTAGCCGTCGTGAAGATCATCCACGAGTTCGGCCACGGCCTCACCGCCAAGCACTTCGGCGGCGAGGTCCACGAGATGGGGATGCTGTTCCTGGTCCTCACGCCCGCGCTCTACTGCGACGTGACCGACTCATGGCTGCTCCCCAACAAGTGGCACCGGATCTGGATCTCGGCCGCCGGCATTTACGTCGAGCTGTTCCTGGCCAGCATCGCGACGTTCGTCTGGTTCAACACCGAGCAAGGGTTGCTGAACAGCCTGTCGATGGCCGTTATGTTTATATGTTCGGTGAACACGGTCCTCTTCAACGCCAACCCGCTGCTGCGGTACGACGGCTACTACGTGATGTCGGACTGGCTGGAGATCCCCAACCTGCGGATCAAGAGCACCCAGTTCTTCACCTACCTGTTGCAGGAGAAGGTGCTGGGGTTGGAAGTCCCCGTTCAGAGCTATCTGCCTCGATCGCGGCGGACCCTGTTCGTCACCTACGCGGTCGCCAGCTACGTGTATCGCTGGGTGGTGACGTTCAGCATCCTGTTCTTCCTGTCCCAGTTCCTGAAGCCGTACAAGCTTCAGGCCGTGAGTTACATGCTCGCTCTGGGTTCGCTGATTCCGCTCTTGGCCATGCCCGTCTACCAGATTTTCAAGTTCCTACGCACGCCCGGGAGGATGCGCAAAGTGAAGAAAGCACGTGCGGCCGCCTTCGCCGCGGCGTTCGCAGCCGTCGTGGCCGGAATCCTTTTGATCCCCACCCCGCTGCGCGTTCAGGGGACGTTGGTTCTCTCGCCCGCCCACCCGAACGAGATCTACTGCGAGGTCGAGGGCCAGCTCTACGATTTAGCCGTCCGCGACGGCGACTATGTGAAGGAAGGCGACGTCATCGCCAAGCTGGTCAACCGTGAGAAGCAGAAAGAATTGATTCAGCGCCAGTCGGAGCACGACGTCTACGCTCGCAAGGCTCTCTGGTACAACCAGAGCACGGAGAACGACGGCCGAGCCCTCGCCCGTCAGAACGCCGACATGGCCGACGAGTTGGAGCCGGCTCTCGCCAAGATCAGCGAGCAACTCGGCAAGCTCGTCATCGTCGCTCCCAAGGACGGCCAGGTCATCGGTCTGCCCCACCCCGAGACGCTCGGCCAGTGGATCAAGCCCGGCAAGCCGTTCTGCGAGGTCGCCGACCCCCACCACCTGGAGGCCCACTTGATCGTCGACCAGTCGGACATCGACCTGATCCGACTCGACGACAAAACCACCGCCTGGGTGAAGGTCTACGGCCGTTCGGAGAAGACCGTGAAGACCGAGGTCTCCCAGATCGCCAAGCGCAACCGCGAGGACATTCCTCCCGAGCTCTCCAACGCGGCGGGGGGCGAAATCGCCGCCAAGCCCGATCCCAAGACAGGCCAGGTCAAGCCTCAGTCGACCGTCTACGAGGTCATCATCCCCGTCGACAACCCCAACCTGGAGTTCCACCCCGGCCAGCGCGGGTTCGCCAAGATCAACGCCGGCACCCACACCTTCGGCTGGTGGCTGTGGCGGATGGTCACCAAGACCTTCCACTTCACCATCTAATGCGGTCCAGGCTTTTGATTTGAGTCGAAGCCCGGAGGCGATCGCCGTGATCGCCGCCGGGCTTCTTCACTTCCCCTCGACCGTTTTCAAGCGAACATTCGACCCTTTGACGTCGAATGACAGGTGTACCGATGAGAAGCCCGCCGACGTCCGGCGGCTCCTCTCGACCAAGGATGACGACATCTGATGAGCCTGTCCTGGAAACTCGGTCGGTTCGCGGGGATCGACGTGTTCCTGCATCCGACTTTTCTGCTGATATTGCTCCTCCCAGGCGTTGCGGAGAACCTGCCGCTCGTTCTGGCGATGTTCGGCTGTGTCCTGCTCCATGAGTTCGGCCACGCCCTCACGGCCCGTCGTTTCGGGATCGAGACGGCGGACATCACTCTGTACCCGATCGGCGGGGTGGCGCGGTTGACGCGAATGCCTCGCGCGCCGGGCGTCGAGTTGCTGATCGCCCTGGCTGGACCGGCGGTGAACCTGGCGATCGCGGCCGGGCTCTGCCTGACGCTCGGCGTCGGGTCGGTTGTTGGCGCGGGCGGCTTCATGGCCAATCTGCTGGTGATGAACCTGGTGCTCGCCGCCTTCAACATGATCCCGGCGTTTCCGATGGACGGCGGACGCGTCCTGCGGGCGTTGCTGGGCGGGTGGGTCGGGCGAGGCAAGGCGACGAGCTTCGCGGCGGCCGTCGGTCGAACGCTGGCGCTCGGTTTCGGCGTCTACAGCCTGCTGAACTGGGAGTTGATGCACGTCGCACTGGCCGCGTTCATCTACATGGCGGCCGGCGCTGAGGAGCGGGGAGTTCTGGCCGAGGAGCGACGTCGCAACGGAGAGGATGCCGGAGGGACCGACTGGAGCGCGCCGGCAGGATACCGCTGGATCCGAACGGGCCAGGGCGTCTGGCGGTTGGCTCCGATCCACGTCGACGCGACGGCCTCGTCGTGGGGCGGCCGTCGATGAAGCTGAAGCCCGTGGTCGAACTGGGCGTCGCCGAGGCTTACGCGATCCTCGCCGCCCGGCCCGGCGTCTCGCTCCCGCCGCTGGAGGCGATCGAGAACGAGGACTGGGGCCGGGACTTCCTCCTCAGCCGTTTCGAGCAAGTCCCCGCCGACGAGCTTGCGGCGCTCGGCCTGAGATGGGATGACGGGAGTGACGACTCCGACGACGATCCGCGGGATTGAGCGGCGTCGTCAGTTCGAGCCCGACGACTGGAGGCGTGCGGCGAGGTAGTGCACCGGATGCTTCATCCGGACGGCCGCCTCGGCCAGTCGATCCAGCTTCCCCGAGCGCTGGCACAACTCGGCGATCGGGGGGCAGGTGAGGAGGGCGTCCGGTACGCCGACCAGTCGTTTGGAGGCGACCTCCACGGCCTCGGCCGGCCGGCCGACGCGCACCAGCAGATTCACCAGCACCTGCGCGGGGATGGTCGCCTGGACGTCGTCCTCTTCGGCCCCGTCGAACTCGTTCAGCTTGCCCTGGAAGTGGGCGACGGCCGCATCGACGTCCTGGCCGGTGAGAGCCTTCAGGTAGATCAGATGGTCGTCGAACGTCCGCTCGAACGGCGGGGCCGATTCGTACTGGAGCCTGGGCGACAGCCGGCGGCCGTATTCAGCGAGGTCGACGGCCTTGGCGATCGCCTCGGGGGCCGTCGCCTGGACCGCCCAGCGGACGACCGTGGTCAGGTGCGAGACGTCGGTGTGGTACGACTCGTCCGAGAAGAGCCATTCGCGGCCGGCGATCAACTGGGCGATCGAGGCGTTCGCCGGCGGTTGGGGCTGGCCGCGACGAGTGATGTCCGCGCGGATGTTCTCGACGAGTTGCTGGTGGAGATGGCCGATCAGTTTTTCGATGCAGCCAGTCCGCACGGTCGGGTCGGCGGGTGTCGCCTGTTCCAGCGAGGTGATCGCCGAGCAGGGGCCGTAGGACTGAAGGATCCACTCGAAGCCTCGCGCCGGGTTCGCACCGTGGTGGAAGGCGACCTCGATCAACGAGGCGAGTTTGTCGGGATCGTCGGGCGTCGGCATCTCGCCGAGCGCCTTCGTAACCGGGCCGGGCTCGCCGATCGCCTGGAAATAGGCCCAGGCGGTGGGAACGTCGCCCGACTCCAGGAACCGCGCGCCGACGCGCCGGAGGGCCTCGACGTAGCGCTCCTCGAAGCGCTGGCGGTCGGCTTCCGGGAGGTCGGCGTAGCGACCGACCTGGATCAGGGGGAGCCCCAGGTCGTGACGGGCCTTGAGGAGCAGCGCGTCGAGGAGGAGGCGATACTCGCCCCGTCGGTCGAGATCTTCGACGAGGCGGTCGATCGCCGCGGCCGGTCCGTCGGCTTGAAGGCTGGCGTCGATCTCGGGGAAGCCGGGCTCGGCGACGGCCGTCGACCGCGCCTCCGACGTCTTGGCGTCTCTCATCGTCGCTCGTCCTTCACGGTCGGTCGGTCGGTTTAGGCTTACTCAGCGTCGGACTTGGCTGGGTCGACGGCCGTCGCCGGGGCGCCCGGCGGGTCGGCGTCCAGGCTGGCCCCGATGGAGTGCTTCCAGGCCTCCCAGCATCGCGTCTGGTAACATTCTACGAGAACGTCACGCGCCTCATCGAGCGAATCCGTGACAATTAAGAGGTTCAAGTCTTCCGGCGAGATCGTCTTTTGCTCCAGGAGCGTGCCGACGATCCAGTCGATGAGGCCCTTCCAGTAGGACGAGCCGAAGAGGATGATCGGGAACCGCTTGATCTTGCGCGTCTGCACCAGCGTCAGGCTCTCGAACAACTCGTCGAGCGTTCCGAAGCCGCCGGGGAAGATCACGAAGCCGTCGGCGAACTTGACGAACATCGTCTTGCGGACGAAGAAGTAGCGGAAGTTCACCGAGAGGTCGGTGTAAGGATTCCCGTGCTGCTCGAACGGGAGTTGGATGTTCAGCCCGATTGAGTAGCCGCCGGCCTCCTGAGCGCCTCGGTTGGCGGCTTCCATGATTCCGGGACCGCCGCCGGTGATCACGGCGAACCCTGCCTCGGCCAGCATCTGGCCGAGCTTGCGGGCTTCCTGATAATAGGGCTCGTCCTCGCCGAGCCGGGCGGAGCCGAAGACGCTCACCCCCGCTCCGACCTCGGCCAGCGCGTTGATGCCGTGAACGAACTCGCCTTGAATGCGTAGAACTCGCCAGGGCTCTTCATGGGTGAAAGCACCCAACTCAGGGGCCTGGGGATGCGGCTCCCTCGGCGGGAGAATCGCCGGTCGGTTGAGCAACTGCTCGTCTTCGGTCGGCTCGGTTCGACGCGCCCCATTGGTGGAGAGGTGCTGAAGGATTCGAGCCTTCGATCGATTCACCGTTCCGTCCGAGCCGCATTCGTCGGTCGATCCACACGACGCGAGGGGCGTCGTGGTGCCTTCTAAATCATGGTCCATTGAATCGGTCTACCTTCCTGGATCGTGAGAGAGGTCGTCTGTGTTCCTCGTGGTGTTGCTGTTAATTATAGGTACGTCGCCCAACGTCGCCTCGTTCGGCGCTGTTGCGCCAGTGCATCCTGGCGGCCGTTGAACGCATCCGTTAGTGTGGGCGGTGTGCGATTCGGCCCCCCGTCGCATGGGGAGGCCCATTTCAAATCAGAGTCGGAGCGGCCGGGGTCGTCGGTTATGACCTGGGAACAGCGCTGGCATCCTTTGCGCGAGGAGTGGGTGGTTGTGGCCGCCCACAGGAACAACCGACCCTGGACCGGGGGCAGCGTCGAGGGGGCGGGCAAGGTCGTCCCTGAATACGACCCAACCTGCTACTTGTGTCCTCGCAACGCGCGAGTCGGCGGGGTCGCCAACCCGGATTATCAGGGCGTCTTCGTCTTCGATAACGACATGCCCTGCGTCGGGCCGAACGCGCCTCGGGACTTCCCGCCGCCGCCGAAGCCGTACCGCGTCGAGCCCGCGACCGGCGTCGCGCGCGTCGTCTGCTACACGCCGAGGCACGACCTGACCCTCGCCGAGCTGGGACGTCGCGGGGCCGTCGACCTGCTGACCTGTTGGCAGGAGCAGTACCGCGAGTTGGCGGCGCGGCCCGAGGTGAATCACGTCTTGATGTTCGAGAACAAGGGGGAGGTCGTCGGCGTCTCCAACCCGCACCCCCACTGCCAGATCTACGCCACCAACTTCGTCTTCAAGACGATCGCCAACGAGGCGGAGATCGGCGGCCGGTACTGGAACGAGAACCGTCGCACGCTGATGCAGGACGTGATCGCCGCCGAGCAAGCCGACGGCCGTCGCATCCTCGCCGAGAACGACTCGGCCATCGGCTTCATCCCCTACTTCGCCCGGTACGCCTACGAGACCTTCGTCACGCCCAAAGAGCCGCACCAGAACCTGGCCGATCTCTCGCCGAAGGAGATCGACGATCTGGCCCTCGTGCTCGATGAGGTCCTCATCCGGTTCGACAACCTCTGGGAGATGTCGTTCCCCTACGTGATGGCCTTGCACCAGGCTCCGACGGACGGGATGCGTCGCGAGGGGTTTCACTTCCACATCGAGTTCCATCCGCCCCTGAGAAAACCCGGCCTGTTGAAATACCTGGCCGGACCTGAGATCGGCGGCGGCAGCTTCCTATCCGATACCTGCCCGGAGGAGAAGGCGGCCGAACTGCTGGCCGTGCCGACCGTTCACTACAAGCATCGCGACGCGACGAAGGGGGCCGACGGTGTGTGACGTCGACCGCTTCATCGAATCGCTGCGCCCGACGACCGCCGGCGGCCTCTTCGAACCCGGCCTCCCGATCGCGGTCGCCCGCGCCCCAGGGCGACTCGACGTGATGGGGGGCATCGCCGACTACTCGGGCTCGCTGGTTCTCCAGATGCCGATCCGCGAAGCGGCCCTCGCCGCCGTCCAGACCGGCGGAGAAGGGGAGGGCCTGCTCGTCGTCAGTGAAGCCGCCGAGCCCGGTGATCGCCGATCGGTCCAGATGAGCCGCTCCGACCTCGACGACCTGCTTGCCGCTTCCTATCAAGAGGCCCGCGAGATCCTGACCCGCGATCATGCGAGTTCCTGGGCCGCTTATCTCGCCGGAGTCCTCGTGGTTTTGGCCCAGGAGGAGCGGGCCCGCTTCGATCGCGGGATGCGGATCCTGCTGCGGTCGGAGGTGCCCGAGGGGAAGGGCGTCAGTTCGTCGGCGGCGATCGAGGTCGCGACGATGCAGGCCGTGGCCCGGGCGATCGGCCTGAAGCTGGACGGAGTGCGGCTGGCCACCCTCTGCCAGCGAGTCGAGAACTACGTCGTCGGCGCTCCTTGCGGGATCATGGATCAAATGGCTTCGGCCCTGGGGCGAGAGCATGAGTTGCTCGCGCTCCTCTGCCAGCCGGCGGAGGTTCAGGGGTACGTCCCGATCTCGCCGATGATCGGCCTCTGGGGGATCGACTCAGGCGTTCGCCACGCGGTCGGCGGCGGCGATTATGGGTCGGTGCGGACGGGGGCCTTTATGGGCTATCGGATCATCGCCGACCTGGCGGGGCTGCCCGTCTCGGAAGTCGATCTTTCGGGTGTGCTTCGTGTTGAGGATCACCACTGGAAGGGTTTCCTCACGAACCTGAAGCCCTCCGAATTCGACGCCCGTTTCCGCGACCGTCTTCCCGAGACCATGTCCGGGGCCGAGTTTCTGGCAAGCCATCGGGGCCTGACGGATCCTGTCACACGCATCGATCCATCCCGGACCTACGCCGTGAGGAAGCCGACGTCGCATCCGGTGTACGAGAACGACCGCGTGCGACGGTTCGGCGAACTGGTGGAAGAGGCCCACGCCGAGGATGCGCTCC
The DNA here is from genome assembly GCF_011065895.1 of Paludisphaera rhizosphaerae. Taxonomy (NCBI): domain Bacteria; kingdom Pseudomonadati; phylum Planctomycetota; class Planctomycetia; order Isosphaerales; family Isosphaeraceae; genus Paludisphaera; species Paludisphaera rhizosphaerae. The sequence continues at coordinate 60,765 of NZ_JAALCR010000003.1, read as the reverse complement.
GGGAGATGGGCGTCCTCATGTACCTGTCGCACGACAGTTATTCGAGTTGCGGGCTGGGCTCGGACGGGACCGATCGTCTGGTGGCGATGGTCCGCCAGGCCGGCCCCGAATGGGGCCTGTACGGGGCCAAGATCACCGGCGGCGGCAGCGGCGGGACGGTCGCAATCCTGGGCTGGTCCAACGCCGGCGACGCGGTCCAGGAAATCGCCGACCGCTATGCTCGGGAGACCGGCCGGACGGCCTACGTCTTCGAGGGCTCGTCGCCGGGGGCATGCCAGTTCGGGACGCGGGTGCATACCCTCGATTGATTAAAGGACCGATGACGTGTCCGACGCCTTGAACCTGTCGATGTTCCGAGCCTACGACATCCGCACGCCGTCGGCCGACCTCACGCCCGAGTTGGCCGAGCGACTGGCGCACGCCGAGGCCGTCTACTTCCGCGACGTCCTCAAGACGACCGGCGTCACCCTGGCGCACGACGCCCGCTCGACGGGGCCGAAATACCTGACAATTGCCGCCGAGGTCTACCGCCGGGCGGGGCTGGACGTGGTCTGGCTGCCGGGCGTGACCTCCACGTCGGCCTTCTACTACGCGGCGATGCGCCGGCCTGAGCTGGCGGCCGTGATGGTGGGGGCCTCGCACAATCCGGCCGGCGACACCGGGCGGAAGATCCTGGGGCCGAACGTCGCACCGATCGCCCGCGCCATCGGGCCTGACGGAGGGCTCGACTCGATCCAGGCGATCTACGAGGCCGGCAAGTCGTCGGCCGCGTCCTCAACGGGTCGGATCACGGCCGAGGACTACATCGACGACTACGTCGCATTCAGCATGGACCTGGCGGGCGTCGAGCCGGGCTCGCTCAAGGGGGCGAGGTTCTTCCACGACTACCTCTTCGGTGCGGCGGGCCGGGAGATGGTGCTCGCCTTCACCAAGGCCGGCGCGGATTTGCATCCGCTCCACTTCGCGGCCGACGGCGCGTTCCCGCTGGGCGACCCGAACCCGGTCAAGCAGGCCGTGATCCGCGAGGGGATCGAGGCGATGACGGCCGGCGGCTTCCTCGCCGGCATGTTCTTCGACGGCGACGGCGACCGGCTGGACGTCTACCGCGGCGAAGGCTCGTACCTCTCCTCCAGCTTCGTTTACGCGGCGATCCTCCCGGAGATCCGCAAGCGGTTCCCGGGCGACGGCCTGGGGGTTTTCGCCGACCTCAAGTGCAACCCGCTGGCGATCGTCGAGATGGCCCGCTGCGGACTGTCGGTCGACGTGATCCGCAACGGCCATTCGCAGATCAAGCAGAGCCTCATCGACGATCCGAAGCGGATCGGCTGCGTCGAGGAATCGGCCCACTTCTATGAGGCGTTTTCTCCCGACGGCCGCGGTCGCTACTGCACCGAGAACACCCTCTACCTGGCTCTCCTGATCGCCCGAGTCTGGTCCGAGGACCCAGCACGCTTCGACCGGATGTTCGAGATCCAGAAGACGACGGCCCGCGAGCGCGAGTGGGGCTACAAGTTCCCGACCGACGACCAGCGGCAGGACGCGCTCGACGCCGTCCGCGGCCACTTCGAGGCCGTCGGCGCGCGGGCGATGAGCCGGATGAAGAACGGCATGGACCTGGAGGCCACCCTGCTCAGGCGAGGGCTTTCCTTCGACGTCGGCAGCGGGACCGTCCTGCCGGCCGACTGGCTCCAGGTCTGTCAGAGAGTTTCTCAGAGCGAGAACGGCCTCGCTCGCTGGGAGGTCGTCGCGGCCGTCCCCGAGCTGGCCGCGCAGGCGCGTCGCGAGATCGCCGAGGTCGTCGCTCGTCACGGCGCAGGAGCCGAGTACCAGGGCTGAAGCAGACACGTCGTTACAGCGGTTTTCAAAGGAGTCGTAGGCAGAAGACGAGTTTGTCGACCGGTGGTCCGGGCGGCTCGCCCGGACGCCTTGGAGACCGTTTCACAGGTGCCTCGGAGGTGGTCCTCAACGGCCTTCCCCCCTGGAGGGGGAAGGTGGCCCGAAGGGCCGGATGAGGGGGATGATCGGCGTCGGATCCGCGTTCAACGAGTCGTTCGTGATCCCACGCCGGTCGTCCCCCTCAACTGACCGCTCCGCGGTCTGTCTTCCCCCTCCAGGGGGGAAGACGTCGGAGCGCTCGCCGAGCACTCTTGGGGACAGCCTCGTGCCGATCCGATCCACAGATCGCGATGTTTTCAGGTTGCGTATGCCATTCCAGAGTCAACCGCGATAGTTCTCTATCCATTCCCTCGATCGAATCGAGACACGCACGATGACCGGACCGCTTGCTCCCCCTTGGATACTCGCCCAGGCCGTCGCGGAGGCCCCGCTGATCTCCCTGGGCCTCCTCGATATGGCGATCATCGTCGTCTACTTCCTTATGGTGCTGGGCATCGGCTGGTACCTGAAGCAGCAGACGACCACGGGCGAGGACTTCTTTCTCGCCGGCCGCGAGATGACGGCCTGGATCGCCGGCCTGAGCTTCCTCTCGGCAAACCTGGGCTCGCTGGAGTTGATGGGGTGGGCGGCGGCGGCCTATCAGTACGGCATTCTGGGGACGCACTGGTACTGGATCGGCGCGATCCCGGCCATGCTCTTCCTCGGCCTGGTGATGATGCCGTTCTACTACATCTCCAAGACCCACTCCGTCCCGGGTTATCTGCAACTTCGGTTCGGCGAGGCCAGCCGAGGGTTCGCGGCCCTCTCGTTCGCGTTCATGACGATCCTGATGAGCGGGATCAACATGTACTCGATGGCCCTGGTGATGAAGGTCGTCCTGGGCTGGGACATTCACTTCAGCATCTGGGTTTCGTCGCTGACCGTCGCCGCTTACGTGGCGCTCGGCGGGCTCAAGTCGGCGATCTTCAATGAGGTGTTGCAGTTCGTCCTGATCTGGGCCGGGGCGATGCTGGTGCCGATCCTCGGCCTCTACGAGGTCGGCGGCTGGGAAGGGCTGAAGGCGAGGATCGCCGAGCAGACGGGACGTGGCGATTACGTCCACCTCTGGAGCACGCTGGGGTCGTTCCAGGACAACCCGATGGGCATCCACTGGACGGGGATCGTCCTGGGCCTGGGATGGGTGATCTCGTTCGGCTACTGGACGACCGACTTCCTGGTCGTTCAGCGCGTGCTGGCGGCCAAGGATCTCCGAGCCGCCAAGACGGCCCCGATCATCGGTGCGGCGTTCAAGATGGCCGTGCCGTTCATCGTGATCCTCCCCGGCCTACTGGGGCTGGCCTTGCTCGACGTCAAGCTACTCCCCGAGGCCGACGCCCTGAAGCAGGGGGGCCACAGCTACAACGAGGTCCTGCCGCTGATGCTGGCCCGGTATTGCGGCCCGGGGCTCCTCGGCCTGGGAATCACGGCCCTGATCGCCGGGTTCATGGCCGGGATGGCCGGCAACGTCAGCGCCTTCGCGACCGTCTGGACGTATGACGTCTACCGGGCCTACATCCACAAGAACGCCAGCGACTCCCATTATCTGACGCACGGCCGGATCTGCACGGTCCTGGGCGTCTTTGTGAGCATCGGCGCGGCGTACCTGGTGATGCAGTTCGCCAGCATCATGGACTACGTGCAGGCCCTCTTCAGCTTCTTCATCGCACCGTTGTTCGGGACGGTCTTGCTGGGCATGCTCTGGAAGCGGGCCACTCCGGCGGGCGGTTTCTACGGCCTGCTGGCCGGGACGCTGGCGTCGATCGGGATGTGGCTGTGGGTGCGGCTGGACCCGAGCGCCCTGGCGATCGTCGCCCTCTCCAAGCACGCTCAGGCGATGGCCGAGAACATGTACCGGGGGCTCTGGTCGTGGCTCGTCTGCGTCATCGTGACCGTGGCGGTCAGCTATGCGACGAAACCCAAGCCCGATTCCGAACTGGTGGGTCTGGTCTACGGCTGCACCGAGATCCCCCACGAGGAAGCGGCCCCCTGGTACGAGCGCCCCGCTGTCTGGGCGACGGTGGTCGCGATCGTCTTCGTCATCCTCAACGTGGTCTTCTGGTAAGAATCCGTCCCATCGGATGAAGGGTTGCGACCTACAGTCTTCCCCCCTGGAGGGGGAAGACAGACTGTGAAGCGGTCAGATTGAGGGGGACGACCGGCGTGGGATTGCGAACGACTCGTTGAACGCGGATCCGACGCCGATCATCCCCCTCATCCGGCCCTTCGGGCCACCTTCCCCCGCGAGGGGGGAAGGCCGTTGATCGCGCCCGGAGCCTTTGGGACATACTCCAAGAAAAGGGGGCCTCTTGTGGTCCAGGGCGGTCGACTCTCGATCTGGTTTTTCGTGGGCCTGATGCTGACCATCTACGGCGTCATGATCCTTGCCGCGGGGCTGTACGGCCTGGCGTATCCGCCGAACGTGAAACTGGCCTCGCTGCACGCCGACCTCTGGTGGGGGGCCATCCTCCTGGCCGGCGGACTGGTGTACCTCCGAGCCTTCAACCCGTCGAAGATGGGGCCGCCGGAAGCCTGACATGCGGTGGGTTGCATCGGTGTGGGATCTCGCGGCAAGCCAATCGCTCGGATCCGGGCGGGGCGGCGATCAGGTGGGAGCGTTTGAGGGTAGGATCTACACAGAGTGGATCGCTCTGGGCGCGTTCTTTGACATCTCGGTGGGATTGCATGCACGGCCGCGGGTAGATGCAGGGCTGTGGGGCTTAGGTCGAACCTCGCTCGAAGCCATCCGCCGGAAGGCATTTCTGAGTCCGAGGTTGGGGTTGGGTGCCATGGCCACGCTTGCGTGGCCATGTGATGGGCGAGGGACTCGCGGTCGCCCACGTCGGTTCATGGCCACGCAAGCGTGGCCATGGCAACCAGAGCTGCCTTTCTCGGGGGGCGTTGAGGGGGGCATGCCTGGTTTCCGTCCGAACGAAGCCACAGTTTTGATCGGCGTAAGTTGCATACCTTTATGGGTTTGCGTTTGTCGCAGAGGCTGAATGGCGGGCGCGAACCAACCCAATATCGAAGCCGAAGGCGAAGGCGGACGACGTCTGGGCGGGGGCATAGGAGAGGTTGATCGTCTCGGCTGGTTGACTCGTCGATCGGGCGCAGACTCGCGCGAACGAAGCCAGAATGGTTGTCGACGTAACGGGTTGTCTTTCAGGAGTTTGCGGTCTGGTTCGGCGGCCTGGTTCGGAGCGATCGAAGCCAAAGCGAAGCCGCAGGTGGGGCAAGGATGGGCCAGAGGACGGACCCGGCTTGCTCTCCTCCGCCAAGAGGGGAGCCTCGCGGGATTGGGGGGCGGTCGGCTAGGATAGGGGGCTCGATCCGCCTTCTTCCGCCCGCGAGACGACCCGCCATGCCGAGCGACCTCCCCACCCAGGAACGGACCATCCCGGACGCCCTCTGGAACAGCCGCTTCCTGCGGGCTTGTCGCCGCGAGCCAGTCGACGCCACCCCGGTCTGGCTGATGCGGCAGGCGGGCCGATACATGTCCGAGTATCGCTCGCTCCGCTCCAAGGTCTCGTTCCTCGAACTGTGCAAGAACCCCGAGCTGGCCGCCGAGACGACGGTCTTCGCCGCCGAGACGCTGGGGGTGGACGCGGCCATCCTCTTCGCCGACATCCTCCTCATCCTGGAACCGCTGGGCTTCGACCTGGAGTTCTCCAAGGGGGAGGGGCCGGTCATCCACAACCCGGTCCGGTCGGTCGGCGACCTGGCCGGCATGGAGCCGCTGACCGACGTCTCATCGCTGGGGTACGTCTACGAGGCCGTTCGACGCATTCGGGCCGAACTGCCCGCGAACATCCCCCTGATCGGTTTCGCCGGGGCGCCGTTCACTCTGGCCTGTTACGCGATCGAGGGGGGAAGCTCGCGGCACTACGAGAAGGCCAAGGCGTTCATGTACTCGGATCCCGGGGCCTGGAACGCCTTGATGACGATCCTGACCGACTCGACGGCCCGATACCTTAACGCCCAGGTTGCGGCCGGCGCCCAGGCGGTGCAGATCTTCGACTCGTGGGTCGGAGCGCTCGGGCCGGACGACTACCGTCGATTCGTTCAGCCCCACATGCGGCGGCTGTTCTCGCAGATCGTTCCGGAGGTGCCGGCGATCCATTTCGGCACCGACACCGCGACCTTGCTGGAACTTCAGCGCGACGCCGGGGGGACGGTCATCGGCCTCGATTGGCGGGTCGAGCTAGACGCCGGCTGGGAGCGGCTTGGGCCTGAGGTCGCCGTGCAGGGGAATCTCGATCCGGTCGTCCTGTTCGCACCCCTCGCCGAGATCGGACGCCAGACGCGCCGGATTCTCGACCAGGCGGCGGGGCGGCCAGGCCACATCTTCAACCTGGGCCATGGGATCCTGCCGCACACACCGGTGGATCACGTGCGTGCACTTGTGCAGATGGTCCATGAATTCTCTGCGCGATGAACCCCTGGCGAAACGGTGAAGGATCGGCGAAAATCCTGGATTGGGCGTCCGGACGCTCGGGAGAGGATCCGGGGAAGGGATTCGACTCGATGATTACGACGATCGAGCGGGGCGGGGACAAGAAGTCCTTGGACCGGGTGGTGGTGGTCGGCGGGGGCCTATCGGGCCTGGCCGTGGCCAGCCGCCTCCAGCAGTCCGGGCGCGAGCTTGGTCGGCCGGTCGAGGTCATCGTTCTGGAGGCGAAGGATCGCGTCGGCGGCGTCATCGCCACCGACCACCGCGACGGCTTCACGCTGGAGCGCGGGCCGGACTCGTTCATCACGAACAAGCCCTGGGCCCTCGACCTCTGCCGTCGGCTCGACCTGGACGGACGGCTCATCGAGGCCCAGTCCGCGCACCGGCGGTCGTTCGTTGTCCGCAAGGGGAAGCTGGCGGCCGCTCCCGAGGGCTTCGTGCTGATGGCCCCGCACCGGATCGCCCCCGTGCTGGCGTCGCCGATCCTCTCCCCCTGGGGCAAGCTTCGCCTGCTGGCCGAGTTGCTCATCCCGCGTCGGGAAGCGGCGACCGAAGAGAGCCTGGCGGCCTTCGCCCGCCGTCGGCTGGGTCGCGAGGCGTTCGACCGCCTGGTTCAGCCGCTCGTCGGCGGCGTCTACACCGGAGATCCCAACAACCTGAGCCTTCGCGCCACCCTGCCGCAGTTCCTGGAGATGGAAAAGCAGCACGGCGGTCTGATCCGCGCTGCGTTCCGGCACCGCAAGGAGGCCGAAGCCCGGATCGAGACCGAATCCTCCGGCGCCCGCTACGGCATGTTCGTCTCGCTGGAAGAGGGGATGGGCTCGCTGCCGAAGGCCCTGGCGGCGAGCCTCGACAAGGGGACCGTCCGCACTAACTCCCCGGTGCGGCGGATCAGCCGCTCGGCGACCGGCTCGGGCTGGCTGGTCGAGCCGCTCGACGGCCCCTCGATCGAGGCCGACGCCATTGTCGCCGCCACCGAGGCCCACGCCACGGCTCGCCTGATCGACGGCTGCGACCCGTCGCTCGCCTTGCAGCTCCGGGCGATCCCCTATGCCTCGTCGATCATCGTGAACGTCGCCTACCGCCGCGACCAGATCAAGCACCCGCTCGACGGCTTCGGCTTCGTCGTCCCGGCGATCGAGAATCGGCGGATCTTCGCGGCCTCGTTCCTCAACGTGAAGTTCCCCAGCCGAGCGCCTGAGGGGACGGCCCTCATCCGCGTCTTCGTCGGCGGCGCCGCCCAGCCGGAGCTGTTCGACCTCGACGACGAGGTCGTCCGCCAGGTGGTCGCGACTGAACTGGGCGAGCTGATCGGGGTTTCCGGCGAGCCCCTGTTCCTGGAGATCGCCCGCCACGCCCGCTCGATGCCTCAGTACGTGCTGGGCCACATGGAGCTCGTCGAGTCGATCCGTCGCAAGGCGGCGATGCACTCCAACCTGTTCCTCACCGGCGTCGCCTACGACGGAGTCGGCATCCCCGACTGCATCCGTGCCGCCGAGGCCACGGCCGACGCCGTCCTCGACCGTCTCGCCGATCCGGGATCGATCGCCGCGGCCTGATGCGGCCTCACTCCATTTCGGCCGTCGCCGGCTTGGGCTTCTCCAAAGGCCGGCGGCCGAACCGCGGGATCAACGCCTTGAACTCCCGCCATGGTCCCGATTCCTCGTTCCAGCCGGCGCGTCGGCCGAGTTGACCCTCGAACGACTCGCACGCAAGGCGAAACAGACCGAGGGTTGCGGCGCCCAGGATACAGGTCCATATAACCATCGAGGTGGGAAGCACAAGTCTCTCAAGATCCAGGCTGGGTCGATGCTCCGCCAGGGAAACCAGCCCCATGACGGTTCCGCCGATCGGCGAGCCGAAGAGGAAGAAGACCGCTGGATTTGGACCTGGCCCTCCCGACAGCGCCATCATCAAGGAGAGGAGCGGCCAGCCGACGCACGCGGCCACGTACAGGCCGACGCACAACCCAACAGCCCGCCCCTGCTGCGGCACCCAGACGGCGATCGCCAGCCCGAGACTCGTCGTGACCCCGGCATAGGCGAGGATGAGCCCCAGATAGAGCAGCAGCCCCGTCCACCAGCCCGAGGGCCCACACGCCAGCGCGGCGAGGAGCCCGGTCAGGAGGGCCATCGGAGCGACCATTCGGAAGGTCCCCCACCACTTTCCGGCCAGGATCTCCGTGGTGGTCAACGGCGTGGAGGTCAGCAGGTCCAGGCTTCCCCGGATCCGCTCCTCCGAGAGCGACGTCGACGACCGGACGCTCATCAGCAACAGGCCGACGCCCACTGTGTAGACGCTCGCCATGATCCCTGATTCCGCGGGGCCGCCGTTCCCGAGGATCTCGATGACGGTCGTCCCCGTCAGGAAGAGTGCGAAGCCCAGGTAACAGGCTGACACGAACCGCCCCCAGCGCGACGGTCGGTTGCGGGTCCATTCGCGCCAGAGGACCGGGTTGGCGTCGAGGGAAAGGGTTGGCAGGATCGATGGGAGCCGCCAGGTTCGGCGGCTGGTTCGACCTCCGCCCCCTTCGGATCGCTGGCGGACCGTGACCCGACGGATCGTCGCGATGCAGAGCCCGATCATCGCCGCCGAGAGGCCCAGGCCGCCTCCGCAGTAGATCAAGACCCGATGCAGGTGGTCGACCATCGACCCGTTGAATGACGGATAGAGCAGGGCGTAGGGGTTGGTCGCCTGGATCAGCCGGCCGAACCGCGAGAACCCCACGGCGCCAAGTCCCGCCATCACCATGAGCATGTTGACGGTGAAGGGGATCAGGGCCAGCCACGCCAGGACGATCATGTAGGTCGCCCCGAGCACCTCATGAGCCTTCTTCCCCCAGACGGAAAGGGTGAAGGCCAGGGTGCAGACGAGCACGGCGGTCGTCAGGGTCGTCAAAAACGACCCCAGCAGCAACATGGGGTCGATCCCCCCCAGCAGCGAGGAGAGCATCAGCACCGGCAGGGTGCAGCACACGAGGCCGATCACCGGCGTCAGCGCGGCGGCGAGCTTCCCCAGAACGAGCTCCGAGTCGGACAGGTCGGTCGCCATGACCTGCAAGAGCGAGCCCCGAGCCTTATCCACGCAGACGGCGCCGGCCGTCGCGGCTGGGGCGGCGAGCAGGATCAGAGTCAGCTCGATGGTGACGATCGTGGAGTAGATCGTCTGGCCGAGGCGGGCCAGTTCCTCCGTCTGCATGCCGTCGGGACGGTCGCCCCACGTGCCCCACGTGAACATGAGCCCCAGCAACAGCAAGCCGACGAAGAAGGACCGGACCGCGTAGAGCTGCCATCGACGTGAGATCCGAAGCCACTCATAGGCGAACACCGGACCCAACCCGAACCGCGGACTCGACATCGAGGGCCTCATGACTTACGCCGGTTCGGACGCCCCACGCGACGCCAGGGATTCCTCGGGAGCTTGTCGACGAAACGTCGGCAGGAGGTTGCGAAGACCTCGGTCAGCCGGATCGTCTGGGCCGTAGTCGGTCGCGCGTCCCAGGCATCGGTCAAACGTCGAACAGGAGACGATGAATAGTATCCCCGCCAGGAGCCAGTAATAGACGTTCCAGCACAACAGCCAGATGAACAATCCATCCTTCAGGTCGTTCGGCCCGAATGGTCGGCTATCCAGGAAGCCCAGCGTGGTCATGGCCGGGCCGTACAAGGGCGAGCCGATTAAGACGAACGGCCCGATGTTCGACATCGGAAACGTGGTCGCCGCGAGGACGACCCAGAGGATGCAGGCCGCCAGATAGAGGCCGACCGTGAGCGCGAGGACTCGACTCTGTCGAACGACCCAGATCGATACGGCCAGGCCCGTGCTCGTGACGGCCGCCCCATAACCGAGGATGAGCGCGACGAACAGGACCAGGCTTCCCCACATCCCGCTGAGCAGGCACGGGGCCGCGCCGACCAGCATCGGCAGGATGGCCAGGTAGGGGACGAGTCGGAACGTCCCCCACCACTTCCCGATCAGGATCGACCGGGTGCTCATCGGTGTGGACATGAGCACGTCCAGGCTCCCTCGGGTCCGCTCCTCCGAAAGCGAGGTGGCCGACCTCACGGTGAGGAGCAAGAGCCCCACCGAGACGAGGAACATGTTGACGACCGCCGTCGACTCGCTCATGCCGCCGCTCAGGACGTCGGTCAAGGCCGTCGAGGTAAGGAGCAGGGCGGTTGCGAAGTAGGTGAACCAGATGACTCGCGCCCAACGCGAGGGCCGAGTTCGGCTCCACTCCCGCCACAGAACGGGGTTGCCGTCGAGCGATGGCGAGGGGAGAAGCGTTGGGAGGCGGAGGTGGGCGAGGAGCCGCCACTTGGACTTCGGCGAGTCATCGCTCTCAACGCGCTGATGGAGCGTCACCGGCCGGATGCGTCGGATCGTCGCCCAGACCAGCAACGTCGAGACGACCAGGCAGCCGCCGAGAAAGAGGGCGACTCGCATCAGGTGCCAGGACGCGGGATCGTTGTACGTGGGGGTGAGCAGCTCGAAGGGATTCATCGCCTCGGCGTCGTCGAGGGCCGTCACGAAGAGCCCAAACGGCGAGAATCCCATGCGTCGGGCGATCGTCCCGGCTGTCGGGAGACCGGCGATCCAGAAGATCAGGATCAAGTACGTCGCGCTCAGCACCTCGTGCGTCTTTCGGCCCCAGACCGAGAGAGCGAACGCGATCGTGCAACCCAGGACGGCCGTCCCAATGGAGACCCCGAACGTGCCTAGGAGCGTCACGGGATCGACGCCCCCCAGCAGCGACGTGAGCATCATCACCGGCAGCATGCAGAAGACGAGGCCCAGGACGGGCGCTAGTGCCGCGGCCAGCTTGCCGAGGACGATCTCCGCGTCGGTCAGATCGGTCGCCATCACGTGGAGGAGCGTCCCGCGCGATTTGTCGAGGCAGACGGCTCCGGCGGTCGCGGCCGGGGCGGCGAGGAGAATCGACATGAGTTGTGTGAAGGCGACTGCCCAGTTGACGCTCCCCCCGAAGAGGGCAAGGCGTTGAAGGTCTGCCTCATCAAGGTTCCAGGGACAGGTTGCCCAGACAACCAGGAGCGCCCCCAGGATCGTCGCCACGAAGGCGGAGCGGATGGCGTAGAGCTGCCATCGGCGGGATATGCGGATCCACTCGTAGGCGAAGACCGGGCCTAGCGCGTCCTGCATCGCCATCGTCGACTCTCCGGGGGTGGGTCGAGTCCGTCGCGGCCGTTCATCGTACACTCGTCAGGCGTTGGACGACACGGTTTTCCGCAGCAGCGCCGCCGCCAGACATCCCGCGGCGGCGATCGCGGCCAGGGTCGTCAGCGCAACGCCCGCCAGGTGGCTTTCGACGCCGGTGTGCAACAAGCTCCAGATGAGCTGGCTGATCGTTTCGACGCCCGGCGGGACCAGCAGGTTTGTCGCCGGCAGCTCACCCAGCCCTAGCACAAAGGCCGACGCCCAGGCCGCCAGCGTCGCACGTCGCGAGAGCGGCAAGGCCACCCGCATGATCCGAGACGCCGGCCCCCAGCCGTCGACGGCCGCGGCGTCGAGCGTCTCCTCCGGCAGCCCCCGGATCGCCGGCCAGAGAATCAGAACCGCATACGGAAGCGTTCGCGCGGCCATCGCCAGAACGACGATCGCCGGCGCGTCGTAGATCCAATCGATCATTCGATATGCCAGCAACAGAGCCATACCTGTCACCGGCCCCGGCGCGGCGAGCGTCAGCGCGACGTCGATCAGCGCAATCCCTCGCCAGATCCGTGAATCCCGACAAAGCCAGCAAAGCCCCCAGGCGAGTGTCGTGGTGAGTGCGGCGGCGACGGCGGCCAGGATCGCGCTGGTGAGCAGCGGAGTTCGGCATTCCTCGGCGGCGGTGGCGAGCGTTCCGGTAAGCCCCGCGAACGACCACGAGGGCGGGGCGCCCATCTGCGCCCGGCCGCCGACTCGCCCCGCTCGCCAGACGAGGCTGGCGAGCGGAGTCGCGACAAGTCCACCAGCCACCGTTACGACGAGGAGCCCGAGCGGAACGCGCCACACGCCGAGGCGCCAGGTTCTCGACCGACTGAACGCCGTCGCGAGTCTTGTCGGCGAGTCCTGTCCCAGGCGTCGCGCGATGCAGAAGACCCCCGCGCCGATAGCCAGTAGCGGAGGTAACGCCACGCTCGCCGCGCCGGCTGGACCGTGCCCGAGGGAGAACTGGACGTAAGCCTCCTCGGCGTAGGTCCGGACCTGCAGCAGGTCGGTCACCGTCATGTCGCCCGCCGCAAGCACGGCCACCGCCAGGGCCGCGGCGGCGATCGCTCCCAGGCTGCGCCGTAGGGTGACCTTGGTCATGACCCTAGGCGCGGACATGTCGAGCAGGGCGGATTCCTCTAACTCCGGTTCGACCAGCCGCATGCCGACCCCTGAGAGCAGGACGACCCAGGGGAGGGCGGCCATCGCCGTCACCACGATCACGCCGAGTCGACCGACGAGGATCGGCCGCACGCCGAACGCCTGCATCCTCCCCGCGTCGCCGAAGGCTCCCAACCAGGCCGTCGCATGCAAGGGAAGGGGAACGAAGAGAGCCAGCCCGAGCGCTGCCAGCAGTGGGCGTCGTCCCCAGGCGTCGGTGCGAAAGAGGAGTAACGCCAACGCCACGCCTAGCGGCAAGGCGATCGCCTCGGCGCCGGCGACCACGATCAGGGTCTCCAGCGCCAGTCGGGCCGGCCGCGCCAGTCCCCCTGAATCCTCGACGACGGCCGCGGTCGCCGCCGGGTCGAGCGCGAGGCCGCCCCCGGCTGTTTCGATCGACGTCGGCCGGAGCGCTTCCAGCACCGTCGCGGCCGTCGGCCAGGCCACCAGGAGCGCAAGCCCAGTAGAGACGAGAATGTTCAGAGGCAATCTCGCCCAATCCCTCACGGCCGGCTCCACGCGGCGTCGATCAGCCCGACGTTCAAGCGTCCGACCCTCCGGGAAGCGTGGCGTCGGCCGCGGCGGTCTGGGGGACGCGCTCCTCGATCACGGGGCGTCGTCCCGAGTCGTTCGACGACTGATCTGAGGTCGTGGCATGGGGACGTTTCGATGGGTCGATGGGGAGATGGATCGTGAAGCACGAACCGTATCCAACCGTCGATTGGACCTCGATCCGGCCGTCATGTTCCTGGACGATCCCATAGCTGATCGAAAGCCCCAACCCGGTCCCCTGGCCCAGAGGCTTCGTCGTGAAGAAGGGGTCGAAGATCCGGTCGCGGATCGCCTGGGGGACGCCGCAGCCGTTGTCGTCGATGTCCACTCGCACGCCGGAGGCGTCGGCCTCGGTCTCGGTTCTCACGGTGACCTGACCGTTCTCGCCGCAGGCGTCGATCGCGTTGGTCAGCAGGTTGAGGATCACCTGATGGATTCGAGCCGCCCGGCAACGGACGGCCGGCAACGCCCCCAGGTCCATCACGATCTGCACGCCCTTCTTCCTGGCGTAGCCCTTGACCATGTTGATCGACGATTCGATCCCCGGGTTCAGGTCGACCTCGTTCCATTCCCCCTCGTCAACCCGGGCGAACAGCCGCAGCTCCTTCACGATCCGCTCGATCCGTCTGAGACCCTCTCGCGTTCGTTCGATCAAACGGGGGAAGTGTTCGAGGCAGTATCGCAGGTCGATGCGTTCGGTGATCGCCTCGACCTCGGCGGCCAGTTCGGGGGTGAGCCGCTCGATTGCGGCCCCGTCGTGGCTGAGGATGTCGACCAGCCGGAGAAGGTCGCGAAGGTCGCGTTCCAGGACGGCGACGTTGTTGCTGACGAAGGCCAGAGGGTTGTTGATCTCATGCGCGACGCCCGCAACGAGCTGCCCCAGGCTGGCGAGCTTCTCGTTCTGGACGAGCAGGCTCTGAGCCTGTTTGAGGGCTTCATGCGCCTGGTGCTCGGAGCGGGCCAGGTTTTCCAGCTTCACGTTCTTTTCGCGGAGCTGTTCCTCGGCGCGGATTCGCGCTGTGACGTCCCAGAAGATGGCCTGGGTGCCGATTGCGGCTCCGTCGGCGGAGTACAGCGGGGTCTTCATCACCTGGACGTGGAGCGTGTCGCCTCGGGGCGTCACATGCTGCTCGACGACGTCGAGGACGCGGCCCGTCTCCAGCACGAGTTTGTCGTCGGCCCGGTACTTTGCAGCCAGCTCCTCCGGGAAGAAGTCGAAGTCCGTCTTGCCGACGATCTCCTCGCGACGACGGCCCAGCTCGTTGCAGAACCGTTGATTCGCAAAGGTGAACCGGCCGTCGAGATCCTTGCGGAGAAACGATTGCGGGAGCGTCTCGACGAGGGAGCGGTAGACGGCCGCCTGCTCCTCGATCTTACGCTCCGCCTCTTCGTGACGACGGGTCGAATCCAGGGCGAGCGCCGCGTGCGCCTGCACTTTTCCCCTAAGCCAAAGCGCATAAGCGAGGGCGCCCAGCGCGGCGAGGGCCGCGATGGCGAGCAGGGACCACTCGACTTCCAGCGGCAGTGCCGCGAGAAGAACGTCTCGCCCGTCCAATCGATCCACCGAGATCAGCCTCTCCATCTCCAGCGAATCCCCGGGAGACGTGCGACAATGGCCCGGGACCCTACGAACGAATCAGCCTCATCTTACCCGCTTGGGTCTCCGAACGATACCACGCGATGCTCGGTCGCCGCTGTGAACACGGCCTCGCACAACGCGATCGTCCGGAGATTGTCGCGACCCGAAATGTCGGGCTCGCTCCTGCTCTCCAGGGCTCTCAGCAAGCCCGCCATCGTTCCGGAGAAGGCGTCGGGGAACCACGCCTGCGGCCACCGCGGCCGATGCCAGGCTCCGCCGTCGCGAACCGTCGAGTACTCGATCGTGCTTGGGCGATGCCGAGGCCATGAGGGCCAGCCGATCGTCCCCTGAGCCAGACCCTCGGTCCCCTCGAACCGCCATCGCACGCCGAGATCCGCCGCCGAGCCCTCGCGCGCCGGGCCCGCCCAGACGTCGTCCCAGCACGACGCCCGCGCGCCGTTCGCGTACTCCAGAATCACCAGGTTGATCCCATCGACGTGCGAGAACTTCGTCCGCGGGTCGGGTCGAGTGCTCGCCAGGACGCGTTCAGGGTCTCCCAACCAGTACCGCATCGTGTCGAGATGGTGGATGCTCATGATGAACGTGGAGAGCGAACGGCCGTCTCTCGCCCAGGGCATCCAGTGTGGAATCGCCCGCAATTCGATCGTCGCGAGCACCGGATCACCTAACGCGCCAAGGTCGAGCATCCGCTTGAGAGCGCGGACGGAGTGATCGAACCGCATGTTCTGGTTGACCTGGAGAGCGACGCCCGCCCGCTCGCAATCGTCGACCAGTCCGCGAGCCTCGGCCATCGACAGGGCCAGTGGCTTCTGGGCCAGGATTCCTTTGACCCTGTGTGTGTGGGCGAGAATTCGACGAATGACCGCAGGCTGCTCGGCAGGCGGGACCGCCACGTCGACGACCTCGACGTCCGGGTCGTCGAGCATCGAATCGAGCGTCGAATAAACGCGCGGGACGCCTCGCAGTTCGGCGACTTCTCGGGCCGTCGCCTCGGTCCGCGAGGTGATGGCCGAGGCGGGGAAGCCGGCGTCCCGATAGGCGGGGAGGTGACAGTCCCGAACGATGAAGCCCGCGCCGACCACGCCGATCCCCCAGTCCCGACGCCTGGGGAGTTCCGGCAGGTGGGCTTGCGCATCAAGGAGATCGTCGGTCATGTCGGCGGCCCAGGAGGCCTCAGGAGCGGCGGCGCGACCCTCACGCCGCCTCGGAATCGAGTTTCACCGCATCCGTTGATACAACCTCCGCGTCCGCCGCGTCCAGGGGGCGGTGAGCGGAAACCACGCTCGTCGACGGATCGTACGGTTGGAACCACGCTCGGAATTCAGCTTCCGCCGCACCCTTGAGGATGGATCGGCGGATTCGCGCGGCGGCCAGCAACGGCGCGAGGATCGCCATCCCGCCGGCCGCGAATTTCCAGCAGGTCTCCCATACGGTCGGGACCGTCGCGGCCAGACACGCCAGGGTCGTCAGGCCGATCAGGACGACGTGAGGCTCGCACGCCTTGTAGGCCGGATAGGTCAGGACGCCCAACCCGCGCCGAGGCCATCCTGGCGGGGGCGTCGGCCGACCGCCGGCTCCTCCGTGGACGCGGTAGCTCTCGGCGGTGCTCTTGAGCCTTTGAATGAACGCCTTGTATCGGCAGTCGTTGTGCAGACTCAGGAGAGCCCAACCGACCGCAATCGCGAAGCCGGCCGCCGTCCACTCGACATGTCCCGTCCTCATCGCCAGGCCGAAACCGAGGGCGAATCCAACCCCCATGTTCTGGGCGTGGTGCATGAGGTAGTCGAAGTAGACGCCGTCGAGACTCGCCGTCCCTCGCCACCGTGCAACCTGACCGTCGATGTGGTCGAGCCAGAAGGCCAGCCACAAGAGCCCAACGCCGGCGATGAAGCCCGATCGTTCACCCGTGGCGATCGCCGCCGCGCCAGCCAGGCCGGCGAGCAGGGCGGCCGTTGTGATCTGGTGGGCGGTCGCGCCCAATCGGACCGCCGCCCAGGTTCCGTAAACCGCTGAAGGTCTGGCGACTCGCCGGGCCAACCAGTTGCCGATCTCTCGATGCCGCTTCTTCTGCACGACGGCTCGCAGTTGCGCGAGCGTCGGCCGAGTCGCGCTCATCGCTTGACGCCGCCGTCCTCGACGGCGATCGTCGAGCCGGCCACGGCGTCGAGTTGATAGATGGAGTAGCGGCGGACCAGTCCATCGGGCTCGGCCAGTTCCTCGCAGAAGAGCGGCCTGTGCGTAGCCAGCCACGGGGCGAGCATCTCGCCGAGCGTCGGATCGAACTCGACGTCCGATCCGGCCGCGGGCGGGCAGAGGACCAAGTGGGTGTAGCCCTCGCGGACAAGCGTCTCCACGACCTCGGCGTCGGTTTCGCCGTGCTCGCCGAGGTCCGTCCGACGACGGTGAGCCAGTTCCATCGTGTAGTCGCGAGGGATGTAGAAACCGCGATGATCCTGACCAATCACCCGCGCGTCTTTCGGCAGGTTCTCGTCGATCCAACGGCCGACGCGATAGGTGGGCTCGCTCCGGGCCAGGTAACTCGCCGCAGTCTCCGTCCCCATCACCGAGCCCGCCGCCCTCCCCGCGCGGGTCATGGCGACGCAGGACTCCAACCCCAACACGCCGATCATCACGACCGTCAGGGCACGCGCGGGGATCGTGGTACGGTCTCGCCAGGTCGAAGCCAACCAGGCGACTCCGACCGACATCGGCCCGACCGCGATCAGCAGAAATCGCATGCTCTGACGCTGGGTCATGCAGAGCGTCAGGAAGACGTAACCGAAGAGGACGAGGCCCAGCACTCGCCGGGGGGCCCGCTCCAACAGCAGGGCTGGGAGGAAGAGCAGGAAGACCGGGCCGAACTGGTGGGCGAAGCTGTCGAACCGATGCGGTTCCAGGCTCAACGGAGCGAGCGCCGTCAGCAGGTTCCAGGGCGATGTCGTCAACGGCCGTTTGATCGGGTCCAGAACCTCGTCCAGCCCCGCGCCGAAGAGCGACCGGAAGAACGGGAAGACGGGATTGCCCGTGTGGACGTAGGCCCGAAGATACCAGGCCGACCCCGCTGCGATGAGAGCCATGACGAAGCAGGACGTAAGCGAAACGGCGTCGATCCAGCGGGTCTTCTCGCTCCCCTTCCTGGCGTAGAGCGGCCGAACGATGAGTGTCGCGGTCAGAATCGTCGCGAGGACCAGGGCCGGGTATTTGACTCCGGCCGCGAGTCCGGCGAAGGTCCCCGCGAGCGCAGCCGACTTCCGGCTGGGCTCGTCGTGGAGTCGCATCCAGGAGGCCAGAGCCGCCGTGCCGAAGGCCGCCAAGGCCACGTCGTTGAGGGGGGCGGACATGCCGTTGGTGATCGCCGGGACGAGCAGGGCTCCCGCTCCGGCCCACCAGGCGCGGGAACCCAGCGAGGGCCTGGCCATCGCCGTGACGTTCGCGGCCATTGCCAGGCCGAGCATCCACTGGATGCATCGGCAGGCGATCGGCCCGCGGAAGGCCAGGGCGATCAGATAGAGCATCTCCGTCGTCAACGGGTAGATCGTCTCGTGAAGGTCGGGATCGAAGACCGCCGAGCCTTTCATCAGGAAGACCTTCGGCACCTGAAGGTGATAGCAGAGCGCGTCGCCGTCCATCACCGGCGCCAGGGCCGAGATCCCCGTCGCCGCGATCGTGGCGATCAGGAAAACAGCCGTCAGGCGATCGAGGCCGAACGTCGGCGCGGCGGATTCCTTGCGGAAGGGAGTTTCCGCCAACTCGCCCGCGAGATGGACGCCGCGGCGAAGGCCGATCTCGGCGACGACGGCCAGCATCAAGGCCAGGCCGATCGTGGTCAACGCGCCGAACTGGCCCAGCAGCAACACACCCAGCGCGATCAAGCCCGCGCCGAGCGGGAACGCCAGCCCGAAGAGGTCGACGGCTCGAGAGGGGGCGGAACCCAGCCCCTGGAGGAGGCGGGCCCCAAGCCCGGTCGCGAGGAGCGTCAGCAGCAAGGCGAAGCCGAGGTCGAGCATGCCGGTTCGTTCCACGACGAGGGGAGGGGCCGTACGTCAGCCGTCGAGACGGGCCACGCAGAATTGCGACGTCTGAGGATCGGCGTCCATGGGGATCGGCCCGACCTCGGCGATGCGACGGCCTTCGGCGCGGTACCAGGCGGCCGTGTCGTAGCCGTAGCGGTTGTAGCTGAGGTTGGTCTCTTCATTGTGGGCCGCGAATCGTCGGGCCACGCGGACGACCTCGCGGCGGATCCGATCGGCGACCTCCGGCGGATTGTGGAGGATCACGGCCGAGGTCACCACCAGATCGAACGAGTTGTCGGCGAAGGGCAGACGGTCGCCGCGAGCCAGGAAGAGCGAGACGTCGTCCACGTCCGCCACGAAGTCGCGAGCGCATCCGAGCTGCGTCGGGCTGAAATCCACGCCGGCGAGCGAGGCGTCGGTCCGATCTCGGAGCGCTCTCAGCAGCTTGCCGTAGCCGCAGCCGACCTCCAGCACCGATGTGGGATGGTAAGAGGCGATCCGGCCGGCGATCCACTCGGCCCGCAGGCTCCGGGCGACCTGTCCCTCTTGCTCGCGGAAGTAGTCAAAGCCGCCGCGAAGGGTCCAGTATTCGCGAGGGTTTCCATAGATCAGCCTGCGTTTCCACCCAGGCCATCGTCCCAGCGTCCGTCTGAGGGCCTTGTGCCAGGCGTAGCGCGGACCCCTGTCGCGGACGGCCCGCCAGGCGCGGAGCGGCAACGGTGGGTCGGCGGCGATCGTCGTGTCCATGGGTGTTGACCGTCCCTGGTCATGGGCGGGAGAGGGCCTGCGGCGCGCGTCGTCCTCCTCGCCGATTCGGTCCGGAGTTTACGGAGCTTCGGAAATGGGTCAAGTCAAGGCGGCGGGAATCCGATCGCGCGCGAACCGCCCGGCTGGTTTGCCCCTCGTGGTGGGCCATTCTATACTTGCTTGCAGTCCCCTTCCGTGAGGAATGCGAGCGCCGTCGGCGGCCGAAGGAGTGGTTGATGGGAGCGGGAACTCCAGGAGTCCGTGTGACCGACAGGACCTTGCAGGTCTTCCAGCGGGCGCTTCATCCCGAGTGGTTCGCCGTGCGCGCTCACGAGCGCTTCGCCCTGGGATTCTGGGAGGCCGACGTTCGGATCGTTGAGGGGGGCCACGTCGTGGTCTTCGGCGGGCGCGACGTTCGAGTCACCGAGGTTCTCGGCGGCCCCGAGACCGCACTTCCGCTCGGAGGGCTTCTTCTGAACGCCGCCGTGCGTCGCGAACACACGGCGATCCTGAAGCCCGGCGGAAGAGCCGTCTATCAGGTTTGCCTGGAAGTCGAACGGGTCGATCCCGAGGTCTTTCACCACCTCTGCGAGGAGATGGCCTGCGATTCCGGTCCAGGCCGACTCCTTCGTACTTCTCGTGGCTCCAATCGCATGGCCCCGGCGGCCCTGAGTCACATTCACGTCGATCGGCTGGCTGGGGGCCTCTCCGTTCAAACGTTTCATTCGTTCCCCGAGGATCTGGCCATCTTCCGCTCCCAGACGCTGATTGAGCTGACTGCGCTCTCCTGATCCGAATTCGTTCGGTTTTGGAAAAAAACGCGCGGCAACCCGGTTGACGAAGTTAAGCCTACGCGGCATGATTAGGCGTTGTTGGAGGTGAGCATCCAAGAGCGGGTGGTTGCCCGTGGTGGATTCTCAAAAACATAACGATATGCCAACCTTGCTTGTGCGGAGGGGGCGGCTTACGATGGTTTTCACGGCGGTTCACATCCGACAAGCCGAGACCGTCGTGGGAGGATCTTTCGTCGGGCGACGTTGGGCCCGAGCAGCTTTGGAGTCATGGCGTCGACCCGGTTTCTGTTCCGATTCCTGTTGATCCAGTCGAGGCCGGCGAGTCCGGCCCGGGGAGGTCGCGATGGAACGGATGGAGCACATTCGAGGGACGCTGGTCGATGGCGAAGAGGTCGTTCTGGAGGGAGTGGACGGCTACCTCGCCAGCCACGAAAATAAAGCGGGCCGAAAGACGCTTTACGGCTATTTCGAGATGCCCACTGAGCGCCTGCGCGTTTTGAGCCACGAGCATAGTTATCGATTGGTCCTGAGCGATGGTCGTAAGGGGACCATTTACACGGAGGTGATCCCCAGCAATGTGCCGGGGAATTCGATCGCCGAGTTTCACGTCAGCGGGGTGCTGAAGAAGTGAATCCCGCACGCCGCGTCAATCGTGGTTGTGGAGTCGAACCATACCGGTTCCCCGGCGAGGCCGGCTCCACCCTCCGCGACCCGAAACGGCGGCCGAAGCGTTGGGTTGCGACGATCGGCGCGATTGCGCCCGAGTCGTCTGAAGGCCATGGGGAAACCCGCCCCGGTACCTTGCTTTGGTCGGGGCGGGCATCCGATAACCAGGTTTGCCGGCGTGTTGAAGCGGCACGTTTCGATCGTCGGTTGAAGCCGTCGTCTCAAGTTGGGTGGATGCTCATGCGCCCGGTGGTCCCTCCGATCACCTGTCGGCGAGCCTTGAGTTCGACCCGTCGTCCCGGGGCCTGCCCGGCTGAAAACAAACGACGGGGTGAAAAAAAGCCGTGCGCGCCGATCGAGCCTAAGTGACTAGGAGGGCAAGCGCCGCCGATGCCATATCGGCGTCGCAGCTGCCGTCAAGGAAGGCGCCGCGGGGGGAAAACGGTTGGCTGGTTCGATCCAGGTGGGTATCTTGCGTTCGTCCCCGAAGGGGGACGTCGCCGAGCCGACGGAGAGCGGGTCGGTGCCCGAGGAGCATTGCCACGATGCCGCAAACGTCCCGAATCGACCGAGTCCGCGGATGTCTTCTGGGTCTAGCCGTCGGCGACGCCCTGGGGGCTCCGCTCGAAGGGCTGACCGCCCAGCAGATCAGGACTCACTACGGTCGGGTCAAGAATTACGTCGACGGGGTCCAGGCCTGGAAGCGCAAACCCTACCGATGGCGGATGCGCGGGCTCTACTCGGACGACACTCAGCAGGCGATGGCCTTGTGCGACGTCCTCATCGACCGGGGACGCGTCGACCAGGCTCGGCTCGCTGAGCTGTATCTGGCGATGGCCGACGCGCCCGGACCCTTTCTGGGCGTGCATCGCGGCGTCGGCCGCAGCTTCCGACAGGTCATCGACGACCTCCGTCGGGGCGCTTCTCCGAGGTGGAGCGGCCAGACGAAGGCCGGCATCGGAGCGGCCATGCGGATCGCTCCCGTCGGTCTGTTCCTGGAGGACGACTCGGACGGCCTCTTCGGCGCGGTCATGGAGGCCAGCCTGACGACCCATCGCGACGTCCGCAGCCTGAGCGGAGCTTTGGCCGTGGCGCACGGCGTCCGCCGCATGGCCGCCGGCGAATCTCGCGATCCCAGCCTGCTCCTATGGTTGGCCTCCGACGTTGCCCGCGACGAGGCGCGGATCGTCTCCGATGGCTACGGCGACGTCGTCCTCGCGATGGATTCGCACTCGAAGGCGATGTCCAGGGCCTTGGCCCATGCGGAATCCCTGCTGGAACTTCCGCGTGACCGGGCGCTCCCCGCTCTGGCCGAGGAAGCCAACCGCCACGGCGCTGAGCCCGATTGCAAACGTCCCACGATGGGCTTCCCTCCTGCCTGTATTCCCACCTGCCTTTATGTCCTCCTGACGACCGACTCCTTCGAGGAGGCGATCCTTGAGATCGTCAATCTCGGGGGCGACGCCGACACCACCGGCGCGATTCTCGGCGCCCTCGCCGGCGCGCACTACGGCGTCGACGCCATCCCGAGCCGCTGGCTGGAAGGCCTTCAGAATCGGGAGGGGATTGAGGCCCGCGCCTCAGCGTTGGCTCAGGGGTCGGCCGAAGGGATCGTCATCCCCGAACTCATCGCCACCGAGATCGATCTGAACGTCCGCGAGGGCTCGCTTCTGTCTCGCCATGCCGAGCTCGCCCGACAGGGGGGCGATCGCGGTGCCAATCAGGTGATCTGAAGCTCGTCCGAGTGAGCCGCCTTCTCCGCCTCAAGCACGCAAGCGCCCTCTTTTTCGGCGCGTGACGGCTGAGTAGGATACACTGAAGGCGGCGTCCGCGCGCACCGATCCTGCCGTCGCGACGTAGGAGGAATGCCAACGACGCCCCAAGCCCCTCCGTTTCGCTCGGAGCGCCTTGACCATGAGCACAACAACCCCGGTCCGAATCCTGCGGCAGCTCGACGAGGCCGAGGGCTACCTCATGCTGGAGATGCCCCGCAACGCCCTGCGAATTCTGGAGAGCCGGCCTGAATGGCCCCTGATGACGTTTGAGGCCAATTTCCTCAAGGGCGAGGCTTTGCGCCAGCTCAACCGCCATCGCGAGGCGCTGGCCTGTCTGGAAGAGGCCGCCGCACTGCGGCCCGACGACGTGGCGGTCGCCCTGGCTCAGGGGTGGTGCTACAAGCGGACGAACCGACTGGCTCAGGCTGTCGACGCGTTGGAAAGGGCTGCTCGTCAGGAGCCGGAGAACGCGCTCATTCACTACAACCTGGCTTGCTACTGGAGCGTCGCCGGCAACGCTCCCAAGGCGCTTGAGGAGCTGGCCGCTGCCCTGCGGCTCAAGCCCGAGATGCGCCGACTGATCCCCGACGAAGGCGACTTCGACTTCCTGCGGGGCGATGCGGTTTTCGAGGGCCTCGTGAACGACGCGACGCCCTCGATCTGACCGGAGTTTCGTTAGGCGAGTGCGACGATTCCCCGCCCCGGAACGACTCGGCGTCGCGGGGCGGGTTGATCGGGGACCTCTCGGGGTCGATCAGATCTCGTCGAGGACTCGCTGGGTGATCTCACGTTCGCAGAACTTGCACCACTTCCAGCGTTTGGCGCCGACCGTCTCATCCAGGTGCTTATGAGCGACGCGGACGCTTCGGAACCAGATCTTGGTCTCCTGGTCGCTGATCTTCTCAAGACGGGGGCAGCGGGCGAAGTGGAGGAGGTTGTTCGCGGCCGAACCTTGGCCCTTCCCTTTCACGACGGGGACCGTACCGTGGAAGATGAATCCCACGGCTTCGACCCGCGCCTCGGCGAAGTCGTCGAGTGTCTCAAAGACGTGGACACCGGCCTGTTCCTGTTGGATCGGCATGCGAGGGATCCTAATGGGAGAATGGTCGGGCATATCGACCCGACCGATAAGTGGGAGTTTAAACAATTTGTGAGAATTCCGCAAGGTGAACGGGTCGGACGGATACGCCCGCCGCGATCGCCTCGATCCCGTTCAGGGCGGCTTCCTTGATTCGAGAGACGGTCGGACATCTCCGCGATTTACCCCGCTATCGGCAGATCCTCGCGACTCTGGCGCGGTACGGCTATCAAGACGTGGTCGCCGCGTTGCGCCTGGAGACCATCGTTCGACCTCTCGAACGCGCCGCTTTGGGGGATGAGGCCTCAAATCTCCCTCGGCCTCGCCGGGTCCGGCTGATCTGCGAGGAACTCGGGCCGACCTTCGTCAAGCTGGGCCAACTTCTCTCGACCCGTCCCGACCTCTTGCCAGAGAGCTACACCGAGGAACTCGCCGCTCTCCGGGACGACGTGCGACCGTTCCCCGCGGAGCAGGCCGAGGCGATTCTCGTCGAGGAGTATGGGCGGTCGCTCGACGCCTGCTTCGTCTCGGTCGATCCCACGCCGATCGCCTCGGCGTCGATCTCCCAGGTCCACCGTGCGGTCCTCCACGACGGCCGGGTCGTCGCCTTGAAGATCCGCCGGCCCGACCTCCACAAGATCGTTGCGGCCGACCTCGACATCCTCAAGAACCTCGCCCAACTCGCCGAACGCCATCTGCCGGCGCTGGCCGTTTACCGGCCGACGACCTTGGTCCGTGAATTCGAGCGGACCATCAAACGTGAACTCGACTTCAGCGTCGAGTTGCGGACCATCAAACGCTGCCAGGCCCAGTTCGCCAAGGACCCGATGGTCCATGTGCCTTTCGTCGTCGAGGAGTTTTCCACGTCCCGCGTCATTGCGATGGAGTTCATCGAGGGCGTTCGCGTCGACGACGTCGCGGGGATCCGCGAGCTTGGGCTCGATCCGGCCGATGTGGCCGTCTCGGGGGCGCGTGCTCTCATCAAGCAGATCTTCCAGTTCGGCTTCTTCCACGCCGATCCGCATCCGGGCAATCTCCGCGTCCTTCCCGGCGGCGTGGTTGCGCCGCTTGACTACGGCATGTTCGGTCAGCTCGATCGGCGGACCCGCGAGCGGATCGCCGACCTTCTGCTGGCCCTGATGGGGCAGGACGTCGATCAGGTCCTCAAGGCGCTCGACGACCTTGAAATTCGCGGCGATTCCGTTGACCTTCGTGAGTTGCGGCGGGACGTCGCCGAGTTGGTTCAAACGTATTGCGACCTCTCGCTGGCGACGATCAACCTCGGCGTGCTCTTGGGCGAGCTTGTCGCTCTGATCCGGCGTCATCGGCTTCAGATCCCGCCCGACCTTGTGTTGCTGATCCGCTCGCTGGTGACGATCGAAAGCACCGGCCGCGCCCTCGACCCGCAGTTCGATATCGCCGGTCAGTTGCAGCCGATCCTCCGCAAGCTGGCGATCCGTCGCTTCAGTCCGGGGCGACTTCTCAGCCAGGCGACGACCACCGCGCAGGACGTTCAGCGGATCGCCATGCTCCTGCCCGATTTGTTGAGCCATTCGTTGGAGTCCATCAAACGGGGCGAGCTGAACGTCAAGTTCGACCTCCAGGGCTTTGAACGACTCGTCAAGCAGCTCACCCGGGCGGCCAACACTCTCGCCGGCGGCATCGTGGTCGCCGGTCTGCTGGTCTCCTCGTCGCTGATCTACCACGCCGGCGCGACGTCGCTCGCCCAGGTCGGCTACGGCCTCGGCGTGGCGCTGAGCCTTTGGCTCATCTGGAACATGTCACGCGGTTGACCTGTGAATCCGTCGATGGGCCTCTTGAATCGAAGGGCCGCGATCGACTAGGATCATGCTCCCAAGCTTTTTCGCAAATCGTCTCCACATAGCATCATTCGATTTCACCCTGGCCCTTGGTCCGCCGGATGTCTCCGCGCGCCGAGGCCGTCGATTCGCGGAGTCTCGGCATGAGTCGGTTTTGGAACGGACGCCAGGCGAAACTGCGCCCCCGGTTCGTCGTCGAATGCGTTGAGCTTGAGAGACGCGAATTGATGGCCTACGCGCCGACAGTCGCCGCGTATCAGGTGAATCAGGTGTTGACAGGAGGTCAGTATCAGGCGAGGACGACGGTCGGCCCGGACGGCGTGACGACCATCGTGTGGGAGGATTACGGCCTCGACGGCGACGGTTACGGCATCTACGCCCGACGTCTCGACGCTGCTGGGAAGCCGCTTGGCGACCAGTTCCGGGTGAACACGACGACGGTGGGGAACCAGATGTTCCCCCGGATCGGCTCGGACGCGCAGGGGGACGTCTTGATCTCCTGGAAGGACACTCAGGCCAACCCGTCCGGTCTCGTCCAGTTCTACCAGCGCTATGATGCGACCGGGGCCAAGGTCGGCGGCAACGTCGCTCTGCCCGGGACGGTGGAATACGCCGATGACTATGACATGCAAGTGGCGCCGGACGGCGGATTCACCCTGATTCAGCAGCAGTCGTACCAGACCAGTTATCGCCGCTTCGACGCGACGGGCTCCCTGGTCGTCGACGCGAGCATCCCTCGTGCCGACGACGCCTGGGCCTATCGAAACAACTCCGTCCATCCGTTCCCGACTGCCCGGACGACGGGGGGCGTTTCGGTCATGGCCTGGATGGACGTGCGGACGCGGGCGATCTCAAACCTCGTGTCGAAATATGACGGCCGTGGGATGATCCGCCTGATCGGACCTGACGGTCAGCAGATCGGAGCCGACATCAACCTGATCGAGGTCGATGACGCGATCTCCTTCTTCGATGCGGTTGGAATGACGCCCGAGGTGACGCCTCTCGCGGACGGTGGTTTCCTGGCCACATGGTACGTCTACTCCAACACTTACCCGCAGAAGTACTCGCTCGTCGGCCGTCGCTTCGACGCTGCGGGCGTGCCCCAGGGTTCGCAGATCACCTTCTTCCCGATGACGACGGACGACGACCTGGGGACGGTGGCCCAGTTGAAGAACGGCAACCTCGTCGAGGTCACGATCAAGCGCGTTGGGAAGACCGATTCCGTCGACTACCAAATTCTGGACGTGAACGGGAACCCGCTCACCGGCAGGATCGCGATGCCCGATCTGCCCGGTACCACGCGGTCGCTGCTCCGCGTGGCCCCGACTTCGGGGTCGGGCTTTCAGGTGAGTTGGGGAGTCAGCGGCCTCGATCAGAGTTTGGGCGAGGTCTATCTCCAGGCCTTCGCCGACCTGCCGAGCGTCGGTTTCAAGACGACCGACGTGCGGCTCGGCGAGGGGAGCGGAGTCGCGACGATTCAGGTCGTCCGCGGCGGCGACGCGTCTTCCGCCGCCAGCGTCGCCTATCAGACGACTTCCGAAACGGCCACCGCCGGGGCCGACTACACGAGCGTCGCCGGCGTGCTGACCTTCGCGGCAGGGCAGTCCTCGGCGTATATCAATGTCCCGATCCTCCGCGACGCCCTCGCGGAGAAGGATGAGACGTTCCTGGTTCAGCTCAGTAATCCTTCCGGCCTGGCTCTCAGCCAGTCGTCTTCCCTTCGCGTGACGATCGTCGACGATCCCCAGGGGACCGCCGGCCCGGCCTTGCCGAACATCTATTTCGATCGCGGTTCAGCCGGTCTCTGGGCCTGGACCGCGGGCGTCGGCCTCGCCAAGATCAACGGCGCCGACCCTGAAGGGGTCGCGGTGGGTCGAGACGGCGTCGTCTACGTCGACTACGGCGTCAACGGCCTCTGGCGCTGGGCCGGCGGGGCGATGACGCAGATCATTGCAGCCAACCCGGAGAATATCCTCGCGGCGCCCGACGGTTCCCTCTACGTCGATTTCGGCCGGTTCGGCCTCTGGAGGCGCGACGGCTCCGGGCTCAAGCTCATCAACGGGGCCGATCCTGAAGGCTTCGCTGCGGCGCCGGATGGGACCTTGTACGTCGATTTCGGCCGCTTCGGTCTGTGGCGGCGCGACGGTTCCGGGCTCAAGCTGATCAACGGGGCCAACCCCGAGAGCATGGTCGTCGCATCCGACGGGACGCTGTACGTCGACTTCGGGTCGTTTGGTCTGTGGCGGCGCGACGGCTCTGGACTCAAGCAGATCCTTGCGGCCAACCCTGAGTCGCTGGCCGCGGCGAGCGACGGCTCGGTCTTCGTCGACTTCGGGTCGTTCGGTCTGTGGCACTACGTCTACGGCAGCGGATTCACTCAGATCAACAAGACGAATCCGGAGGCCATGGCAGCGGCGCCCGACGGGTCGCTGTACGTCGACTTCGGGGGGAGCGGGTTGTGGAGCTGGACCTCAGCGACGGGGCTCACGCAGATCAATGCGGCGAACCCTGAATCGCTCGCGGTCGCGCGTGACGGGCTCCTCTACGTCGACTTCGGCCCGACCGGCGTCTGGCGACGCTTACCCTCGGGGGCGTTCGAGAGAATCGACCCGACCGACCCCCAGTCGATTGCGGTTTGACCGGCTGTGTCAGGTTCGGATCTGGCCCCAGCGGTGGGTCGCCAACAGGCCGAAGACGAAGAGCGGAAGCCAGGCCGCCAGGGCAGGGGAGAGGACGGCGTCGCTGGCGAGGAACTGGCAGACGATCCCGAACCCGTAGAACAGGGCCGAGTTCCCCAGAGCGAAACCCAGGTTGATGAACATATTCCGGCCGTAACCGCCAAGGACCAGCGGCAGGCTCATGAACATCAGCGTCAGCGCCAGGAAGGGACGCATGAACCGCGAGTGGATCGCGACTTCGATGTCGCCGTTCTTCTGGCCGGTTGATGGATCGATGAGGCCGCCGATCAGGTCGCGCATCGACCCGTACTGATACCAGCTCGACTTCCGGATCATGGCGTCGAACGAGAGCGGGGTGTGGACGAAGAGGACGAGATCGCCGCTGAGTTTGGCGGGGTCGCCAACCGGAGGCGGAAAGCCCTTGAGGTCCGTCACCTTCTCGACGATCGAGTCCGGTTTCGCCAACTCCTCGTCCGAGAGCGGCGGCGAGATCCGGGCCGCGCGGATCAGCCACCCTTCCTTGAGGGGGGAGGTCGGGTGGTCGCGCGGGATGTAAGTCGCCTGGCGGCCGTCGATGTCGCGGATCGTGCCGTAGATCTGGAACGGGACGGTGACGTTGAATCGTTCCAGGATCGTCTGGTGCTTCCGGTCGGCCAGTCGGCCGGCGTAGATCAGGCCGCGGCCGTCGCTGGGCGTCGTCTTGACGTCGACCTCGCTCGTGCCGTCGTCGGCGTGCGATCGCTGGAGCTGCTCCGCGTATCTGGGAATGATGACCTCTTGATTGGCGATCGAGAGGAAGCTCACCAGGATCGAGGAGACGATCACGGGCCGGATCATTCGATGCGTGCTGACCCCGGCGGCGAGCATCGCGAGTTGCTCGTTGGCTCGCTGCATCCAGGTCACGGTGAAGATCGCCGCCATCATGCTGATGACGCCGCCGAGGCGGTCGAAGTACTCAGACTGCCGGACGAGGTAATACTTCCCCATCTCCGTGATGAGCTGGCCGAAACCCACAGTGCGCTTGGTGAACTCATCGACGTTCGAGAAGGCGTCGAGTACGACCCAGAGGCCGACGAACGAGATGTAGCAGGTGAAATAGGCCTTGAGGAAGGCCCAGTACCGCTGACGATCCAGGATTCGCACGACGCGTCCCTCCCACCGGGCGTTGAATGGATCAGTATTTGATGATCCGCGGATACACCCAGCCGGCCAACAGGGCCAGGACGAGATTGCTGATCCAGAGGGCCATGTACGAGTTCGGACCGATCGTCCCCTCCTTGCCCACGTTGATGCCCAGCAGCATCAGGGGGTAGTACAGGCCGATGATGGGCAGGAAGCACGTCATGAACGCGCTGAGGAAGTCGCGCTTGGCGAACCGGATCCCCACGGGCGTCCCAAGGACGACGAACAGCAGGCTGCCGAAGGCCATCGAGGTCCGAAGCTGCTTTTCCGTCCCCAGCTCGTTTTCGCGTTTCTTGTAGTAGCTGTTCTGCGTGAACGCTTCGTGGACGTCGCCCCACTTCACGTCGCCGATGTTACCGGCGGCGAAGAGCATTCCGGCGGCGATCGCCTGACGTTTGCGGTCGTTGACCAGATGAGAGCGGACGTCCACCAACTCGGTGTCGATCTCGGCGTTGGTGAACTCCTGGATCGCCTTGTTGCTGATCATCTTGTTGTTCTGCTCGGGGAGCGGGAAGTCGAAGCTCTGCCCCTTCTCGGGGAGGATGGCGGCTTCCTGGTCGCCGCCGTGCTTCTGGGTGACTCCCTCTTCCAGTTCGACGACGACTACCTTGCGGTCAATGTCGAAGTGGAGCCAGGCGGCTTTGGCCTGGATGGTCATCGAGTACGTCTCGGAGCCGTCCGGTTGCTTCTCCTTCTTGCGGAAGACCGGCTTGATGAGCTTCCGTTCCTCGACGTCCTGGACCTTGATCGTGATCGGGCTGCCTGGGAGGGAGAACTGCTTGTCCCGCTTGAGGAACTTGTAGACGACGTCTTCCATGTCGCGGAAGAGGACCAGCTTGGCCTCGTGAGCGCTCGATGGAATCCACGTCCGGCTCATGTACCAGAGGACGCCGCTGACGGCGGCGCCCAGGAAGATCGTCGGCCAGATGACGGTCATCACGCTGACGCCGGCCGATTTCACGGCGATGATCTCGTTGTCGCCGGCGATTCGGCCGTAGACGACGGTCACGGCGAAGAGCAGCGAGACCGGCGTGGTGTAGGGGAGGGTGCTGGGGACGATATAGGGGACCAGCCGGACGACGTCGCGGGGGGTGAGCATGCCGCTCCCCATCGCCTGGGCCGCCACCATGAACAGCACGAAAATGCAGGTCATGGTGATCAGCGCCATCGCGAAGGCGCGGAACACCTCTCCCCAGACGTAGCGTTGAAGGATTCCCAAGGCGAGACCTCCCAGACCAGCTTCCATGCCCCCTGGGAAGGGGCTCGTCCTCCATCATCCGCGGCCTCGCGCCGTCCCGGCGGGGCCCGTCTTCCTTCTCTCGACCTATCCCAACGTGACCCGAACGGCCTCCGCGAGTCGCCTCGCCCCTTCGACCAGCGCGGCCTCGTCGGGGACGCCGAACGAGAGTCGCAGGTGGTGTTTAGGCGGTGGGGTCGGCTCGGGGGCGAAGGCGTACTCGCCCGGCACGTAGATCACACGCTCGGCCAGACAGCGTGAGAACAGAGGACCGTCGAATCCTGTATCGACATCCTCCGGCAGCGACATCCAGACGTAAAGCCCGCCGCTCGGCTTGGTCCATGTCACCCGATCGCGGATCGGCTCGAAGTAACGCTCGATCGCCTCCACGAACACGTCTCGCTTACGGGCGTACACTGTCTTGAGTCGTTCGACGTGGCGGTCGTAGTCGCCGTTGGCGAGGACGAGCCGGACGAGCTTCTGGACGAAGTTGGACGTCCCGAAATCGTGGTTCCCCTTGAGCGTCAGGACCGGATCGACCAGATCCTTCGGCAGCACGCCGTAACCGAGCTTCATGCCCGGGCTGAACGTCTTGCTGAACGTCCGTGCCAGGATGACCGACTCACCCTCGGGGTCGCGGCTCCAGAGGCTGTCGGCTTCTGGGCGTCCGTAGGAGAGCCCGTGGTAGGCCGAGTCCTCCAGGATGTGGATCCGATGTCCCGCGGTCTCCGACCAGCGGCGGACCAGGTCGAGGAGCCCCTTGCGGCGGTCGATCGCCAGGCTGATCCCCGTGGGGTTGGCGTGTTCGGGGATCGTGTAGACGAGCTTCACCCGATCGAGCGAGCCCTCCTCGCGAAGCCTCTCGAACGTCCGCTCCAACTCGTCCAGCCGCAGCCCGTCGCCGTCGATCGGCGTGCGCACCGCGCGGGCGCCTCGGGTCTCCAGAGGACCGAGGAAGACGAAATACGTGGGCGATTCGACGATGACGATATCGCCGGGATCCAGCAGCGCCTCGCCGATCAGGTAGATCAACTGGGCCGACCCCGTCGTCAGGACCGTGCGGTTGACGGCCTGTCGATAGGTTCCGGGAGGGACGCCGTGCTGGACTTCCAGTCGTTCGACGATGATGGCGCGAAGGGCCTCGTCGCCGATCGTCGTGCCGTACTGGAGCGCCGCCTTGCCCGCCGGTTCGTCGCCGAGGACCTGCGCCGCGGCTCGGGCCGAGATCTCCACCGGCAACGACTGCTGGTCCACGAAACCCGCCGCCAGCGAAACAATCTCCGGACGCTCCAGCGCAAGCTTCATCAGGCTGCTGATTGTGGGGGCGCTGGTGCGGGCCGTAGCCGCGCTGAGGGGTGTTGATAGTGTCATCGTGAACAGACGCTTCGCGCAAAGACCTATCGGGTGGATCCAGGGGTACTCTATCGGCGCTTTGGGGACTGTCAAGCTCGCCCGGCGCCGGGGTTGCGTGTCGGACGCGTCAGGAGCCTCGCGGGTTCGCCCCGCGACTCAGGCGGCGACCCCGTCCTCCCAGAAGAGGTATTCGTTGCTGTCGGCCGGATAACGGCGGACCTGTTCCTGGAGCATATCCAGAAAGCGCTGGACGTGCTCGCCGGCCTTGGCGTCGTCCTGGGCGTCGCGCGGCAGGACGAACGAGGGCCGGAATTCCATGTGATAGCGAGCGTCCTCGCCCACCCTGCAGAAGACGGGCACGACCGGGGCCTGCGACATCGCCCCCAGGGCGATCCACGTCGTGGAGAAGTGGTGGCGGCGGTCAAGAAAGCGGCCTTCGGCGGTGAGGCGGCCGGTCCATCGGACGTCGCCGGCGAGGAACAGGAGCATTCCCGACTTTAGAACGCGGGCCGCGCGGAGAATGCTGCTGGCCGCGTCGGAAGCGTCGCCTTTGCGGGAGATGAACAGTTTGTCCTGGCTCAACGGTCCTTCGTGGTCGAACCGAGACGCCATGTACCGTGAGACGCTCCGGGGCTTCTCCATGTAGAGCTTGACCGGGTAGTCGTTTCGGTAGAGCCAGTGGGCCGGCAGCATGTGGGCGCCGAAATGGCTGGTCAGAACGATGCAGCCTTTTCCGCCCGCCACGGCGGCGTCGAGATGCTCGCGACCCTCGACTTCGAACATCGCCAGGGCCCGGGCGTTGGAGGCGACGTCGACGAGCATGTCGCGCGACCGCCACAGGATGTGATTGCCGGCAAGCTGGTTGCTGACCGCCGGCACGTCCCAGTCGCAGCCCAGGATCCGACCGCCCCTCGCAACGGCCTCATCGAACCGGAGCCGGAGCCCCCGGTTCATTCGATGTTCCAACCGGCCGATCCCCGAAACAATCCGTGCGGCGGTGGGGAGCGGCAGCAACCGGACCAGCGGTAGGGCCCCTCGCAGGAACCGCTTGCGCACCTTGACCCCGCGTCGATCCATCGACGTCACCTCAGCCCTTCCCTGGCGCGGCCGAGACCATCGCGCGACGTCGCCGTGACGTCGGCGGAGCCTCCGGCCGGGCGGGAGTGTGGCACGACCGGCCTTGGCGGGCAACGTCAAAATCCGACCCGGCCGCCTCGGGCTGAACCTTCAGATCGGCTTCGATTTTGGGTTCCTTCGCGCCGTGGATTCTCCTTTGGTGAGAACGCAAGTCGTTGATGTCAAGGTTCTTGTGGATGGAATGCTCGCGGCTTCGATCGCGCGCTTTCGCAAGCTCCGCGCGGCGGTCTCTTCGCTCATGCCGAATTGCCAAGGAGCCGGACGCTGCGTCGCCGTTTTCATTCACCGTCGCGCGACGCGTTTGGGTTCGAGACGGGTTCGTTCGCCGAGGCGGATGATCCTCTGTGGGTCGTTCAAAGGTTTGTCGTCATTGGATTTGTGGTGATTCTGGAGTTTGGCTTCGTTTGGCGATTTCTGCTGGGTCGCTCGTTTCGTCTCCCTTCATTTGGCACGTCGGCAACGGTGATGCCTCGGGGTCGTAGGACGCTCCGGGGGGAGGTATCCAGGTAGATATGGTTCCGAGAACGCGATCGCGTTTGAAGAAAACGAGCCGAGGACTGGTCGACGGATTCGGATTCGATGAATGTGATGGTGGAAGCGGTTAGGATAAGCGAGGTCGGTCGAGGAACGAAGAATTCGGGTGATCTGGGACGGCGACGCCCACCAACCTCGACGTCGCGGGCCCAGTGACATCCAACAACCGAGCTTGGCCCCAGGCCGCCCTCGAATGAGCCCAGGCCATCCTCGAAGCGGTTCAGGCGGCACGTCGGCGGCTGGATGGCATTGGAGGAGGAGCTGAAACGGATCGACGCGATGCTTGCCAGCGTTGGTGTGACCTTTTGAGGACGTCCATCTTTCGAGGCTCGCTCTCCGAATAGGGGGCAGTGCATGCAGAAGAGGCAGTATGCCGCAGGCATTCTCGCCCTGCTCAAAGACCATACCGTCGCCACGCAGTCGCTCCTGGTGTCCACCCTCCTCGATGCGGCGACACACCGGCCTGCTCCCCAGTGGCCGTCTTTGCAGAGCGCCGATGGGGATTCGGGAATCACCTTTGGTGGCGGCGGCACGGGCGTCGGCGGGGTCGGCCCCGAGCAACTCGA
Source organism: Paludisphaera rhizosphaerae (assembly GCF_011065895.1). Lineage (NCBI taxonomy): Bacteria > Pseudomonadati > Planctomycetota > Planctomycetia > Isosphaerales > Isosphaeraceae > Paludisphaera > Paludisphaera rhizosphaerae. Next base: position 26,279 of record NZ_JAALCR010000003.1, on the reverse strand, counting down.
TTGGCGACACCTCGCATTCGGCTACTGTGGCGGCCGCTTCGGCGAGGAGCGTTTCACCGCCGAGGTGGGGCTTCACGACCAGATCAAGTTCGACCTCGCGCCGCTGGCTTTCGCGGTCGGGCTCGAACCGAGCAGGAACCCCGACGCGTCTCGCTACCGCCTTGACGCCGACTTCGGCTTCCCTGGTTTCGCCGCCTCCCGCGACAACCTGCAGATGCTGAGGTTATGGCTCGCCCGCTCAGGGTTCGGTGAGCCGCTCGGCGCGTCTGACAAAATCGCGGGCCGGATGACCTGGGTCCGCCGTCACTGGCGCCTGAAAGACGGAGTTATGTCGTTCCTCGGATCGCTGCTCGGCGACAAGCGGCCAGTGAACCAGGACCTCATCGAGACCGACGTCCTGACCTGGACGTTCGACACAGGCGACGCGACGACGCAATTCGCCGCGAGGCCCATTCAGCCGAGCAGCCACTCCGAGAGCGACTTCAAAAAGACCATCGAAGCCGCCAGGAACCTGGCCGATCGCTTCTTCGCGACGCTGAGCAAGGCCCCCGTCAATGGCGAGGCCTTGAAGCGGCGTCTTTGACCGGTATCGCACCGATGGTTTGAAGCGGTAAGAGCCCCAAGGCTCCTGCACCTAGAGAGCTAGGCCTCTAAATCCGGTGTTGCAGGCAGTCTGGGTGGTTGTTTTCCTGTCTATTCTCAGTGTTTTGCGTACTTGAGGAGCAAGGTCTCCTCGATCGTGTGTGCATGACTGCGTCGTCTGTTAGGGATCAGACGAGACGAAGGCACCCGATTTCGCCTAGCTTGCCGGCGATATTAAGAGCGACACCTTTTGGCCCCACCTTTTGGCCCCCCCTTTTGGCCCCCCAAGAGCGACACCTTTTGGCCCCCCCCTTTTGGCCCCCCTTAAGAGCGACACCTTTTGGCCCCCCTTTAAGAGCGACACCTTTTGGCCCCCCTGGGTGCTCAAGGCCGCCCTTGAGGAGCCGGCGAAGGATCGATCCCTTGTCCAGCAAGCGGCCGCCGGATAACCTCGAAACTCAATCCGAGGCCGCCACATCTTTCCACTGGCCCTGGGACATCATCTTCAGCCCTGGCAAATCCCATGAAATTCAGTGGCGAAGACCTTAAGAAGTTCCGGGATGCCTTGAAGGAAGCGTTTCCGGCGGCGTCGAACGGACTCGACCTCGTCGTGTCGAACGCCAACATAGGTATAGACTTCGCCGACTACCAAGGGACGTATGAATATCGCATCCAGACTTTGCTCAAAGATGCCACCGGGCGAAACCAGCTCACGAAACTTCTGAAAGCGGCGGCCAAGGAGGCTCCGGAAAACCCTGAGTTGGCGGAAGTCGCCGAATTCGTTGGGAGCTACTTCGATTTCCTCCCCCGGCTCCTTCCCGCCTCGGCCAAAACCGAGCTCGGCTACCCCGAAGGGAAACTATTCCAGAACGTCAGTTTCGAGGACGTCCGGAAGTGGCTGGGCGAGCTTGACGTCCTGACGCGAGTGGTCTGCCGGATTGAGAGCCCTACGGGATACGGAACCGGCTTCCTTATTGGGTCGGATGTGGTGCTAACGAACGACCACGTCGCAAGCGGTCTCGACGGTCGGTCAGGTTTCTGGGACCAGCCAGACAGAGCTACAGAGGTGAAAGTTCGATTCGATTACGTAGAGACCTCTAAGGGGGTCGCGAGTGGCAAGGAATACAGGCTTGCGAAGGAATTTGGAATCCTTCGCAGCCCGATGGGCCGACTCGATTTCGCCCTCCTCAAGCTTGATAGCAGCGAAGGTCGACCAGGGGATGAGCTTGTTGATGGGAAGCCTCGCGGATTCGTCACCCCCGTCGCCCATGAATTCGAGGATTATGAACCGATTCTCATCCTGCAGCACCCCGAAGCCGAGCCTATGAAGCTGGCTTTCGGCTCGGTGACCCAGCGAAAACAGTGGGAGCCGAACCGCGTCACTTACACCGTGAACACCGAACCTGGGTCCTCCGGTTCTCCCTGCCTGACGCAGAAACTGGAGGTCTGTGCCCTCCACCACTACGGCTTGGAGCGTCAGAATCGCGGCGTCCTGACGTCCTCCCTGCTTGCGTTTTGGAACGAGCCGGAGAACCAGGATCAACTGAGGGCGGCGGGCCTCGGGCACCTCATAAAGAAAGAAGGAGGCCATCAAGGAACGACGGGACCCTCGATAGGCCCACCGCCATTCGATTGGGAACCGGCGGTGGGCCAGACGATTCAGCTTCTCCCCGAACAAGTAGATTCTCTGGCGGCCATGGCGGCCGCTAAGTGGCTTTCGATTATCTCGATATTAGCTGTAGCGGTCTTCTTGGCTTTGAGTGTATCTCGGTACTGGCCGGAAGCCATCGTATCGCCGGCCCCCATCCACCCCGCAAGCTCTCCTGTCACCAACGCCGCGAACTCTCAAACTTCCCCTGCTAAAGATACGTCCGAGACATTGAAGCCGAATGGCGGAGTCAACATTAAAGTGGACAACAATCAAGGGAATATCAGCGGCGGTGTTCACATCAACGTTGACACGCCCAAGACTTCGGAAATTCAGGAAATGCTAAAGAGCTTGGCTGAAGGGCAGTTGCTTGGTCGACACGAAACCGCTCTCCAAGGAGCTGATAAAGACCTGGCATACCAACGATTCAAGTCTCTTTTTCAGTTGTGGGAAACAATTCTTGACGAACAATTAAACCCAGGTCCACTAGAATCATCCATAGGTGTGGACACCAGGAAGCTAAAGGATGTCCCAAAAGAAGTTCTGCAATCAATGAAGAAGACCGTTGATTTCGTTTTAATTCTCATTCGGGATGCAGAGCTACAAGATGTAAATCTCCTGAATGCTATGGTTAAATATAGCCATTTAGTCCAAAATAAAGCTGCTTATGGAAAGCGGCTTTACAATGTTACTCCTTCCGATTACATCGATTCGATGTTTGGGCCGCACAAAATGGCGGAATGTGAGACAAAAGCAAAGATAACAACCGAAGAGATGATAAAATTTATGGCTGAGGCGAAGGGCGATTTGGCGAAAATGACCGATTCTCACTATTCAAATTGGCAAGCAGCATCACTCGATTTCACAAACCTATACTTGTTGGCGATTATGGCGGACCTGAAAAAGGCCGATGGGAGTGAATATAGTCCTCAGGAAATCGAGCAACTCAACACTCAGTTTTTTTTGGACAAACGGTAGAGTCCTTCATGCTGCTCATCCTGGCTCTACATTCCACGGGGCTCGGAAAGGGGCCGTTCCCGGAAAAGGGCTGGTTCCTAGATCTCAGGGAAATCCAGGAAATCTAGGGGATTTCCAGCAGTGCTGATCGCCCTCGATCGGTTCTCCTGAGGAGACGTCAGCCGCGAGGCGGACGCATCACCAGCACGTTGTTCGTTCCGCCGAAGCCGAAGGAGGCGCTCATCAGCGTTTCGACGCGGGCGGGACGGGCTTCGTTCGGGACGTAGTCGAGATCCAGCTCTGGGTCGGGGATGTAGTTCACGGTGGGGGGGAGCGTCTGGTCGCGCAGCGTCCGGATGCAGGCGGCGGCTTCCACGGCCGAGGCTGCGCCGAGCGTGTGGCCGACCGCTCCCTTGATTGAACTGACGGGCAGGGATCGCGCGCGGTCGCCGAAAACTCGTTTGAGGACGGCCGTCTCGACCTGGTCGTTGATCGTGGTGCTGGTGCCGTGGGCGTTGTAGTAGTCGACCTCGTCCGGGGCGACGCCCGCTTTTTCCAGGGCCAGGGAGACGCAGCGCTGGATGCGGTCGGGGCTGGGGGTCGACATGTGGTGGCCGTCGGAGTTCATCGCATAGCCGGCGAGTTCGGCCTGGGGCTTCAGGCCCAGCCGCTCGACGGCCCTTCCCGAGGCCAGAACGACGATCCCGGCCCCTTCCGACATCACGAAACCGGCGCGGTCGCGGCTGAAGGGGCGGCTGGCCTGGGAGGGATCGACCTCGGCGCGATCGCCGGGGCGGGCGCCGAACAGGGCCTTCATGGTGTAGAAGCCGTTGACGATCGCCGGGGTGAAGGCGCTCTCGGCCGCGCCGCAGACGGCGAGGTCGGCGTCGCCCGCCTTGATCATCATCGCCCCCAGTATGATCGCGTGACCGCCCGAGGCGCAGGCGTTGGCCGGGCCGACTCCCGGCCCGTACAGCTTGAGCTGCTGCGAGATCTGGCCGCCGACCTGATTGATGAGCAGGCCGGGGACCAGGAACGGGCTCACCGAGAGGTCCTGCCGCTTGCGCATCCGGGCCTGCTGGGTCTCCAGGAAGTCCATGCCGCCAAAGGCCGAGCCGACCGCCACGGCCACGCGGTCGCGGTCGATCCGGTCCTCGACGCGGTCGAGCCCGGCGTCGGCCCAGGCGGCGCGGGCGGACGTCAAACCTAGGCCGAGGAATCGGGCGGAGAGCCGGGCGAACTCGCGGTCCTCGGCCTTCACGGCGGCCTCAAGCCCTTCAACCAGGCCGGCGACGTCCTGGAGATACTGGTCGCGGTCGAGCGACGCGTGGCGGCCGATGCCGGACTTGCCGGCGACGAGCCCCTTCCAGGTCGAGTCCATGTCCATGCCCAGGCAGGTGACCGCGCCGTGACCCACCACGAAGACCGATTCCGCCATCGTCGCCTCGCTCCCTCGAATGCCGCCTCGCTGACCGGGCGGCCCGCCTGCTGATTTCTCTCCTCCGATGATCGTATGATGACGGCGTCGCCTGCAAGTCGATCGCTCTCGCCTCTTCCTCGGCCAGGAGAAACCCGTGATGCGGCTCGTGAAATATGCACTCGGCGCGGATCCGACCCCGCGCGTCGGTCTGTTCGAGGGAGACGAGGTCGTCGCCCTCGGTTCGGGGGAGCTTCGGCTCTCGACGCTGCTCCACGACGACGATCCGGCCTCCGCCGTTCGCGGCCTTTCCGCCGGCGCCGAGCGCCTTCCGCTCGCCACCGTCCGACTCCTCGCGCCGATCGACCGCCAGGAAGTTTGGGGAGCGGGAGTCACCTACGAGCGGAGCAAGAAGGCCCGCGAGGAAGAATCGGAGCGGGCGGCGACCTTCTACGACCTCGTCTATCGCGCCGAGCGCCCGGAACTCTTCTTCAAGGCGACCCCCCACCGAGTCGTCGGCCCGGGCGAGTCGATCCGAATCCGGCGCGACGCTCGCTGGACGGTCCCGGAGCCGGAGCTGGCGCTCGTGGTCTCGTCGCGAATGCGGATCGTCGGCTTCACGATCGGCGACGACGTCAGCTCGCGCGACATCGAGGGGGAGAATCCGCTTTATCTGCCGCAGGCCAAGGTTTACGACGGCTGCTGCGCGCTGGGGCCGGGGATTCTGCTCGCGACGGCCGACGACTTCCGCGATCGCTCGATCCGGCTGGAGATCGTTCGCGGGGGCTCGCGCATATTTGAGGGCGAGACGTCGACGGCCCGGATGGCAAGGCGGTTCGAGGATCTCGTCGCCTGGCTTGGACGCGACCAAACCTTCCCTGACGGCGTCATCCTGCTCACGGGGACAGGGATCGTCCCCCCGGACGACTTCACGCTGGAATCCGGCGACGTGGTTCGAATCGACATCGAAGGGCTGGGAACGCTGGAGACGCCGGCGGTCCTGGGCTGAGCGGCGGGAACGAAAAAAGGCGTTCGGGGGAGACCCCGAACGCCTGAAGATTACGGCCGGACTCGGCCGAGTCGATCAAGGAGCCTTGGGGGCTTCCTTGGCCGGCTCGACGGCCGGAGCCTCCTTCGGAGCCTCGGCGCTCGGGGCGGCTTCCTTGGGGGCCTCGCCCGGGGCACCCGGAGCGGTGGCGGCCGGCGGCGGGGTGGTCGGCGGGGGAGCCTCTTCCGGATTGCAACCGACGACGGCCAGGGAGATCCCCAGGACGGGGGCGGACAGCAGGGCCTTGATACCCATCTTCATCGAGCAAGCTCCTAGGATCAGGAAGGATGCGGACGAGGACGTCGAAGCCGACGTCACGGGGCGTCGTTGCCTCCGACCGGCGCGATCAAACGCCGGGCTCGTCACGCGGACACCCCCGTAGATCTTAGGACGATGGTCGAAGATGTTCAACAAGGCCCTGCCTGCACCCAAGAGAGTTCTGCATCGTCACCTGCATCGAGGCAAAGGCGGCAGGCGGCGATCGAGCGAGGTGAACCCCGTGGAACTCAAGATCTCCCTGGATGAGCGCCGATAAAGAACGACGCCTCATCGGGGTCGTCATGGGCGTCGCGACCCGTTTCTTTCGTGGACAAGGAGTCCTCTCATGATCTCGTCACCGACCAACGCGAACGACGTCGAGGGCGTGCTGCCTCTCGTCGTTGACCTCATCCGCTCGGTGTCTGAGAAGGCGAGGACCAAGGTCATCCAGGCCGACACGCTCCTGCTGGAGGAGTTGGCCCTGGACTCGCTGGACATGGTCCGGGTCATCATGCTGATCGAAGACCGCCACGGCGTGAGCATCGATCTCGACGAGGTCGCCGAGATGAAGTCCGTCGGCGACGTCGCCCGCGTCCTTCACCGCGAATCCCGCGCAGCAGCCTGACCTCGCTGAATCAGCCCCGCGGGCGACGCCGCCCGCATCGCCCTCCGCCCGTCGATGACGACGGGTTCCACTCCTCGCCAGATCCCCTCAAATCCACCTTCCTCGACGCCGGTCCAACGACCGAATCCTCTCCTTCCTGGCGACATCGCCAGACTCCAATCTCGCCTCCTCACGGCGATCCGCAATTGGCGCGCCGTAACGCCCATTCCCGGCGTCGGTCCGTCAGGGCTAAGTCGTTGTGAGGATACCGCTTTCGTTTTTCTTGAGACGCCTTCATGAGTCGCGGTTAGGGCGGTTGTTGCGATGGCTCTGATTATCCGAATTACAGGCGTTTTGTAAGAAGTTCGCGCCGGTTGTCTTTCGATGACCATCGCGATCTGTGGAAGCGACAACGGGCTTGAAAATGCAATATCTTCGTAAAGCCATGCTATGGAATTGTTTGCGTTGTGACCGTGGGCGTCGCGACGTGCGTTTCGGGGCGTAGCGTCCATCGGTTGGAGGTTTTGGCGCCCGGGTTGCTAAGTAAGAGGACCGCCTCAAAGCCAAGCCGAGCCGCGGGACGCTGTCGCCTCGCGGGTCGACTCTCGCCAAACGGCACCCGCGAAGTCCGAAGTAGCCGATCGACGGTGGCGGCGAACTCTCCAACCACTCGCATGCCGACGGGCCGTTCATGGACGACGGTCCGCAAGCAGTCACAGGGAGGTTTGTATGGCCCGAATCAGGACGCTGGCAGGTGGCTTCGCCGCCTGGGTCGCTCTGGGCGGATACGCAGGGGCGGCGCCTTTGTCCTGGTTCGATTCACAGGCCAGTTTGACCGCGTGGTACGCCAACCAGCTCAACAACGCGGGCAACATCTACGCTCCGACGACATCGTCGAACTCGATTACGAACATCAACTCGAGCTGGTACGGCGTGCCGACCCCCACGACGGTCTCGGTTCCGGTCGCGAAGTCGGCGACCCCCGCCGCCGTGAGCGTGGCCCCGACGGTCCAGGCTGCGACCACGTCCGCCACCTATGCGACCCAGGTGACGCCCACGACGACGGCCTCGAACAAGGTCGACGCCTTCATCAACATGGGCTCCGGCCCCTACGCCGAGGCCTCTGACCTGGCCTCGGGCAATCCGCAGCCCTGGTTCAAGAGCCCGGCCGCGTCGGCCGTCTTCGGCGGAACTCCCACCGCGGCGGAGCAGTCTCAGTTCACCAGCGACGTTCTCGCGAAGGTCGAGAAGACGTTCTCTCAGAGCGGCCTCAACGACTTCACCTTCACGACCGATCCGAACGTCCCCGCCACGCACATGATGAGCGTCGTTTCCGGGGCTTCCTACTCGGGCAACGCCAACGCGATCGGGATCACCGACGTCGGCAACAACGGCTTCAGCTTCATCGACAAGTTGAACTACGCGAGCAACGAAGACCAGCTCTCGTGGGCCGTCGCTCACAACGTGTCTCACGAGCTGATGCACGCCTTTGGGATCGGCCAGCACCCGGACCAGACGGGGGATTACATCGACGCCGGGACCGCGAACTGGAGCTTGCTCACCAACTCCAACGCCACCTTCAGCCCGTCGGCCGTCTCGCTGCTCCAGAACGTCGACGCCAGCAGCGTGAGCGTGGGCTTGCTGGGGGCCGAGGAGCTTCACCTCGACGGCGACCAGATCCTGGCGGCCCCCGTGCCCGAACCCGCCACCGTCGCTGTCTGGATGATCGCTGGTCTGGGAGGCGTCCTGACGCTGCGTCGTCGGACCGGCCGGCAGACCGCTTGATCGGCGCTTTCCGCTGATTCGCCGGGGCGTTCTCAAGCCCTGCACTTGACCTGCCGCCGCCTGGGGTGGTCCGATGAATGGAGACGGGGATTCGCCTCGTCTCCTGATGCTTCCCCGCGGCGGATCGCCATGAGCGCATGGACTCTCATCGTTCTGACCGCGGCTCTGCTGCTCGTGCCTGCGTTGCTCCGTCCGGGGCGACCAGCTTCCCGGCGAGCAGCCTACTGGGTCGGCGACATCGAAGTGGGCCTTGTACCGCTCTGGTGGTTGGGCCGGACCTACTGCCGCGTCTGGCATCGCCTGCCCTTCGAAGGTTGGGCGCCGCTTCCTGATGCGGGGCCGGCGATCCTCATCGCCAATCACACCTGCTGCATCGATCACCTTCTGCTCCAGGCGCGATGCCAGCGGCTGCTGGGCTTCATCATCGCCCGCGAGATGTACGAGCTTCCGCTCGTCCACCGCTTCTGCGTCAGGACGGGCTGCATCCCCGTCGATCGAGACGGTCGAGACATCCGCGCCACGCGTGCGGCCCTCAGAGCGCTGGAGGAGGGCAGGGTGTTGCCGGTCTTCCCCGAAGGACGGATCACGCCCGAGTCCGGTCGAGCGTTGGGACCGATGCGGTCGGGAGCCGCGTTTCTGGCGGTCCGCTCGGGGGCTCCCGTCGTCCCGGCGTTCATCTCGGGGACGCCTGCGACGATCGACATCGGCCCCTCGCTCTGGCGTCCGTCTCGCTCACGGGTGTTGTTCGGGCCTCCGATCGACCTATCGGACTTCCATCCCGACCAGGCCGCCGACAAGGAGGTGCTCGCCCAGGTCTGCAGGCGGTTCGACGCCGCCTTCCGTGAGCTTCAGGCGCGGAGTCTGGCGAGCGAGGTTCAACCGACACCGCGCCAGGCGACGGCCGGCGTCGGCTCCGTCGAATGAGCGACGAATCCATCCGCGAGGTGCTCGACCAGTTCCCCGCGCGAGAACGTCCCCTATCTGAGCCGGTCCCGCTGGGCGGCGGAGGGGGACTCAGCGGATCGAGGCTCTGGCGATTCGAGGCTATCGGCGGAGCTCGCGTGCTGCGAGTCTGGCCGGCTTCCGTCGCTCATTCGCGGGTCGAGCGGATTCATGCGTGGCTTCGTGGGGTCGACCTGCCGTTCGTCCCTCGGCCCATCGCGGCGAACGACGGTTCGACGTGTCTGTGGATCGCTGGGCGAGGCTGGGAAGTGACCCCATGGCTGAAGGGGACGCCCGACATGGGGGGCCCCCCCGCCGTGGGGCATGTCCGCGCTGCGTTCGAGGGACTGGCCGCCTTCCACGTGCGGCTCGGCCGTCATGAGTCGGTTCTGGGGCCGAGCCCTGGCTTGCTCGTCCATCGCGATGAGTTGCGACGACTCGTCGGCGGTGGATTCGACGTGCTTGAAAGGGCCGTCGCCGCTGACAGCGACACTCCCCGCGTTCGGCTCGCGTTCGAGTGGTTGGGATTGGCGAAGGCGTTCGCTCCGGACGTGCTGGCGGGTGTAACCACCGCCTGTTCGATGAGCTACCGACTGCAACCCTGCCTCCGCGACGCAAGGCCGGAGCACTTCCTGTTCGCCGGTGATGCGCTTGTTGGTCTGGTCGATTTCGGGGCGATGGATGTGGAGACGATCGCCGCCGACCTGGCTCGACTGATGGGCGAGTGGCTACCTCGTCCCGAAGGTGATGAGCTTCGCGATGCGGGCCTGTCGGCTTATCGTCGGCTCCGCGTGCTGGAGCCTGGGGAACTGGAGGCGGCGGCGGCGTTCGAGAGATTGGCAGACGTCCTGATCGGCGAGCGCTGGGTGCGATGGCGGTTCCTGGAACGGCGAGCCTTTGAGGATCAACAGGCGGTGGCCGATGGCCTTGAGCGCGGGCTTATCCGGCTGCGTCGCGCGGCGGACGGGCGGTGAGTCAGGACCGTGGAAGCGACGGGTCGGCAGGCTGATCGGGCGCGTCGTTAAGGATACGCTGGGCGTCATGCTGGTTGATGGAGACGCGTTGGATCGCCATCGCCCGGCCGTTCGATGGATCGATGCTGACCAGGGCTCCATTGAGTCGCGGATCGCCGACGGCCACGTCGAAGTGGGTGGGGACGTTTGAGAGCGTGGCGCTCAACACCCGGTCGTACCGGCGGCCGAGGATTCCGTCGTGGGGGCCCGTCATGCCGACGTCCGCCTGAAAGGCTGTGCCGCCCGGGAGCACCTGTTCGTCGGCCGTGGCGACGTGGGTGTGCGTCCCCAAAACGGCGGAAACGCGGCCGTCGAGATAGCGTCCAAGGAGCTGCTTGTCGCTGGTGGCCTCGGCGTGAACGTCGACGAAGACGACCCGGACTGAGGGGGCGATCCGCTCCAGCACCCGGTCGGCCGCCCGGAAAGGGCAGTCGACGGGCTTCATGAAGGTCCGTCCCAGGACCGAGAAGACGGCCGCGAGCGTCCCGTCGCGGGCCTCGACGAGCGCCAGGTCGGGGCCGGGAGAATCCGAGGGGAAGTTCGCCGGCTTGAGGACGCGGTCGGTCTGGTCGAAGATCTGGTGGATCTCGTCCTTGCGATAGACGTGGTCGCCCATCGTCATGACGTCGACCCCGGCGTCGATCAGCTCCTCATAGCAGCGAAGCGTCAGCCCGGAGCCCCCGGCGGAGTTCTCGGCGTTGCAGACCACCAGCCCGAGGCCCCAGCGACGGATCAGCCGGGGCAGGACCTGTGAGACGATCTTGCGGCCCGGGCCGCCGACGACGTCGCCGATGAACAGGATTTTCAGAGGGTTCAACGTCCGGCTCGCTCTCGACGCTGGGGGATCATCGGGCGTATTCGACGCTGCGGCTTTCGCGGAGGACGGTCACCTTGACCTCGCCCGGGTAGGTGAGCTGGGCCTGGATGGCCTTGGCAATGTCCCGGCAGAGGGCGGCCGACGAGGCGTCGTCGAGTTGCTGACTGTCCACGATGACGCGGACCTCTCGGCCCGCCTGGATCGCGTAAGCCTGCTCGACTCCCGGGAATCCCAGGGCCAGCGACTCCAACTCCTCCAACCTTCGGACGTACTTCTCCAGGGTCTCGCGACGGGCCCCGGGGCGGCTGGCGCTGATGGCGTCGGCGGCGGCGACGAGGACCGTGTAAGGCGCGTCCAGGCGAAGGTCGTCGTGGTGGCCGAGCGCGGCGTGGACGACCTCTTTCCCTTCGCCGTAGCGACGGAGCAACTCGGCGCCGACGCTCGGGTGGCCCCCCTCCATCTCGTGGTCGGCCGCCTTGCCGATGTCGTGCAGCAGGCCGCAGCGACGGCCGAGGGCGCCGTCGAGACCGATCTCCTCGGCCATCATCCCGGTCAGGAAGGCGACCTCGATCGAGTGCCGCAGCACGTTCTGGGAATAGCTGGTGCGGAACTTGAGCTTGCCCAGGTAGTCGAGGACCTTCTCATGCAGGCCGACCACGTCGGCCTCTCGGGCCGCGTCGCGGCCGACCTTGAGGATGTGCTGGTCGAGTTCGTCCTGGGTGTCCCGGACGATCTCCTCGATCCGCGAGGGGTGGATGCGGCCGTCCTGGATGAGTCGCTCCAGAGCGAGCTTGGCGACCTCGCGGCGGACGCTGTCGAAGCCGGTGACGATCACGACGCCCGGCGTGTCGTCCACCACCACGTCGACCCCGGTGGCCTTCTCGAAGGCCCGGATGTTGCGGCCTTCGCGACCGATGATCCGGCCCTTCATCTCGTCGTTGGGGATGTCGACCGTGCTGACGGTGACCTCGGCCGTATGGGCGGCGGCGAACCGCTGGATGGCGACCGCCAGGACCTCCACGGCCCGGTCGCGGCAGCCTTCCCGGACGTGGGCCTCGTGACGCAGGATGCGCTCGCCGGCCTCGGCTTTGAGTTCATCCTCGAGACGCGTCATCAGAAGTCGCCGGGCTTCTTCGACCGAGAGCCCGCCGACGCGCTGGAGTTCCTCGAGTCGACGCTCCTCCAGTCGCGCGACCTCGCGACGGCCCGCGGCGATCTGAGCCTCTTTCTCGGTCTGAGCGCGGCCGACCTCGTCGAGGTCGCGCTCCTTCTTGCTCAGCAATTCGAGCTGCTGATCGAGCAGGTCGCCACGCTTTTCAAGGCGGCGTTCGTGGTCTCGGAGGGCCTTTCGCGACTCGTCGACCTCGGCTTCCAGAACCTGCCGGCGCTGGAGGGTCTCCTCGCGGGCGGCGAGTTCCGCCTGCCGGCGCATGCCTTCGGCCTGGCCGCGGGCCTCCTCAAGCATTCGGTCGACCAGGCCGCGACCGGTGGACGCGCGGAGCCGACCGGAAAAGTGGGTGGCCGCCCAGGTCCCGAAGGCCCCCAGGACCAGCCCGACCAGGGCTCCGATCAACTGCTCTCCAGACACTCCGCGCGGCCTTTCCAGGTCTGTCCAACCAGCGACTGCGGTCCGGTCGAGCCGTCGGCCGGCCTCCCGGACGACCGGGACGCGAACGGACCCGTAGGCCCGTTCGGCGCGCAAGATGCAGGCTCTACTCTATCAGAAGGGCCGGCGCGGTCAATCGCCCGCCGGATCACTTGCTCCGGCGCTTATAGGTCATCTCCAGCAGCTTGTAGTACTCGCCCTGGGTCTCGTCGTTCTTCATGTAGAAGACGAATCCCCGTTCGTCGTCCCCCTTGTGCGTGGTGACCGTCTTGACGTCGTACGGCTTGCCGGAGCGGGGCTCGGTCGCCTTGCCGTAACTGGTGAGGCTCTTCGACTCCTTGTCGTAATCGCCTTCGAGGATCAACATGTGCGGGTCCGTCGAGTCGACCCAGACCTCGACGAACTTCTTCTTCACGGGGTCGTAGCCCGTAATCCCACGGCCGCTGAAGGGGAGATCGCCCATCTTCCCTTCGTATTTGCTGGTCATCCAGAGGCCGCCCGGAAGGAGCGTGACCTCTTCGGTCCCGTTCGAGACGTCTGGCGGCGCGGCGGGGCCTTGCATCCAGATCTTGACTTCCGCGTCCCAGACGCCGGCCGCCTTGGCCATTGCCAGGTGCTCGGGGGTCGGCTTCGTGGCCTCCTGGGCAAAAGCCGAACCTGCGGCCGAAGCCAGGATCCCTGCGGCGACGAGTCGTAACGACGTCCTCATGCTCCCTCCTCGTTGAACGTGTTCGCGTGATCAGGAGATGCGAGTGGGAATATCGGCGTTGAGTGGCGTTATGTCCAGTAAATTCTCTGTCGAAAGCCGATTTCCTCGGGAGTGACTTCGGAGGTCGACGGCGATTATCGCGGGGTGCTCACCTCGTTTGCGGGGATGGCGGGGAGGCCGGGGTCCTCTCCGGCGGCGGCGATCGGGGCGTCGTCGCGTGGGTTCGGGCTCTTCAGGCCGAGGTGCTCATGGAGGATCCGGCGGACCTCGCGGATGGCCAGGGGGTCTTTCTGGACGCCATGGTCGGACCGGACGATCTTCTCGGAGGCGACCCCGTCCAGATGCGAGCTGCGATACGGCACGACGCCGTCGGTGGTCTGGCGACGGTCGTCGGGGCGGATCGAGCCGATGATCGAGTGGTAGGCGACGTCGGTCGCGGGCTTCATGTCGAGGATCGCCGTGAGGATCGGGGAGTCGGTCGCCAGCGTTTCGATGCTGGTCGGGAATCGGCGGAACTTGCGGTTGAAGGCGTCGGGGTTGTCCTTCACCAGTTGGCTCAGGAGCTTGTGGATGTAGTCGGGGTCGGAGATGAAGCTGGTACTCACCCGGCCGATGAGGTTCTTGCCCAGGTCCGACCCCCGGTGCGGCGTTGCCAGGAAGACGACCCGCTTCACGAACGGTTCGGGCTCGAAGAACAGCAGCCGCCTGAGCTGGGCCAGGACGTCGGGCGGGCCGAGGATGTCGTCGAACGACTGGTCCGAGTTGAGCTGCCAGAGTTCATCGCCGCTGGAGACCGTCATGCAGTGACTGAGGAGACCTCCCATGGAGTGGCCGAGCAGGACCATGTGGTCGAAGGCCGGGTCGCGACCGTCGGGGTTGTACAGGGCCTTGGCCTGGGTGAGCGAGTCTCGCAGGGTGGCGGCGGCGATCGGCAGGGGAACGCCGGTCGGGTACATGAACAGCAGGAACTGGTAGCGCTCGCGGATGGCCGGGTCGCGCTGGAGCTCGTCGAGCATCGGGATCCAGGCCAGGGGGCTGCTGATCAGGCCGTGGACCATCACGACCGGGATCTTGCCGGGCTCGTAGGGGCGGATGAGCAGAAGGTTGGCCCGCTCCAGGGCGGCCTCGGGACGCATCAGGCCGGACCAGCGGAACTTCTCCAGGTCTGTCCGAGACCACATGTAGGCCAGGGGAGTGGTCAGGTCGGTCTCGAAGGCGATCTGCTCGGTCGCGAACTGGTAAGCGATCGGGTCGACCAGTTGGAGCGTGCACTGGCGGGTCTGGTTGACGTCCTCGGTCGGGTCGCGGAGCCTTGAGTTGGGTGCGATGAAGGCGGTCAGGGGGAAGGCCATCTCGGGAGGGTAGAATTTCTCGCCGGGGGCCTTCTCGGTCGCCTTGGGGTCGCTCTCGCGGACGGCGACCAGCGGGACGCCCAGGCCGTACTGGTTCCGACTGGTGGCCAGGCCGTAGATCTCGAAGTCGCTGCAAGGCAGCAGCTTGTGGACGTCGGTCGGTTTCCACGAGGTGCTGCGAACGACGACGTTCAGCTCCTGGTCCTTCTCTCCGACCTTGAGCTTGATGTTCCCCTGGGGGGTGATCGGCCCCGATTCCTGGGCGGAGCGGATGACCCGTTCGAGAGCCGCATTGTATAGCTCGCAGGCGAGCCGATAGCGGGGATCGGTGGGCCCTCGGCCGTTGGCCAGCTCCGGGTCGAACAGGTAGTCGTGAGCGTAGGCGACGGCGTCCAGGTAGCGGCCCATCGCGACCGCCTTGTGCCAGCGCTCGTTGCGGCCGGCGTCGATCCAGGAAAGCTCGGCCAGGGCGTAGACCAGCTCGGCGCTGGGCTGGGCTCGGGCGAACTTCTCCAGGCTCAGCAGCGTGTGCTCGGGATCCTTGCGATACCGCCTTTCCAGGTCGTATCGCTTGAGAGTCTCCAGCGTCCGGGGGCTGGGCCGGTCGATGGCGACGACGTAGGGGTGCGAGGCGGAGAACCCGCGATCGCCGCGCGAAGCCTGGATCGTGATGTCCGACCATCCCACCAGCGCAGCGGCCGCCAGGACGACGTGAGCGATCGGCATAATCGGGCCACTCCCTCGACCCCGGTTTGCGCCTAGATTTCGGAAGGCGGCCGGCGACCGCGATTCCAGGGCCCGGCGCACCGCCCCCGGCACCGGGATCATGCCGCCCGCTCTCCTTCCGGTCAATGCTGATCCCACATCCCCAAGCCACGCCGACGCCGTCCGCCGACGGCGGCTTCGTTCGTCGAAAGCGTGCCCCGTGCGAATTCCTTAAAACCTTGTTGCATAATCGGTTGACGGCCATTCCGTTGGGTTCGTTCGGCCAGATTTCGAGCCTGCCGTCGTTGAAGCCGTTCCCCGGTTCGGAGCTTCCCACGCGCTCGATCCTTACCAGTCGCCCTGGCGTCCCTAGCAGCCGCGTCGATGCGGTCCGACCCGCCGTCGACTTTGGTGGCCGACCGCCCGCCGAATCGTTCTGCGGTTTGGGTCCGATTGGGTTCCCTCGCAGGCGTCAACGGCTGAGGTCGGTCGACGCAAATTGCTATATTACAACGTTTTATATCTGGATTTCGGCCGCGCTCGGCGGCTTCGTTCGATCCGATGCCGCAAACCGAGGCAAGAGCCCTCGCGTAATCCAACACCGAAACCGAATTGTCAAAGTGCGCCCTCTAAATCATAGGATGGCGCACGATCAGTATTTCTGATCGAGCGATTGGGTGGTTCGGAGATGCTCGATCCGGGGCTGACCGAACCTGCCGGAATTGCTAGTTCGTCGACCTCCCGCCGTGAAATCGACGAGCAAGAATGGAAGGACCGGTCCAGGACTTACCCAGTTCACGAGGGCGAATCCACCGAATCGGCGGCGACTCCCGTCGCAGGTCCACGCTGGGCGGCGAATCGGCTGGACGACGCATGATGGAGTCCTACACCGAATGATCTCCGGCCGCGAGCCGTCGACTCCAAAATGGATCGGTCGGCCAACGAGCAGCCCGTCGGTACATCGCTCGGCACTGTCGGATGTACTCGCCGAACTTCGCTTCGGCCGACCGCTGATACTCGGGGATGGCATCGGCGTCGCCGTCGTCGGTCGAGGCAACGGCCGCGGCACCTTCCCAACCAGCGGCAAGGGCCTGGCCAACGCCAGAGCCGGTCAGCGGGTCATGGGCCAAGGTCGAGTCCCCGATCGCCAGCCAGCCGGGGCCGGCCACGGTTCCGGTCCAGCGAGTTCCGGCGGCCACGACGCGAACTTCGGCAGGGCGACCTTCTCCCAACCGCTCGTGGATCAGCCGAGATGCTGACAGTCCGCGCTTCCAGGCGCTTACCGCGCCCTCGGGCCGGAGCAGGTCCGCGTCCGTGAGGAAGACCGCCACTCCTCGCGCGTCGGGCAGCGGGGCGAGATACCACCAACCGCCGAGGACGGCCTCGACGAGGAGACGCCGATCGGGACCTATTGCATGGTCGAACCGGGCGACAACGGCGATCAATGGGTCGGTCAGGTCCGGTTTTACACCCAGTCGTCGCGTGAGCCACCCGGCGCGGCCTGTGGCGTCGAGCAGCCATCGGGCGGAGAGTTCGACTCCGCGGCCCCCGATCTCGACGTTCACACGCCAACCATGCCCTGCTCGACGGAAGTCACGGGGCCGGGCTCCCCGAAACACCTGAGCCCCTGCGGCCTCTGCGGCATCGACGAGATCGGCGTCGAAACGGGTCCGATCCACGTGCCAGCCATGCCCGCGAGCCGCAAAGAGGAAATCAGTCTCGACCGGTTCGTCCGAGTCCCAAGCGGCGACCACCCCGGGCGAGGGCAGGCCGTGGCGGGCGGGGACGGCGTTCCCCAGACCGAGTCGTACGAGCCATCCCGCCGCCTCTGGAGAGAGGGTCTCACCGACCCGGCGAAGGTCGTAGCGAGACCGCTCTAGAAGGATTACCGTCGCACCTCGGCGGGTTAGCTCGAGCGCCGCGGCGGCGCCCGCCGGACCTCCGCCGAACACCACGGCGTCGTAAACCGATCCAACGTCCAGCCGAATCCCGTAACCGGATTGGTCGTCATCAGAGCATTCTCCGCTCGACTGGTTTGGCATGAAGCTCGCTTTCTGGAGGGCTTTGCGACGAGTGGAGGCGCGTTTTTGTACTAATAGATATTAACTTTACCAGCAAGCGCCCGCCCGTTTCGGTAAATCTAGTCGTCAATCTAGTTATTTTGTTGCCTGTCGGTTTCCAGCCTTGTTAGAACCTACGCTCGCTCCTCTGTCTGGGTCGAGAGGCGCTGTAACAAAATCTCCGCAGCATGCGTCCTTATTCAAGCGACGAGGTGGCGTCATGCCCAAACTCATCGGGACGGAGATCACAACGACGCTGTCGCGTCCGGTTTTCCTGACCGCCCCGCCCGGGGACGAAGACCGCCTGTTCGTAGTCGAACAGACCGGGAGCATTCGAATTATCCGTCGGAGCACGGGCAAGGTCGTCGATCGGCCGTTCCTGACCATCGCGGGGCTGAGCGGCGGCGGTGAACGCGGGCTGCTCGGCCTGGCGTTCCACCCTGACTATGCTACGAACGGATTCTTCTATGTGAATTGCACTGTAGTCGGCGGGGCGACGAGTCTCCGCCGCTACACGGTGTCGTCCGACCCGGACGTGGCTGACCCTGCGAGCATTCTCCCGCTCCTTGGCTCCCCCCAGCCGTTTCCGAACCATAACGGCGGGTGGCTGGGGTTCGGCCCAGACGGCTTCCTCTACGCGGCGTTGGGGGATGGAGGTTCCGGGAACGACCCGGGCAACCGGGCCCAGAACAAGGGGGAATTGCTAGGGAAGATGCTCCGTCTCGACGTCAACGGCGATGACTTTCCCGGCGACTCCGATCGAAACTACGCCATTCCCACGAGCAACCCTTTCGTGAACACCGCCGGCGCCCGGGGCGAGATCTGGGCCTACGGGCTTCGGAATCCCTGGCGGAACAGTTTCGACCGTAAGACCGGCGATCTCTACATCGGCGACGTCGGGCAGGACCAGCGGGAGGAACTGAACTTCCAGAAGGCCGGAGCGGCAGGCGGCGTCAACTACGGCTGGCGTCCGAAAGAGGGCACGAAGCGGACTCCCGGCGTCGGCGACCCGGTCCCGTCCGACGCAGTCGACCCCTTCTTCGAATACACTCACAACGACGGCGTGGCGATCATCGGCGGATATGTGTATCGCGGGGAGGCGATCTCGGGACTGGAGGGAACCTATTTCTTCGCCGACACGACCGGCCCGATCTGGTCGCTGAAGTTCGACGGCGCGACTGTCGCTGAGCACACCGAACGGACCGACGAGATCCTGCCGGGCGGCACGATCTCCGGCATCTCCTCGTTCGGCGAGGATGCGGTGGGCGAGCTCTACCTGCTGACCTTGGACGGCCGCGTCGTGCGGATCGACTCGGCCCCTTGACCGGCCTCTGATGGAGTCCGCCGATGATCAAGACTCGAGAAGAATTGCTGATGGCGCTGACGGAGGCGTCCGAACTCGAACACGGGCTGGCTTGCCAGTACCTGTTCGCGGTCTACTCCATGAAGCCTCCGAACGATCCCACGCTGACGGCCTCTCAGAAGGCCAAGCTCAACCAGTGGCGTCTTAAGATCGTCCGCATCGCCAAGGAGGAGATGGAGCACCTGGCGACGGTCACGAACCTGCTCTCGGCGATCGGCGGCGCCCCACACTTCCAACGCCCGAACTTCCCGCAACCGCCCAAGTTCTATCCGCCCGACATCCCGTTCGAGTTGGAGCGATTCGGAGACGACTCGCTCTCCCGGTTCGTCCGATTCGAGCAGAACGAGAAGGCTCCGGGGCCGGAGGCCGCCCTGGCTCCCGAGGAGATCTCTTACAAGCACGTGGGAGAATTGTACGCGGAGATCATTGAGGCGTTCCAGACTCTGCCCGAGGCCCAACTGTTCCTCAACACCGCGTCCCAGGACGTCGACCTGATCGGTGGGCCAGTCCACCCCGATCGGGCGGACAACCGGGACCAGGCGGTTGCAGCCCTGACCTCTCTCATGGCCGAGGGGGAGGCCTACGAGGATCCCACGGAGTACTCCCACTATCACGTCTTCTTCGGCGTTCTGAGTGAATTGAGAGCCGAGGTGGCCGCCAATCCGAGTTTCGACCCGGCTCGAAAGGTATTGAAGAATCCGTTGACCCGCACCCACCGAGGGGTTACAGGCGGAAACCTCATTACGAACCTCGACACACGGGCCGCCGTCGAGCTGTTCAACTGTCTTTACACCTCCATGATTCTGGTCTTCCAGCAGTACTTCGCCTTCGGGGGCGAGTCGGCCGAGCAGCGGGAAGTGTTGAACGGCGCCCTGATCGACCTGATGAAGTTCGTGATCAAGCCGTTGGCCTTGCTGCTGACCGGGCTGCCAGCCATCGAGGGAGAGGATGACGGCGAAACGGCGGGGCCGAGTTTCGAGTTCTACGGGCAGTACCGGCTCTCCGCAATCCCGAAGGTGGCCTGGGCGGTCATCATCGAGAAGCTCACCCAGGAGATCGACGACGCGACGACGCTAGCCGCGAAGTACGCGGCCACGCCGACGGGCGATCCCGGGTTCGGCGGCGTCGTTACGTCCGTCACGATGGTCCGAGACAACCTCCAGGCCGCGAAGCCGAATTGACCACGGTTGCAACGAACCGACACCTAGACTTTGGGGAGACCGCGCATGCCCACGACCTTCGAGATCCACCCGGCCATCGGGGTCGCCCGGGTTGGTACGAGCGATTCCTTTTTCCTTGGGCCCGAGCCTGGCGAGGCTCCGCCGTCTCAATACCGCGACGACGCGGGCGCACTGCTGCGACAGGCGGCCCGCTTCCGTGTGTACAAGTGCGAGCGCAACGACGCTGGGGCGCTGATCGGCTTCGAGGAGGTCAAACCGGCGGACGCGAAGATCACCTGGACCGTCCATGTGGTCAATCGAAAGGGGGCGGCCAAGCGGTTCGCCGCGCCCGGATTTCGAAACAGCGCCACGCCGAACGACGACGCGGCGAACGCGGCCCTCATCATCGATCCGGGGCCGCGGACGTTCGTCGGGACGAGCCAGCCGGTTCAGACCTTCGACGGCGGGAAATTCCAGGGGGTTTCGGTCCCGCTTGGGGCGGCTCACACAGATGAGGACGGGAGGTTGATCGTCGTCGGCGGGACCGGGACGTCCGACTCGGTCCCCGCTCAGCCCAACCCCGCCCGACCGATCCAGGGATTCGCCGACAGCGATGGATGGTTCGACGACACTTCCGACGGCTTCGTCCAGGCGAAGGTGGAACCTGTTGCCGGAGGGGAGTCGATCGACGCGGTTGGGGCGTGGGTCATCGTCGGCCCGCCGGACTTCGCTCCCGGCGTCTTCAACCTGGTGACTCTTGAGGATGTGGCGTTTCAGGTCGCTGTGGACAAAGGGGAGTTGGCCGCCCCAGCCTCGCCGTCGTTCACGAGGGACATTCAGCCGATCCTGGCCCGTGCCGTCGGCTACCAGTGGGTCAACCGTCGGGCTCGTCAGGGCCACTCGGGGAACCGCCCCGGTCACTTCGCCCGGAACTGGGCCCTTCTGGCGAACCCGGCGACCGGTCCGGCGATCGCCGCCGACGTGCTGAACCGACTCCGCGATCCACGAGTCAGTCCAATTCCGGACCCGGCGGAACCAAACGCGGGCTTGTGGATGCCTCGGCTGCACGACGAGACGAACTCCCAGCAGGTCCTCCCGCTGACGCGGGTGCAGTACGGGTACCTGGCGGCCTGGGCCGACGGGACCTACACAGATGACCTCACGAGCCCGCCGCCGGACGATCCGGGACCAGAAGGACTCACAAGAACGGTGCTCCGGGCTTGTTCAGGAGGGGCGTTCTTCCCGGGTATCGAGGCTGGTCGCATCATGAAGGATCCGGCGACGTACGCCGCTCCGTTCCGCATCGATGCGGCGGTTGTCAAGCCGGGCCAGATCACCCAGGGGAACGCGTTGCCATGGCAGGCCGACTTCTACGCCTGCCGATGGGAACCCCACGGCGGTGGCGGCAACGGCCTGGCCTGGTGGCCGGCCCAGCGCCCGGATCACGTCCTGCCAGAAGCCGCGCCGGCCGGCCCGCCGCTTGACTGGGACCGGGGCATCAGCGGCGACCTCGGGCCGGACGGCCTGGTCAAGGCGTGGCACCGGCTGGGGGTGATCGTGGAGCGGATCATCAGCGGCCAGGCTATGATGGTCGAGACAGAGCGGGTGCTCTGATCGACTCTCCTGATCGTTCCGCCGTGCCCTGGCGTCCTCGGAGCCAAGTCGACATGTCCGACTCGATTCCCCATGCCCGCCTGGAAATCCGCCTCGTCGGCGTCGGAACCCCCGACGAGGCGGCTCAGTTTCGACTTGTAATCGGCGGCCAGAAGCGTCTCGAACTCGGAGTCAAGGTCAAGGACTTGCCGGCACTCCTCCGTCCAGGGAATGCCTCGCCGTTGCGCCGTGGGATTCTCGGTAACGTGCGCGACCTGCTCGCCGCGGCTGAGATGCCGGACCACGAGCCGCTCTGGATTGCATTCGTCAGCCCGGCGGGGCTGTTGCCGGGACATTCCTGGGAGGCGGTGATCCAGCCGGAACTCGGCCGCCCAGTTCTGCGTGAGGCCTATCTGCCTCCAGCCCCCATTCCAGAGCCGAATCCGCTGAGCGTGGTCGTCTGTGCTAGCGCGCCCGTGGCCAAGGCGAATTTCGACGTAGTCGATTCGATCAGTAGGCTGGTCGCCGAGATCGCCCGAGCGCCAGCGCCTGACGTCGCGATCCATGTGTTCGCCGACGCCGCGATGTTCTCGCAACTGAGCGGTCGGATTGAGGGCCTGGCCCCGGGCCGGTCGTTGACGGTCTACGAACCACCCTCGACGGCGTACGACACGCCAGAGGCGAGGATGCGGGTGGTCGATGGTCCGGAGACACAGAACCCCTGGCTGAGGTGGATCGGCGACCGGTTGCCGCCCGGCGAACCGGTCAGCGTCGTCCATTTCGTAGCCCACGGGTATGAATCGCTCGGCCTTGGAGCAGTGGCGCTGGCCGAGTCTCCGACCCGCAATCGGGATCGAGCCATCGCCCGGTTCGTCGGCCCTGAACAGATCGCTGGGTTCCTGACTCGGCTGGGGGCGTGGGCGGTCGGCTTCGCATCGCCTCGCGACAACTACTCCCCGGAAGGGCTTCGTCTCCTCGCGGACGGGCTGGCCCGCCGGCTGCCGGGGCCTGCATTCGTCCACGACTCCTTTGGCAACGACGGGCCGGATCCGGTCCGAGAGATGTATCGTCACCTGTGCGAGCCGTCCCTACCGCCCATGGCGCCGATTACGACCTACTTGCAGCCGTCGACTGTCGGCGGGGCAGGATTGAGCGGGCCGTCGAGCAGCAGACGTCGGGTTCGCTGGGTGGCGGCGACTGAACGGTTTCTGGGCCAGCAACGGTCTCTGATCGAGCTGGAGAAAGGGCGTGGGCAGGGAACGGGGCGCGGCCGACAGAAGGCGTTGGAGTTCATCGAAGGTCTGATTGATGAGTCGGAACCGGCGACCGATCCGATGACCGAGGCGGAGGCGGCCGTTCGGGGCTATGCGCAGGCCCTGGAGGAAGCCGTCGAGAGTACGGCCCCGATGCTGGTCGACCGACCGGCCCCTAACGACGTCGGCCGTCTTGCGGAGATGTCGCGTTGCGTCTCGCAACTGGCCGGCGAGCTCGGCAACGCGGAGCGGATCGTCGCCAACCTGACCCAGCAGCCTGGACTCGCCGGGCGGCTCGACCCGGCCGATCTGGCGCCCCACCTCCGGCTGCTGCGGGAGAAACAGATCCAGCTCGACGATTCCCAGCGGAAACTTGGCGCTGTCATCAAGGCGACGGTTCGGCTGCCTGGTCACGAAGCCGCCTTTTCGTTGGACGCCTCATTAGACTCCTCGAACGCGGAACGAGCGCTGGCCTCGGCCTGGGACGAAGTGACGCAATTCCTCAAAGACGCCCCGCAAATCACCCAGAGCGTCCACGACGTCGCCGGCCGCCTCTCCGCCGAGACAGCGGCTCCGCCGGCCGCGGACGAAGCCTCCCCTCCAGCCGAATCACAGACTCGCAAATTGGAGGGGAGCGGGGAATGAATCGGATCGTCCTGAGCATTGAGGCCGCGGAGGGGGGCCACATCCTTCGATTGGTCCGGGGGGCGGCGGGTCTGGATCCGGTCAGGCTCCCTCTATTCGCACTCGACCGAACAGCGACATGGGCCCAGGACTTTAGCAACCCAGGGATGAACCGGGCTGGCCTGGTCGGTGAGGCGGGGGACGCTCTGGATCATTGTCTTCGCAATCTTGAGCATTACAAAGCCGTGATCGCCGCGGCCCTGACCGCAAGCCCCGGAGATCCGGCGAAGCCGATCTTCGTGCATATGAACGACGAGGTCGTCGAGGATCTCCCATGGGAGGCCCTGAGGGCCGGCAACCCGCCCACCTTCCTCGGTCTCGACTCGCGCTGGCCGGTCGGCCGGATGACGGGGATGGAGGGGGGTGACACCACCATCCGCGCGGCGCTCGAATCCCAGCTTCGGGTCCTTGTGGTGCTCGCCGCGAAAGGGGTCTCGGGCCGGTCGCAGCTTGAGGAGCTGCGGGCCGCGTTCGATCCGGCCCGCGCTCATCTCGATTGGCGGATAACGGTCCTCACCAAGGACGACGACGATCTGACGGCGGTCGCGGAGTGGGCCCGAGACGGCGCGCCGGTCGTCGCGGAGCGATTTGACAGCCGGCAGCAGCTCTTCGACGTACTGGTACGCGACAAGCCTCATCTGGCTCACTTCTTCTGCCACGGCACGGCGGGCGGGGGGACGTCGCAGGCCGGTCCGACTCTGCTGTTCGCCACGGCCCTCGATGAGTTGATCGACAGGCCCGAAAGCGTCCCAGTGGTGATCGGCGACCTGATCGCCCAACCGGCGCTATTGGACTCGCTCTGGCTGCTGGTCCTCAACTGCTGTGAGAGCGCGCTGCCCCGCGGCCTTCCGTCGCTGGCGCGCTCGCTGGTGCAGAAGCATCTCGTACCTGCGGTCGTCGGGATGCGTGAGAAAGTCCCTCCTACCAACGCGCACGTGTTTTGCCGGCCGTTCTATCGGGAGATTCTTCAAATCATCGCGGCCGTCCAGGACGGGTCTCTCTCAGAGGTCGAATGGGTAGGCGCCCTGGTTGGGACGCGGCGCGAGTTGGTGAACACCCTGCGAGTCGACCCAGCCGACCTGCGCGAGTGGACCGTGCCGGTCATCTACGTCCGACCAGAGGCGTTCGTGCTGCAGCCGGTACCGAACGACGAGGAGTTGTTGGAAGAGCTCGATTATCTGATCAAGTTTCGCGCGAGCCTGGGGGCCACCGCCCCACCCTCGAAGCTCGCGCGGATCGACGCCCGGATCCGTGAGCTCAAGGCGCTTTTGCTTTCCTAACCGGCTGGAGTTTCGTCCATGCCCGACGCCTCCCCCTCAGACCCGATCGAACTCCGCCTGAACGCCTGCTGGTTTGACGTCGACGAGGCGGAAGCCGCCGCCGCCTCCGGCAAGCTCGCCGGGACGGCCCTACGGTGGATGGTCACGAATCCAGTGGCGGATCGGCAGCACCTCGCGCCGCCGCAGCCGGCCGACTACAGCAACTGGACCGACAGCCGGGTCGGCTGGGGCGTGATTCTGCCGGAACAGTCTGACGCCTCGCCCGGAGCCGCCGAAGATCTCGGCGGAGCGCCGGAGGCGATCAAACGCCTGATCGCCGATCGCAAGGCCAAGCAAGGGAGCGTGCCGGTTTTTCGCTACGACAAAGCCTGGGAGTATCGCTACAGCTTGCTTCGTTCTCGCTCCCGGAGCCAACCGCAGGCGATCTCCGCCACCACGTACGGGTTGGGGGATAGGGAGATCCCGTACTACCTGCTGATCTGCGGAACTCCTGAGCAAATCCCCTGGGAATTCCAGTACATCCTCAACGCCACACACGCGGTCGGCCGCCTCGACCTCGACGAGGAAGGGCTCAGTCGCTACGTTGACGCGCTGATCGCCGGTTGGGCTGGCTCCGAGGCCAAGCCGTCGGCCGACCGTGCTCGCGCACTCGTCTGGGCAGTCGATCATTCCGTGACCGACATCACCCACCTCATGCGCGAGGCGATCGCGAGGCCGCTCTACGAGAAGTACAGCAGCGACGCCGACATGAAGGCGGACTTACTCGCGGGAGCGGACGCCGGTGGCGGTGCGCTCATCCAGAAACTCGCAGAGGTCCGCCCTGGTTTGGTGGTCACCACCAGCCACGGTCGGACGGCGCCTACGGCGGAAGACAAACAGCAGGAGATGCGAGACACGCTGGGCATCCCGGTCGACCGAGACCTCCGCGCGCTCGACCTCGCGAAACTGCTGGCGAGGTGGGATCCCTACGGCTCGATCTGGTACGCCCACGCCTGCTGCTCGGCCGGGGGGGACGGCCTGGACCGGTTCGACGGAGTGATCGCCGATGGGTCGTCGGCGAAAGCCGTGCTGAAGGCGGTGGCACGCCTTGGCCCGGTCTCCGCCCCGCTCCCCCGAAAGCTCCTCGGCGGGGAGCGACCGGCCCGGGCGTTCGTCGGCCATGTCGAGCCGACCTTCGACTGGACCCTTCAGCACCCCCTCACTCGTCAGCAATTGACCGGTGAGCTTGTCCGGGCCCTCTACGACAATCTCTACCTCCACCAGCCGATCGGCCACGCCCTGAAAGCCTGGTTTCGTCCCTTGGGCGGCCTGCGCGAGACGTACGAATTCGAAAAAAGCAGGCTGCTCGACCTGCCGACCGCCCGTGGCGCGTTGCTCTACGCCTCTCTGGCCGCGAAAGACGTAGAAAGCACGGTCATCCTCGGAGATCCGACCGCAACCCTC